>DATJJB010000467.1:0-85944 GCA_035492655.1 Kutzneria sp. | reverse complement strand
ACCGAGGCCGATTGCCGCTCGGTGCAGAGCCGGCGTTGCCGACGAGGTAACGCCCACGAACGTCGGGCCGACCATCCGCGTGGCGACGACGGAAGGCACCGATGGTCAGCAGCGAGGACATCAACGCACTGGACCGCGCGGCCCGAGCCGAGTTGACCATCACGCCGCGCGAAAAGCGGTGGACGCACCTGAGCTTGTGCGTAGTGGACGCGGTGTTCTCGATCAACGCGAAGTACAGCGCGGTGGTGCAGGTGTGCTACCGGTACGCCCTGCACGCCAGCCTGCCCGGCGCGTTGCTGGCGACCGCAGGGGCGAGCGCCGTGGTCGGCACGGCGAAGGAACAGCGGCTCGACGCCTTCGTCCACGACGTCCGGACTATCGGCGTCGAGCGCTTCGCCACCAACGTCATCGGCAACCGGCAACGCACGAGCACCCGGGGCGGTGTCCTCAAGGCCGAGGCGGCGTTGTCGTATGCGATGGTCTTGGTCAAGCACAACGTGCAGACGATCGGCGACGCCGCCGCACTACTTGGTGACGATGCACGAGTCGACGGCGTCGAGGCGGAGTTGGCGGCAGTTCGAGGGCACGGCAGCGGGGCACGGCTGAACTATCTGTGGATGCTGGCCGGCGACGACCAGCACATGAAACCGGACCGCATGGTGCTGCGATGGATCGCCCGGCACCTGCGCCCCGTGCACGTGGCCGAGGCGCGCGAACTGGTGGTGACAACCGCCGCCCGGCTGGGCTGCACGCCGTGGGAGCTGGATCACGCGATCTGGCGGACGGAGTCTCGGCGCCGGGTCAGCGGCGTGACGTCGTTACGTCCGCTCCACCTGTAGTCGTGCGACTGCCCCGAGACGTTCGCCATGATTACCCGGCAACGGCTCGCTGGCTCAGCATTTGGGCCGCCGACGTTTGCGGGCGCGGAGGTCAGGGTCTTCCACCGCAGCCGATCAACGGATCGGGACGTCCGATGTCCGCTGTGGATGCCAGCCGAAGCGCGCATCGGCTCACCAGCGGCGCAAACCTTGACGTGCCAAGCACTTCAGGCATGTGAACCGTTGGCCACAGTGAACAGAACGAGCGGGTCTCGCTTGCCGTCAAGACTCGGCCGCCTGCCGGAGAGGCATGCGACCGATCGTCGCAACCATGACGCAAGGCGTACGCGCGTACTGGCGTCAAAGTGCTGGTCGAGGCGGGTGCCGGCGGGCTTGAATTCTGGCGAAGATGATCACGTGACAAGGATCTCTCGCGGTGCTTCAATACGTTAGGAACCTTTCCTAACTATTCATGGAGGCCCTGCACTCATGTCATCCCCCCGTACGCGCTTAGCCGTGGCAGCCGTTGCGGCTCTGGCGCTGGCCACGCCGCTCGTCACCCAGTCCGTCGCGACCGCCGCTCCGAACACCGCCGCCACGGACGGCGCGTCGGCGGCCCCGGCGTACACGGCCGCCCAGGTGCTGGCCGGCGTGAAGAAGAACAGCACGTCCGCGAACCAGGTCAACTCCAAGCCGCACATCAACACCATGACGCGGGCCAAGAACGTGAACGTGTACCAGGTGGCCACGGGCGTCTACGCCTACAGCTCCAGCCTGGCGGTGGACGACGACGGCAGCGACCCCGACTCCGATCCCGACCACCAGGACTCGACGACCTTCCAGGACAGCAACGGCAAGCAGCTGGCCGCCCACCACGTGCCCTTCTACGTGCTGGGCGACGACTGCTACGACCGCAAGTCCCCGTGCCCGCACTTCTTCTACAAGGAGCACGGCATCAAGGGCCGGCAGTTCGCGCTCATGTTCTACAAGAGCAAGGTCATCGGCGCGATCTTCGGCGACACCCAGACCGGCAACGACCAGACCACGTCGGACAACGACTCCCGTGAGCTGGGCGAGGCCTCGGTGAAGGCGGCCGCGTCGCTCGGCATCCCGAGCAGCGGCACCTCCGGCGGTGTCGACAGCGGCGTCACCGTGGTGATCTTCTCCGGCTCGTCCTGGATCGTGAACGGCAGCAACGCCAACCTGAACGCCAACGCCCAGGCGATGGTTCAGAAGGCGCTGGACAGCCTCGGCTCGAGCATGCACCTGTAGTTCTCACGGCCTGATCGCCGCCATTCCCGCCGATGGCGGTGATCAGATCCGACGAAACACCGCAAAGGGACCGTCTGCGCACGCAGGCGGTCCCTTTGCTATGCCATAACCCCTGAAAAGCCGTGATACGGACAATGATCCCATCCCGGGTTGCCGGGAAAGGTCCTGGATCACCTGGGGCACCGCGACGGCCGAGTCGGGCCGGGCGGGCCGGATTGCTCCGGCACGCCTGTCCGCCGCCGGGAAATCGCCCCGGGCAAACCGGGAATCGTGCCCCTTCACGCCGGGAACGCCGGCCGATCAGGCTTGGGTCCCAACCCGGGAGGACCCCATGACCGCGCTGCTCGACGACTTCGACCTCGACATCCGCATCGGCGACCGGCTGGCTGTGGGCACGGCCGAGCCGGCGTCGGCCACGTACCCCACCGACCCCAGGTTCTGCGACCCGTTCACCGAGCTCGGCTGCCCGATCGAATCCGACCATCGAACCGTCTGCTGCTGAAGAGAAAACCCCGACCACAGCCGTGCTCGGCGATTTCGGCCTCGACAGCCGCATCGGTGACCGGACCTGACGTCGTGGTTGTCCCACCCACCCGGGAAATCGTCCCAGAACCCCTGGGACCGGTCCCCCTTCTCACCGGGAACGGTCGCGACGCAGTGTTGAAGAACCGGCGCCTGCCGGGTTCTTCCTGTGAGAGGGGTCCGCTCATGACCGCGGTGCTCGACGACTTCGATCTGGACATCCGCATCGGCGACGCGCTGGGCCGGCTGGCCGTGATGCAGCGCGAGACCGAGGACTGCTCGACCGAGATCGCCTGCGAGACCGACAGCGGCCTCGGCTGCGGCCCGATCCGCAGCCAGGACATCTGCCCGACCGAGTCCTGTCACCCCCAGACCCACTGCTGCTGAGAGGAACCACCATGACCACCGTGCTGGACGACTTCGACCTGGACATCCGCATCGGCGATTCGATGGGCCGGCTGCTGCGGATGATGCCGCCGGAGACGGACCTCGGCTGCGAGACCTCGGTCGCCTGCGAGACCGACAGCGGCCTCGGCTGCGGCCCGATCCGCAGCGAGGACGTCTGCCCGACCGAGTCCTGCCACAAGACCAACTGCTGCTGACGGGAACCGCCATGACCACGACTGTGCTGGACGACTTCGACCTCGACATCCGCATCGGCGACGCGTCCGGCCGACTGCTCGAGATGATCCCGCCGACGGACTTCTGCGACACCAGCATCGGCTGCGGGACGCAGCGCACCGACTGCGTCTGCCCGACCGACGGCTCCTGCTACAAGACGAACTGCTGCTGAGCCGATGACGACAACCGTGCGATCACCGGTCGAGCACTGGCATCCCGCGCTGTCGTCCGCCCTCGCCGACCGGGCGTTGTCGGTCGCGATGGACGTGGCGGAACGGGTGCGCGGGGCGGCGCGAGGGGACCGTCCCGACTCACCGCTCGCCGGCGGTGGCGCGGGCATCGCGCTGCTGTACGGCCAACTGGACCGGCATCAACCGGGCCAAGGCTGGGATGTCACCGCGCACGACTTCCTGCGCTGGGGCGTCCGACAGGCCGAGCAGGCCGGGCGGTCGGGGCCCGGCCTGCTCGTCGGTTTCGGCGGCGTCGCCTACGCGGCGCGGCTGCTGTCCAAGGGCGGCACCAGGTACGGCAGCTTGCTGTCCACAGTGGATGGACAAATCAGCAGGTGGGTGCTGGCCACCCCGCCGCCGGGTCACGGCGTCCGGGTCGGTTCCTTCGACGTGATCGCCGGCGCCTCGGGCATCGTGCCGTACCTGCTGGACAGCGGGATGGAGCCGGAGCTGCACCACCTGCTGGCCAATCTGGTGGACGTCTGCGGCCACCGCAACGGCCTCCAGAACTGGCACACGCCGCACGACCTGATCGTGAATCCCTTGACCGCGAAGCACTATCCGGACGGCAACCTGAACTGCGGCCTGTCGCACGGCAGCCCCGGCATCCTCGCGGGGATGTCGCTGGCCGCCAGCGCCGGGCACGAAGTGCCCGGTCAGGTCGAGGCCATGCGCGAGCTGGTGAACTGGTTGCTGGACAACCGGATCGACGACGACCACGGCCCGAACTGGCCGGCCATGATCGCACTGCCGCTCGGTTCCGAGGAGCCGGTGCTGGCCCGCACGACGTGGTGCTACGGCGCGCCCGGCGTGGCCAGGACGCTGTGGCTGGCCGGTGTCGCGCTGGCTGATGTCGGCCTACGCAGGTTCGCGGTGGAAGCGATGGTCGCGGCGTGCCAACGGCTGCCGAACGACCGGCAGGTCAACGGGGCGTGCCTGTGTCACGGGTTGGCCGGCGTGTTGCAGATCGTGCTGCGGTTCGGGCACGACACCGGTGACCCGCGGTTCGCCGCGGCCGCCGAGATGATCACCGAGCGGCTGCTGGCCTGCCACCGGCCGGATTCACGGTTCGGTTTCCGCAGCCTCGAGCCTGACGGCTCGACCGGGGACCAGCCCGGCCTGCTCGAAGGCGCGGCCGGGGTCGCGCTGGCGTTGCTGGCCGCGACCGTGCCGGTGACGCCGACCTGGGATCGCGCGTTCGTCCTGTCCTGACGAGGAGAAGTCCGTGGCCAACCCGATGTACCGTGCGCTGGACTGGGCGATGGTCCGCACCCCGCTGTTGCCGGCCCGCGGCCACCAGGAGCTTGACGCCGAGGATCCCGTTGTGCGCCAAGCGCTCGCGGTCGGTGCCGGCGACCTCGTGCCGGCGCTGGAGAAGCCGTCGGCCGACGCGAAGGCGCGGGAGAAGGTAGCGGCCAAGCTGGTCCGCTACCTGATCCGGATGTCCACCCGGTCCACGCCGTACGGCATGTTCGCCGGAGTCGGACTCGCGGGCTGGGGCGACCGCACCGACCTCACCCTGACCGACGACCGCCCGCGCACCCGGACCCGCCCGGACATGGGCTGGCTGCTGGAACTCGTGGCCGAGCAGGAGGCCCGTCCCGAGGTGCGCAAGGGTCTGCGCTGGTGGGCCAACCCGAGCGCGATCGTGCACGCGGACCGGGTTTTCCTGGCGGAGCGGGCCACTCCGGGCGAGAGCGGCAAACTGGCCCCGGTGACGCTGCGGGCCACCGGCGCGGTGAAGAAGGCGCTGGCCGCGGCGCGCACTCCGATTCCGTACGGCGAGTTGGTCGACGAACTCATGGCCAGCACCGGGGCCGCGGCGGAGAAGGTCGACTGGCTGCTGACCACGCTGTGGGAGCAATCAGTGCTGATCACCGACCTTCGTCCCGGCCCGACCTGCGTCGATCCCACCGGGCACGTGGCCGAGCGGCTCGACCTCGACACCGGCACAGCCCTGCGCGACCTGGTGGCCGACCTGCGTGCATGGGACGAGCTGTCGGCCGAGGAGGCTGCGGCAGCGTACCCGAAGCTGTTGGCGGCGGCTCGATCCCTGCACGAAGGCACGTCGAAGAGTCCGCTTCAGACGGACATGGCCTCGCCGTTCGGCGATGGCGCCCTGAACCGGTCGGTGGCCGCCGACGCGGCCAAGGCGGCCGAGCTGTTGCTGCGCATGTCACCCGCGCCGCTGGGACCGCGCACGATGCACGAGTTCCGGGAGCGGTTCGTCCACCGGTACGGCACCGACCGCGATGTGCCGCTGTTGGAGGTGATCCACCCGGAGATCGGCATCGGTCTGCCCAAGTCGCCCGGGCAGCGGCCGCCGAACGAGCGTCGGGACAGCCTGCTGCGCAAGCTCGCGGTCGAGGCGATCCGGGACCGCAGGACGGTCGTCGAGCTGGACGACACGATGATCGGCACGCTGGAGACGTGGGCCCCGGCGAACGCGCCGGATTCCGTTGACGTCACCGTGTTCGTGGTGGCCGAGTCCGCCGCGGCCATCGACCGCGGCGACTACCAGGTCGTCGTCGGGCCGAACGTGGGCGCCCAGGCGGCGGGCCGGACACTCGGCCGGTTCACGGACCTACTGGGCGGGCCGGCGCGGGAGGCGCTGCTGGCCGTCGATGAGGCCGAACGCCGGCCGGGAGTGTGCCGGGCCGAAGTGACCTATCTGCCGCTGCGCGACCGGCTGGTCAACGTGACGATCCGGCCGCAGCTGCGGGAACGCGAACTGCCGGTGAACGTGGTTCCCGGCACCGCGCATGTGCCGCTGGACGAGCTCGTGGTCGGCGTGCGCGGGGACCGGATCGTGCTGTGGTGGCCGGCGCGGGACGTCGAGGTCGTGCCGAGCACGTGGCACATGCTGAACACCGCCAACGGCAATGGCTTGGTGCGGTTCCTCGAGGAACTCGCCCGAAACGGGACCGCGCAGCTGGGCTCGTTCGACTGGGGGCCGGCCACGCCGTTCCCGTTCCTGCCGCGAGTCCAGTACGGCCGGATCGTGCTCGCGCCGGCCAGCTGGCGGCTGTCCTCGGTCGACGAGCTGGCCGACTGGGATCTCCCCCGCCGAGTCTATCTGGCCAACGGGGACAACCGGCTGCTGATCGACCTGCACGACCCGGCGCAGGTGAAACAGTTGAGCGGCAAGCAGATCGTGCTGGAGGAGGCGCTGCCATCGCTTGATCACGCCTGGCTGGACGGCCCGACCGGCGGCCATCTCGCCGAGGTCGTGGTCCCGCTGGTGCTCGCCCGTCCTGACCGGCCCGCGCTGGAACGCAAGCGGCACAGCGTGTCCGACGCCGACCGGCTGCGCATGCCCGGCGACGACTGGTTCTTCCTCAAGCTGTACCACCTGCCGTCCTATGAGGATGATCTGCTGGCCTGGCCACTGCGGGAACTCCGGGACCGGCTCGGCGGACTGGCCGACAACTGGTTCTTCATGCGGTACGTCGACCCCGAACCGCATTTGCGCATCCGCTGGCACGGCGACCCCGAGCGGCTGCTCGGCGAGCTCGCGCCCGAGGTGATGCGCTGGGCCGCCGGCCTGGTCCGCGACGGCTACTGCCGTCGGTTCATGATCGACACGTACGAGCGTGAGGTGGAGCGGTACGGCGGCGTCACGCGGATGCCGGTCGCCGAGGGCCTGTTCGGCGCGGACAGCGATGCCGTGGTCGATCTGCTGCACCTGGTCAAGACCGACCAGCTGACCATGGACCGGAGTCTGCTCGCGGCCACCACCGTCGACGATCTGCTCTCCTGCCTGGGATTCGAGCCCGGCGATCGGGCTGAGCTGTACCGGACCGGCACGGTGGACCGCAACGCCACCGGCAAGGCGTACCGGGAACTCAAGGGCGAGCTGATCGCCGCGCTCACCGATCCGGCCTGGCTGGACCCGCGCGCGATCGAGATCCTGGCCCGACGGCGGGCGCGGATCGCCACGCTGGGCGGGGAATTCGACCTCAAGCTGGCGCGCAGCTACGTGCACATGCACTGCAACCGGCTGCTGGCGTGCGGCCATCCACCCGAGCAGCAGGTGCTGGGCCTGCTCGCGCGCACTCGGGAGACGTTGGCGCACATCAGGAAGGCCAAGCCGTGAGCGCGCCGCTGGTCGGCGTGGACGCCATGGTCGAGCCCAACTGGACCAGGCAGGACCGCCAGGTCGCCGAGTCCGGCCTGTGGCGCACGCTGCTGGCACTGCCGTCCGCGCTGCGCATGGTGATCAGCCTGTCGTGGCAGGCTTCTCGTCCGCACACCGTGCTCGCGGCCGTGTTGACGGTGGCCAGCGGCGGCGCGACCGCGTTCGGGTTGATCGCGACCACGACCGTCTTCACCTCGCTGCTGGCCGCCGGTCCGACGGCCGACCGCGTGCTGGCGGCGTTGCCGGCCGCGATGTCCATGGTGGTCGCGTTCATCCTGCGGGCGCTGCTGGACTCGGCCGCCACGGCCGAGCAGAGCATTCTGCGGCCGCTGGTGGAGAAGGCGGCCAACGAGCGGGTGCACCGCGCTGTGTCTACAGTGGATCTGATCACGTTCGAGGACGCCGAGTACGTCGAGCTGCTGCGGCAATGCCTGCAGATGGGCGTGCGCAACATCGGCTCCAGTGTGCAGTCGATCTCCGGGCTGCTCAGCTCGATGTTCAACCTGGCCGCCGCCGTCGTGACTTCGGGCCTGCTGCATCCGGTGCTGCCCGTACTGGTGCTGGTCTCGGTGCTGCCCCAGGTGTGGGCGTCGACCCGGGCCGCGCGGCTCGGTTTCGCCTCGTACCTGCGGACGCTGTCGCGCATGCGCCGGCTGAGCGTGGCCAGCCAACTGCTGACCGATCGGATCACCGCCGCCGAGATGCGGGCCTGCACCGCCGGTCCGGCGCTGCTGGCCGAGTACCGGCGGATCAACACGCAGATCGCCGACGAGGCGCGGCGGGTCGACCTGCACAAGACCGGGATCCGGCTGATCGGCCGGGGCGCAACGGGAATCGGCACCGGCGCCTGCTATGTCGCGCTGGGTGTGTTGCTGTACAGCGGTTCCCTGCCGCTCGGGCTGGCCAGCGGCGCGGTGGTCGCGCTGCGGATGGCAGCGTCCGCGCTGGGCGGCACGATGTCCAACATCAACGCGCTGTACGAAAGCTCCCTCTACCTTGACCTGTACACCACCTTGCTGGACAGGACCACCGCCGCCACCCGGCCCGCGCTCGCCACGCAGGCACCGGCCAACCCGGCCGTGATCAGGCTGGAGCGCGTCGCCTTCAACTATCCCGGGCAGCGCGGCGATGCCCTGCGGGACATCGATCTCACCATCCTGCGTGGCCAGACCGTCGCGCTGGTCGGCGAGAACGGCTCCGGCAAGTCGACGCTGGCCAAGCTGATCACCGGCTTGTACCGCCCGGTCAGCGGTGCCGTGTCCTGGGACGGCGTCGATCTGTCCGATGTGGACGACGGATCGGTGCGGCAACGGATCGGCCTGGTCATGCAGGAGCCCGCCCGGTGGCCGATGACCGCCCGGGACAACATCCGCATCGGGCGGCTCGACCGTGACGACCCTCAGGGCGAGCTGCTGGCCTGGGCCGCCGCCGAGTCCGGCGCCGCCGATGTCGTCAGCGGGCTCGACGGTGGGCTGGACACCGTGCTCTCGCGGCAGTTCGAGGGCGGTCGGGACCTGTCCGGCGGGCAGTGGCAACGCATCGGCGTCGCCCGCGGGCTCTACCGGGACGCCCCCGTGCTCGTCGCCGACGAGCCCACCGCCGCCATGGACGCCCGCGCCGAGCAGGGCGTCTTCGAATCCCTTCGGCGGCTCGGCAACGACCGGACCACCATCCTCATCACTCACCGGCTGGCCAACGTCCGGCACGCCGACCAGATCATCGTCCTCAGCGGCGGCCGCGTCGTCGAGTCCGGCCGCCACGACGATCTCGTCGCCGCCGGGGGCGAGTACGCCCAGCTGCTCGCCATCCAGGCCGCCGCCTTCACCGACTCGGTGGTGTGAGCCGGAAGCCACCAATTTCCGGGAGACCGATCCGGCGGCGGCAAATACTCTCGGTGATCATTCATCGGGAGGTTGGGGCGTGGCTGATCGACGTATCGGCGGGGCCGGTGGCGGATCGGACAAGGGGAAGCGGAAATCGACAACAGCGGGCACGGTCGTCACGGCCGCTGTCGTCGCCGGATTGGTGTCGGCCGCGGGCGGGGCGACGGTCACGGAATCGATCGGCACCGGTCTGGACGCCGCGGCGCAGCAGAGCGCCGAGACCAGGGCCGCGAACGGCAAGAACTCCGCGGCCAGGGGAAACGACGCCGAAGCGTGGCAGCGAATGGCCATGCGGGAGATCAAGAAGGCGGTCCAGCAGCAATTACGCTGCGAGGTCCAATCCTTCGGACAGGTGCAGAAGTTCTTCGTCCAGACGCCGTGCGCCTCGCTGAACCAGGCGTTGTTCGCGCTCGGCGACGCCGATGGGGATGTCATCGCGGTGTCGGTGATCTGGGTGAAGATGTCGAATGCGGCCGATATGGGCCGGCTCAAGACAGTGGAGGACACCTACGGGACCGGTGACATCACGCCGTTCGGCACCGAGGCGCTCGGATTCGCCGGTATCAAGTTCACGGCGCAGCACTACAAGTCCCGCCCCGACGGCTCACTCCTCGTTGTCGCGGAGACCGAGCCGCTGCGCGGGCATCCGTCGGACACGCTGCTGAACACTATGGCCTTGGTCGCCTCCGAGTTCCCGCCGCTGTGCGGCAGCGGGTCGGTCCGGCTGCCGAAGCCGGTCCCCTGCGTGCCGAGCATCTGAACTCAGCGGGCGTCCAGCAGGTCGAGGTAGCCGTCGGTAGCACGCCAGAGGGAGTCGGCGAAGGGCTCCAGCTTGCCGGGGGCCCAGCGCTTGTCGTCGTACGTGCGGTGCTGGCGGCGCAGCGAGCGGAGGGAGGTGGCGAACTCGGCGTCGAGCTGGGAGCGGAGGTCGTCGGGGGTGGGGGCGTCGGTACGGACGGTGGAGCCGAGGCCGTCGTGGAGGGCGGCGAGGGTGGACTCGCGAACACCGTCGGCGTCCCAGATGAGGGCGGGCCGAGAGATGCGGTGATTCCACACAGGACGGGCAGCGGAACGGTAGAAACCGAAGAGGGGCTCACGGAGGCGGACGGCCTGGGCCCAGTGCGCCGCGCCGCGAGGGAGGTCGAGCCAGGGCACGTCCTCGACGGGTAGGTCGACGACCACGGCGACGTCGACCCGGTCGAGGTCCTGAGGCTCGCCCAGGAGGTCGCCGAAGACCCAGAGCGCGACGACGGGGAGCATGGGCACGGGCGAGGGGGTGTCGCATCGGCGGGCGAGTTCCTCGAGGTGGTGCACACCGCGGCTCCATTTCACGGCGGCGATCCTCGCACAAGTAAGGTCACGGGGTGGACCAGGCGGTGGAGATCTACACGGACGGCGCGTGCAGCGGAAACCCGGGCCCGGGCGGCTGGGGGGCGGTGCTGCGGTACGGCCGCCATGAGCGGGACCTGTACGGCGGCGACAAGGGCCCGACGACGAACAACCGCATGGAGCTGATGGCGCCGATCCGCGCGCTGGAGACGCTGACCAGGCCGTCGAGCGTGCAGGTGTACACGGACAGCACGTACGTCCGCAACGGCGTGCTGAGCTGGCTGCCGCGCTGGAAGGTCAACGGCTGGCGCACGAGCAACCGCGAGCCGGTGAAGAACGCGGACCTGTGGCAGCGGCTGGACGCCGCGATGGCCCCCCACCAGGTGGAATGGCACTGGGTGAAGGGCCACGCGGGTCATCCGGAGAACGAGCGGGCGGACCGGCTGGCGGTCAAGGGCGCGCAGGAAGCGCAGGCTGAGCGCTAGCGTCGAGGAAGCCGGCGATGCGGGTGATGAAGCCCGCGGGGTCCTCGGCGGGAGCGCCGTGGCCGGCGTCGATCTCGGCGTAGCGGGCGTTGGCGATGCCGTCGAGCAGGGCCTGCTGCTGGTCGGGCTCGATGATCCGGTCGTAGCTGCTGGCGAGCACAAGTGTCGGCGCCGCAATGGAATCCAGCACGGACGTGAGGTCGACGGCGAGATCGACGTCGATCTGACGAAGCGTGCCGGGGGCGATCACGGTGGTGAGTTCCCGCACCACGGCTTCGTTGTCGGGGTCGGCGGCCCAGTAGCGGGGCCCGAACGCCATCAACGGCAACGACCGTGCGAAGAGGGCGACATCGGCCGCCAGTAGTTCCTTCCAGTACCGGAGTTCGGCGGTCATGCGCGGGGTGGTGCGAACCCAACCGGCATGCAGGGCAAGGGAAAGCACCCGATCGGGATGCGTGCCGGCGAGGTGGGCGGCGATGGCCGCGCCGAGGGAGTGGCCGACGAGGTGGAAGGACTCGAGCCCGGCGTGGTCGGCCGCGGCGAGCATCTCGGCGGAGAGGTCGGCGAGGGTGAGCGGGCCGCCGTGGTCAACCGTGCCACCTGAGCCGGAATAGTCCGGCGCGACAACGGTGAACCGGTCGGCGAGCGCGGAAGTCAAGCCCTCCCACTGCAAGCGGCTGGCGGCGGTGCCGTGCACGAGTACGACGCCGGGACCGGAGCCGCTGATGTCGTACTGGACGACGGCGTCGCCGCCACTGAGGCGAACGGGCGCGTGAGGCATGGAACTTCCTTTCAGGACAGGAGCTTGCGCAGTGCGGCAGTGAACGACTCAGGGTCTTCCTGGTGGGGCAGGTGCCCGACGCCGGGGATAACGGTGACCGACGCGCCGGGCGTGAGGGCGGCGCATTCCTCTGAAACGGCAACGGGAATCTCGGTGTCGAGCTCGCCGTGCAGGTAGTGGATCGGCACCATCAGGCCGGGCAGCACGGGACGGGGATCGTAGGTCAGGAATCCGTCGAACTGCTCGTCGATGTACACGCCGGAGTCGAGCACCTGCCGCACGGTCCAGTCGACCAGCGCTCGCTCGGTGCCGGGGGCGAACCACTGCGGCACCCAGCCGGCGATGACGCCGGCCCGGTCCTGGCGCAGATCACGCCGCAACTGCTCCAGCGGCATGCCCATGGAGGGCCAGAATCCCGGCCCGTCAACGGAAATCGCGGCGGAGATCAGCTCGGGGTGGCAGACCGCGAGCTCGGTGGCGAAGGTGCCGCCGATCGACGAGCCGATGACGGTCGGCCGGTCCAGGTCGAGCCGATCGATGATCGCGGCGAGGTCGGTCAGCACGCCGTCCAGGGTGTTGCCGTGCGCCGGCCGCTCGGAGCGTCCGCAGCCGCGCCAGTCGAGGGTGACGACGCGGTGGGTCTCGACGAACTCAGGCAGCTGAGCGCCCCAGACCCGACCGCTGGTCGCCCAGCCGTGCAGGAACAGCAGCGCCGGGCCGGTTCCCTCGTCCTCGTAGTAGAGCTTGGTGTCGTTGACGTCGATGAGCGGCATGGGCACTAGCCAACCTCGACGGAAGCGCGCGACCAATGATCGATCAGCGCTTACACTCATCACGAAAACTGATCAATCGGGCGGGGGATCATGGAGCTCCGGCAGCTGCACTACTTCCTCACGGTGGCCGAGGAGCTGCACTTCGGCCGGGCCGCCGAGCGGCTGCACATCGTGCAGTCGGCGGTGAGCCAGCAGATCCGGCGGCTGGAGCGGGACCTGGGCACGGACCTGTTCGACCGGACCACGCGGACCGTGCGGCTGACCGAGGCCGGCAAGACGCTGCTCCCCCACGCCCGGCAGATGCTGGCCACCGCGGCCAAGGCCCGCACCGCGATCGACGAGCTGCGGGCCGAGCACGCCGCCACCGTCCGGCTCGGCACCAGCGTCGGCCTCGGCTCGCGGCTGGAGATCATCCTGGCGGAATTCGCGCGGTTGAGCGGAAACGCCACGCTCGAACTCGTCACCGCCGACACCGACGAGCGGCTGCGGCGGGTGCGCTCCGGCGAGCTCGACGCCACCCTGCTGCGCGGCGAGCGGCCCGTGCCCGGGCTGGAGTTGTTGCCGCTGTGGGCCGACCCGCTCATGGTCGCCCTGCCCGCCCGGCACGATCTCGCCGTGCGCGGCGTGATCGACCTCGCCGACCTGGCCGGACTGCCGCTCCGATTGGCCTCACGGCAACGAAATCCGACCCTGCACGACCTCATCACCCACTGCTGCCGCGAGGCCGGCTTCGAGCCCGAGTTCGGCCCGGAGTTCACCACCGACCAGGACACCTTGGCCGCCATCGGCTTCGGCCGGCCGTCCTGGACCGTCTTCTACGCGCCCCAGGCCGAGCAACTTCCCGGGCCCGGCGTCGTCTTCCGCCCGCTGCGCAACCCGACCCCGGTCATGCGGACCTTTCTCGCCGTCCGCCCGGCCCCGCCCGGCGCCGGCCTACGCGCCTTGATCGAGGCCTGTCACGCCCCGTCGTCCGGTGTCCTTGACGTCGTAGACCGCGTCCAGGCTGTTGAGCGCGGTGATGGACTCGTCGAAGGAGAGGCCGGTTTCGGGCACGATCGGATGCGCGGTGGACCGCACGTAATATCCTGAACCGTAATCGGAACGCCGCTGACGCGCCCCGAAAAACCAGGTCTTGAGAGAATGCCAGGCGCGTGACTCCGGTTCGGAGCCTCCATGTCTCGACCCCGAGGTGTCGCCAGCCGGCTCGCCGCTCACGCTCAAAACTCCTTTCAAGCGCCCACTCAGGCCGGACCTTAGCACACCGTGATCGATTCCGTACACGAGAAACCCCCTACTCTTTCGGTGGACGGGGCTCGTCCACTCTCGTCGCCAACCAGGCGTAGCACCACCCGGCGAAACACGTTCGGTAACCGATGTACACGGCGTTGACCATGGCCAGAAACACAAGGGTCGACCAGGCGACATCGGCCAGACCCAAGAACGAAAGGCCATACGGGAGAGAGCCAGGCAAGAATGATTTGCCCTGGATGTAGCGTGCCATGTACAGCCCACTGGAGGCCAATGACAGGACAGCGGTGGCCACCAGACAGAAGCGAGCCGTCAAAGTTCCCTCGAACAGTCGGCCGGTCGGCGCCTCGAATCCTATCCAGCTGGCCGCGGCCGCCGGGAAAGCCAGAAGTATGGCCGGTATATCCGATTTAGGATCCGAAGTTGCCGACGCCGACCCGGCGACCGACAACACACTCATCATGCCGGCGAACCAGACCAAGGCCAGACACGCGAATGCGTTGACGGCAGCGCGAAACGTCGAGCCGGGTGGCGTCTCGTAGTACTTGAACTCCAGGCGGGGCCGCTCGGTGTCCACCCTGTCGGGGAAGTAACGCGCATAGAAGTGGGCGTGCGACTGGCCGAGCTTGCGACGGAACCGGCAGTGTGGCGGTGTCGGCGCGTCCTTCGCCGTGCGCTTGACGAGCTGCTTCATGTCGAGCGCCTGCTGCGAGGCGAGATACAGCCCGTCGAGGCCGTCGATCCTGAGGTGATAGCTCTGACAGGTGCTGGCGTTGTCCAGTTCGATATTGATCACCACCGGGCGGGCGCCGAGCATCTGCCGAAGCCACGCCGGAAAGGTCAGCCTGCGTTTCGTCCCGGACTCGGAGAGCTTGGCGGACGGGATGAGGGTCCGCGAGTACTTGACGACGAACCGGCCCTTGCGGTGGCCGCTCACCAGCATGACCACGGCGTAGTGCGTGGTCAGCCGCTGGACGACCTTCGCGGCGAGGTCCCTGATCGCCGCGTTCTCGACTCGAAGTTGCGCGATTTCCCGCGCACCGCGGTAGGTCGGCGGCGGCGAACCGATAAGACGACGCGACATCATGTCCTCGATCGCGTGCAACTCGGCCTCACGCGCCACCGGCGGCAGTGGCTCGCCGACCCGGAGGCGGTACGCCGCCAAGAGGAAGGCATGTAGCGCCGCCGACGCGAGTCTCAGGTACTCGCGATAATTGAGCACGATCGCCGGATCGCCGGATTCGGTATAGACGTCGAATCCGTCCTGCAACTCGCCCTTCTCGGCGAGCAGTGCCGGAAAGTAGACCGTCTCCGTGCCGTCGGCGTTCACGGGCAGCAGCTTCTTCGGTATCCGAGCCGCTATGGTCACCGTTTGCCGCAGCGTTCGATGATCGGGCACGTAGTCCTCGACGACGCGCTGCCTCACCGCACTCGGCTCGGCCACGACGAGCCCGAATATCTTCGATTGAAGCGTGTCCACATCCGCTTCGTTCTCGGCGAAGCTGCGTAGCTTGGCCGAGTGGATCGGATCGACATCCTCCCGCGGGAACTGGTCCGGTGGCTCCATGAACGGCCGCGCCTTGAAGATCACGACGTAGAACGCGGCCACCACGAGAGCGACCACGGCGATGGCCGGCACGGAAACGTAATCGTTGAGCGTGCCGTTGGTCAGCCTGGCCGGACCCATGGCGTCCGCGACGACAAGGAGAAACACGATGACGACGCATCCGGCTCTGCCCAACGACTTCATCGCGAACACTCTCCAACCGCACTAGTCGCTTTTATACCTCGACTCGTCGAACGCGGTGCACGCAGCGTTAGCCCCTACACCCCAACGGACGAATTACACCCCTTGCGCGAATCGTGTCACGCGACGGCGATGGCGGCGATGCCGGCCAGGACGACCAGTGAGCCGATGAGGCGGCGGGCGGCTTGGGTTTCGCCGAGGAGGCGCCAGGCGGCCAGACCGCCGAGGACGATCGACAGTTCGCGGGCGGGGGCGACGAGGCTGACGGGGGCCAGTTGTAGGGCGTAGAGGACAAAAAGGTAGCCGAGGGGCGAGAGCAGGCCGACGACGAGGACCTGGCGGCGGTGGCGGCGCCAGAGGTCGGCGACGGAGGAGCGGTCGCGGAGGACGGAAGGGGCCATGAGCAGGCTCTGGAAGATGGATCCGATACCGAAGTAGGCGATGGGCGGAATGCCCAGCGTGGTGACGGAATGGGCGTCCCACAAGGTGTACGCGGCGATGAAGGCGCCGGTGAGCAGGCCGTAGCAGACGCCGGCGCGGCGGCGGGCAGGATCGGTGTGGGCGGTCTTGCCGGAGCTGATGACGAGCACGCCGGAGATGACGAGGAAGGCGCCGAGCAGGCCGGACCAGCCGGGATGTTCGTGCAGGAACAGCACGGCGACGAGCACGGTCAGGAGCGGGCCGGTGCCACGGGCCAGCGGGTACACGACGGAGAGGTCGCCGACGGCGTAGCCGCGTTGCAGGACGATGCCGTAACCGACATGCAGGACGGCGGTGCCAAGGGCGGCCAGCAGCCAGATCCCCAACACGGTCCACTGTGGACCTGTTAAGAAGATTTGAACCACGGCAACGGGACCGAAGAAGACGGCGGAAACCGTGTAGTAGAGGAAGACGAACCGGGCGCCGCCGTCGCCGACCTGCTTGGCGGCGAGGTTCCAGATGGCGTGCACGACGGCGGCGGTCAGCACGAGCGCGAGGGCGATGCCGTTCACGAGGCCGTGCCGTTGAGAATCGCGGTGAGGATGTCGGTCAGCTGCGGTTCGACGTCGACGACGGCGTGACCGAGGTCGGGATGCGACTGGTAGAACTCGCGCAGTTGTGTGCCCGGCGCTGCCATCTGCCACAGCGCGCCGGCCATGCTCGCCCCGGTGGTGGTGAGCAGTGCCGCGCCATGCTCGCTGATTCCCAGTTGCCGCAACGATTCCCGCACGGCAGCGACCTCGCCGAGCACGACGGTCTTGAACTGGTGGACGGCGTCGAGTGACACGTTGCGTTCCAGGTTCATCGGGGCCTGCCCGAGCAGATCGCAGAACACCGGCCGGGACACGAACGACCGCGCCAGGATCGCCGGGACGTCGTCACGGTCGGCGACAGCCAAGGCCTCGCGGACCGCGACTGACCACTCCCGCCAGGCCTCGGCGGTGATCAGCAGGAAGATCTGCTCGCGCGTCTCGAAGTAGCGGAGCATAGCCGATTTGTGCAGGCCCACGGCGGCGGCGATGTCGGTGAGGGTCACCTCACGCACGCTGCGCTCGGCGGCGAGGGCCCCGGCGGCGTCCAGGATGGCCCGCTCACGCTCCTGTTTCGCCGTCACGCTTCGTGCCCGTTGTGTCATGCGGCACATCATAGCAAAACCAGGTTGCGTTATTAACGCAACGGCGTTGTACTAACTGCATGACGCAGACATGGTTCATCACCGGGTCGTCCCGAGGCTTCGGCCGCCAGCTCGTGATCGCCGCGCTGGAGGCAGGCGACCAGGTGGCCGCCACGGCGCGACGCCCGGAACAGCTCGACGATCTGGTGCGGAAGTACGGGGACCGGGTCCTGCCGCTGGCGCTGGACGTCACCGATCGGGCCGCGGCGGTGGCCGCCCTGGCATCGACAGTGGCAAACTTCGGCCGGGTCGACGTGGTGGTCAACAATGCCGGCTACGCCAACATCGCGCCGGTGGAGACCGCGTCGGAAGAGGACTTCCGGCGGCAGTTCGACACCAACTTCTGGGGTGTGTACACCGTTTCCACCGCGGCGATCCCGGTGTTGAAGGCCCAGGGCGCGGGCACCATCGTGCAGTTCTCGTCGATCGGCGGCCGGGTCGGTGGCACGCCGGGGCTCGGGTCGTACCAGGCGGCGAAGTTCGCGGTGGACGGTCTGACCCGGGTGTTGGCCACCGAACTCGCGCCGCTGGGGGTTCGCTGTCTCGTGGTCGAACCGGCCGGGTTCGCCACCGACTGGGCCGGCGCGTCCATGGCGGTCCACGACATCGCCCCGGAGTACGCGGCGACCGTCGGCGCGCTGGCCGGCGGCCTCAACCGGCCCGAATTCACGGCCGGGGATCCCCGGCGGGCCGGGGAAATCCTGGTGCGGGTCGTGAAAAACCCTGACCTGCCATCACATCTGCTGCTCGGGGCCGGCGCGGTGGAGCTCGCGCAGACGTATTCACGTGGGCAGCTGGCGGAAGCCGAGGCGTGGGCAGCGGTGAGCCGCTCGGCCGACTTCGACCAGGAGTACCCGGTGAAACTCCCGACCGGGAAACAGCGATGAACTAGGGAATCAGGGGTCACCCGTCCGGCCGAGCAACTCACCGCCACACCCACCTCTTTCCTCGCTACCGTTGAGTGGTCACTCAGGGCTATCGGGGCTTCGCGCGAGGTAAGGGGGGCACGGTGCTGCGCAGTTTCATCGCCTGGCTCGACGACTACCTCGCCGGCGAGGGACCGTCCGGGTTGGCACGGGCCATAGTCGGATTGCTGTCGTTCGCCGCGCTGTGCGGCGCGATTCTCGGGGACGTGGCGATCAGGGCCGGCGCAATTGTCGTGATCATGTTGACCGCGCTCGGCGGCGGGCTGCTGCTGTTGGCCGACCGACGGGCGCTGCAACGCCGAATCCAGGCCGACCAGCGGCTCATCTTCGACTACGCCTATGCCTTGCACGGCCAGACGCCGGGTTATCGCATCACCTCATGGGACAAGACGATCGTCGTCGCGCCGAACGGCGACGCCGTCGACACCATGAAGGTGCGGGCGAAGGTGGAAACGGACGACGTGCGGACGTTCGTGCTCTGGTTCGGCTGCAAATGGCCGCAGCCGGCCAGGTTCCAGCGAAAGGTCGACGTGCAGGTCCGCAACCTGCTCGTCGGCGACATGCTGGGCACCCGCCTGGATCGGACGGTCGCCTGGTTCTCCAACGAGAAGATCGGCGTTCTCGTGCACTTTCCCGCCCCGCTGAAGGTGGGCAGCGAGATATCCATCAGGCTGGAAACGGCGTGGCCGGGAAAGTGCGCGCCGCTGATGCGTGGCGAGTGCGACGAGTTCACCATCAAGCTCGGCACGCAGATCACCCGCGCCCGGTACAAGATCGTGCTGCCCAAGGACACCGAGACCTACTGCGGGCACATCGGTTTCCAGGAAGGCGTCACACTGGAGACGAGCCGGGACGGCGAAGGCCGGTTGACGCACGTGATCGAGGCCAGGGAACTGCCGCCCGATCACCGGATCGGACTGCGGCTGGAGTTGAGGAAAGGGGCCTCTCTGGCGATCCGCCAGTAAAGACCCCTCTCGCGGTGACACGCACGCTGTACGTATCAGCCGCCGTTCTCGTCGCCCAGGTTCTTAACCATGGTCTCGTCGTCATCCTTTCTCCCCGGGCCGTGGAAAGCAGCCACCCTACCTCCGGGCCACACGCCGGTCGAGAACCCGGTGGACCTGCGTGAGGTCCACCCCCCGACTCTCGACTTGGCGTGTAGAAAGCACGGGCTTGGATGCAGTCAAGATCATAAAGGGGATAGCTGGTGGAAGTTCGCCAGACCCCTGCCACCGGCCCGCTCATCCGGCCCGCGTAGTCTCTCGTGGTTTCCGGGAAATGCGTGATGAACAATACTCACATTTACCGTGAGCCTTGCTCGCTCAGGGATCGCTGGAAGGTCACTGGCTTCGACCGTGACCGCACGGCTCGAGGGCCTCGACGGCACGGATGTCGGTGCTAGCCTGCGCACGGGTGGGATCGACGAGGGGGAGTCGACGGATGATGTGCAGCATTGCCCCGCGCAGCGTGAACCTGCAAGGCGTGGCGCTGGTGACCGACCGGTGCGGCTGGGCGGTGGGCGACGGCGGCATGATCCTCATGACGGGCGACGCGGGCATGACGTGGCGGCCGCAGGGCGAGACCGAGAAGGACCTGCGGGCGGTGAGCTTCGTGGACACCGAGCGGGGCTGGGTGGCCGGGCGGGACGGGACGATCCTGCGGACCGAGGACGGCGGCCACCGCTGGGAAATCTGCCCATCGGGGACGGACCGGAATCTGTACGGCATCGCGGTCGCGCCCTCGGGTCGTACGGGCTGGGCGGTCGGGGACAGCGGCACGGTGCTGGTGACGAGGGACGGCGGCCGGACCTGGAGCCGGCAGGACGGGATCGACGACACGCACCTGTCGCGGTGTTACGCGCTGGATGACAACACGGCGTGGGTGGTGGGCATGCGGGGCCGGATCCTCGCGACCACGGACGGCGGCGAGACCTGGCGGATCCAGCCCACGGGCGTGGAGAACGACGTCCGGGGCATCTACGCGATCTCCCACGACGAGGTATGGGCCAGCGGCCGCAAAGGCACGCTGCTGCACACCAAGGACGGCGGAGCCACGTGGACGAAGGTGGACGCCGGCACGGAACTGGACATCTACGGCCTGTGGGTGTCGCCGGACGGCGGCAAGATCAGGGCCTCCGGCGACGACGGCTACATCTTCGCCTCGAACGACGGCGGCGAAACGTGGGCCCCGCAGGACAGCGGCACGGGCAAGGACGTGGTGTCGCTGTCCTTCGACCAGAACGCCGAGAACGGCTGGGCGGCGGGCGATGACGGCCTGATCCTGGGCACGCCGGACGGTGGCGAGACCTGGCGGCCGCAGCTGGACGGCACGTACATGGACCTCGTCGGCATCCATGGCACGGGCGACAAGCGCTGGGTGGTCGGACAGAGCGGCACGGTCGTGCTCAGCACGGACGGCGGCACAACCTGGCGCGGCGGGCACATCGGCGTCGACGAACTGCTGTGGGCCGTGCACAACGACCACGCGGTCGGGGCGAACGGCACGATCGTGGTCACCGAAGACGGCGGCCAGACCTGGCAACGCGACGACAGCGGCACCACCGAACACCTTTACGGCGTCCACTCGGGACGAGTCGTGGGCGCCAACGGCACGATCCTGGTCAAGGACGGCAGCATCTGGACCCGGCAGGACAGCGGCACCGACCGCCACCTGTGGGGAATCACCTTCGCCGACAAGAAGGGCTGGGCGGTCGGGGCGGACGGCACGATCCTCGTCACCGAGGACGGAAACACCTGGCACAGCCAGGAATCGCCGGTCAGCGCGAATCTCACCACCGTATATGCCTTGGATGACAACACGGCGTTCATCGTCGGCCGCAACGGCACGATTCTGGCCACGCAAGACGGCGGCACCACCTGGCAACAGCAGAAGAGCGGCACCGAGCACGCGCTTTGGGGTATCGCGTTCGACGGCAACAACGGCTGGGCGGTCGGTGATGCCGGCACGGTCCTGGCGACGCAGGACGGCGAGCTCTGGCAGCCGCAGGACAGCACGGTCACGGGAGCCCTCAAGGACGTCTGGGCCGGCAACGGCAAAGCCACCGCGGTCGGTGACGGTGGCCAGATCATCGCCACGACCGACGGCGAAACCTGGGCTGCCCGAGTGGAAAGCACCGGCAAGAACCTCTACGGCGTGCTGATCGACCCGGCGACGGACAACGGCTGGGTGGTCGGCGACGGCGGCACGGTGCTGGCCTCGCGCCGCGCCGGCCGCTGGCACCACCAACGCAGCAACACCACCCGCAACCAGTACCGCATCGCGATGCCCAACGGCCGCAAGGGATGGACCATCGGCCGCGGTGGCACGATCATGACCACCGAGGACGCCGGCCGGACCTGGCAGCCGCAGCAGAGCGGCTCCATGCGGGACCTGCTGTCGATGCACGCCCGCCCGGACGCCAGGACGGCGTGGGCGGTCGGCGACTGCGGCACGATCGTGCACACGAGCGACGGCGGCGCGACCTGGGTCCACCAGCCGACCACCGGCATGGCCGACATCCCGTTGTGGGAGATCGGTTTCGCCGATGACACGACCGGCTGGACCACCGGCGAGCGGGGCAAGATCCTGGCCACCACCGACGGCGGCCGCACCTGGATCCACCAGCACAGCGGCACCGTGGACGACCTGCTCGGCGTGCATGTCATCGACGCCAACAGGGTCTGGGCCGTCGGGGACGGCGGCACGATCGTCAGCACCGCCGACGGCGGCCGGACCTGGCGGAGCCACGAGAGCGGCACCACGCAGAACTTCGTCACCGTGCACTTCTCGGCCGACGGCCGCACCGGCTGCGCGGTCGGCCGCAGCGATGTCGTGGCGATCACCCGTGACGGCGGCGACACCTGGCGGGTCGACGTGACGGGATCGGGCATGTCGCTGTGGGACGTCGCCGTGCTGTCACCGGAGCGGCTGTGGATCGTCGGCGACGAGGGCACCGTGTTGTCCACCGACGACGGCGGCGCAACGTGGGACCAGCACTTCTACAGTCCTGAAAAGGATTTTGGCCACGAGAAGGACCTGAAGGGAACAGCATGAGCTTCAAGGACGTCCCGCCGACCACCCTGGCCGACATCCTGGGCCGCCAGCAGGTGATGGACATCGGCATCCGTCCACTGTGGACGGGCGCGCCGCGGGTGGCCGGTCCGGCGTTCACGGTGAAGTGCGCGCCCGGCGACAACCTGATGCTGCATGCCGCGATCTACCGCGCGGAGCCGGGTTCGGTGATCGTGGTGGAGTCCGGTGACCTGGACTACGCGCTGGCCGGCGGCAACGTGTGCGCGGTGGCGCACCGCCGCGGCGTCGCCGCGTTCGTGGTGGACGGCCTGATCCGCGACCTCGGCGAGGTCCGCGAGGACGGCTTCCCGGTGTTCGGCCGGGGCGTCATCCCCATCCCGGGCACCAAGAAGGAGGTCCTCCCACTGGGCGGCGAGGTCACCGTCGGCGGCGTGCGGATCAACCCCGGCGACATCGTGGTGGCCGACGAGGAGGGCGTGGTCGTGGTGCCGGCCGGCCGGCAGGACGAGGTCCTCGCCCAGGCGCAGGCCAAGCTGGCCAAGGAGGCCGCCGAGACCCTGGACGACTGGGAGCAGGCGCACCGGGCCCGCATCGACAAGACCCTGGCCGACAACGGTTTCGTGGGCTGAGCAAACACTCGGGCCGGTCGGCGCTCGCCGACCGGCCCGACGTTCTCACGCCGCGACCAGGCTGCGTTTGCGCGTGGCCAGCGAGACGATCGGCGGCATGGCCGCCCCCAGCACCAGGAACGCCGCGGCCAGCACGAACCACCCGGGGAAGCCCAGCACCAGGGTCAACGAGGTGAAGATGGCCGGGGCGATCATCTGGCCGATGTCCTGGCCCATGGCGTGGGTGCCCTGGTACTGCCCCATCGCGTGGTCCGGGGCCAACTCGAAGGCGATGCCCCAGCTGCCGGCGGCCTGCCGCACCTCGCCGAGCGCGTGCGCCACACCGCCGATGACCAGCAGCGAACAGGCCAGCCAGACGTCGGTTCCGCTGCTGAACGCGAAGATCACGCAGGCGGCGGCGACACAACCGGCGCCCTGGAGGCTGGCCCGCGCGGACCTGGCGGGGGTGTCGGTGCCACGAGCGGCGCGCGTCTGCACCAGCACAACCAGAATGGTGTTGGTCAACAGGATCACGGCGCTCATCCACTTCGGGGCGTTGGTGTGGTTCAACACCCACAGCGGCAGCACCACGTCCAGTAGCACGGAATGTGTGGACAGCAGGCCGTCGAACACGGTGAAGCTCAGGAACGGCAGATCCCGCAGCACGCCGAAGGTCGGCCCCGGCTTGGGCGGCACCGGCGGCACCTTGGGCTCCTTGGCCGTCAACAGGCCCGTGGTCAGGAAGCACGCGGCGGTCAGCAGCACGGCACCGTGGTAGGCCAGCAAAGACTGCGAGGCCAACACAAGCCCGGCGATCATGGCCCCGATCGACACGCCGACGTTGCACGCCGACCGGATGTAGGCCAGCACCTTCACCCGTTCCCCGGACGGCACCAGACCGGCGATCATGGCCTTGCGCGCGCTGCGCCCGGCCAGGTAGGCGATGCCCTGCACGGACACCACCACCAGATAGCTCCAGAACCCGGTGACGAACAGCAGGGCGGCGGTCAGCGGGGCCAGCAGGAGGAAAGACCACATCTGCACGCCGCGCGGGCCCAACCGGTCGGCCAAGTGCCCCAACGGGATGCTGAACAGCAGCACGATCCCGGCGGCGACGGTGGCGCTGATGCCGAGCTGGGCCGGGCTCAGGTGCACGACGGTCACCGCGTAGATCGCGTTGAGCGCCATCCACAGCCCCTGCCCCAGCGTCATGATCCCGCTGAGGATGCTGAACAGCCGGACCGGGCCCGGCGGCAGCAGAAAACGGCTCAACACGAGGTTTTTCCTCCCCCTTCAGACGGTCGCGCCGTCGTGGGCCTTGGCCCGCACCAGGAATCCCAGCCGTCGAACGCCCTCGCGGGCGGCTTCGACGGCCGCCGAAGGACTGTCGGCCACGGCTCGCACCTGCGCCACCCGGGACTCCGACGACGCCAGCCCGTCCACCACAGCACCGGGCTTGGCCAGCAGCCGCACCGAAGTCACGCCGTCGACCGCGGATGCCTCGTCCTGACCGGAAACGTCCGCCAGCACACCCGATCCGGCCAACGCGGCGAACCAGATCGCCGAACTGCCCTGCCCTGAGGAAGAACGGATCGACGGCAGCACCTTCTCGCCGAGCGTCTGCCGCACCACGCAGTCCGACAGATCGACACCGGTGACGTCCAGGGTCAGCGACGGAATGTCGTCGCCGCCGAAGCGAACGTGCGTCTCGATCAGTCGAGGGCCGTCGGCACCGAGCACGATTTCCGTGTGGGTCGGCCCGAATTCGACACCGAGCGCGGCCAGCACACGATTCGTGTACTCCTCGATGGCCGACCGTTCCGCGGAAGTGAGCGGCGCGGGAGCGACGTGGCCGAGCTCGACGAAGGTCGAGGGATCGGAGTACTTCCGCGTGACCGACACGGTCACGTGCTCGCCGGCCTCGGCGAAACCCTCGACGCTGTACTGGTCCCCGTCGTGGAACTGTTCGACGATCACGCCGGCCGCGGGAATGCCCTCGTGCGAACCGCTGGCCCGCACCCACGCCGCCGGCACGTCCGCCACGGCCCGAACCAGCGCCACCCCGGCACTGCCGGCACCCTCGATCGGCTTGACCACACAGGGGCCATGCGCCCTGAAGAACGCCAGCACGTCACTTTCGGCTTCAGCAAAGACAAAAGCCGTCAAGTCGATGCCAAGATCGGCCAACTTCTCCCGCATGCGCAGCTTGTCGTGCACCAGCGCCACGGTCTCCACGCTGTGCGTGTACAACCCCAGCGCCGCCCCGATGGCCGCGCAGCGGTCCTGCTCCCGTTCGCCGACGGTCGCGATGCGAGTGAACGGGTGCACGGCGTGCGCCGCCGCGGCCAGGGCAACCCACTCCTCATCCGGTGCGTCGGCCCGCACGCCGATGACCCGCCGGTTCAACGCCGGCTCGCGCACCTTGTGCAGCGACTCGACCCGCACGATCACCGAGGTCTCGGCGCCGGCCTCGCGGAAACGGGCCGGGAACTCCCGGCCCGTGCCGACGATGAGAACATGTTCCGTAGTCACGACTCCCCCACCCAGCTCGTGTTCAGCCGCCACCAGTCCACCAACTGGGTCATCCGCTTGTCCACCTGATCGGGCGTGTCGCCGAAGACAGTCGCGCCGACCGCGGCGTCGGTGGCGTGGGCCAGGCCGTCACGCTCCGTGCCGGCGGCCAGCTGCGTGACGATCTCGACGCCCGGAACCGGGCACGGCTCCGCCGGCCCGACCAGCTTGCCGTGACCGGGCGGCACCAGAATCCAGCCGTAGGCCGAGCGCGGCGCGGCCGGCTGCTCCGTCAGGGTGAGGTCGTCGCCACACTGCACGCGCAGCCCCTCCTTGGCCAGGTGCACACCGAAGGCCCGCTCGTAGGTCTCCGCGACCAGCGCCCCGCCGGAGCGGCTGGCGATCTCGCAGAACACCGGCTCGCCGTCGGCCCGGATCCAGGCCTCCAGGTGAAACACCAACGGTTCCTCGCAGCGGGGCAGCGCCGCGATCACGTCCGCGGTCAGCCCCATGAGCAGCGTATTCCGCGGGTCCTCGGGAGCCAGTAGAACACTGCTCAAGCACGTCGAGTCGCGGACCCGTTCGGCCACGCCGCCGTTGTACCGCGAAGGCCAGCCGTGCACGATCCGGCCGTCCACCATGACCCCGTCCACGTGGAAGAAGTCCCCACGCACAAAGGACTCCGCCATCCACTGGCCGGGCAGGTGCGGCACATCGCCGTGCTGGGCCAGGAACTCGTCAAGATCACCCATCGAAGACAGCACGCTCACACCCGAGGCGCCCGCCCCGTCCCGCGGCTTGACCACCACGGGAAACCCGTGCGCGTCAACGAAATCGAGCAGGTCCAACGGGTCATCGATGGCAGCGAAGGCCGGCACCGGCACCCCCGCCTCGACGGCAAACCGCTTCATCACCACCTTGTCCCGATGCGCCAACGCGGACGCGATGCCCTGCCCGGGCAGGCCCAGCCGCTCCCGCAGCCGGGCCGCCCGCAGCACGTCGTGCTCACTCGTGCTGGCCACCAGGTCCACGCCGTGCGCACGGGCCGCCGACTCGGCGGCCCGCAGCGCCGACCAGCCGTGGTAGTCCTCGACCAGCCGGTGCCGCGGGAAGTGCTCGGCCAGCTCGGCCTCCGACCCGGCCACCGCCTTGGGCGTGGTGAACAGGACGACCGACGACGTGTCGTCCAGCCAGTCCTGCAACGGCCGCTTGGCCAGCGGTTGCCGGGACAGCAGAAGCACCTTGGGCATGATCAGATCCTTGCGTGGGAGGGGCGCACGGTGCCGTGCACGTGGACCAGGCCGTCGCCGGACTCGCCGGCCTCCGCGTGCTCGACCGCGCCGACCACCAGGTGGTGGTCGCCGAGCCGGAAAACGCCGTGCCGGGAGCAGACGAGCCAGGCCAGGCAGCCGTCCAGCAGCGGAACGCCGTGCGGGCCGGGCCGCCAGCTGGTCGGCGGCGCGAACCGGTCGACGCCCTTGGCGGCGAACCGCTCGGCCACCGCGACCTGGTCCGCGGCCAGCACCTGGATGCCGAACCACTCGGCGTCGGCCACCCGGCCCCAGGTGGACGAGGTCTCGGCCAGCGCGAACGACACCAGCGGCGGGTCGGCGCTGAGCGAGGTGAACGACGTGACGGTGACCCCGACCGGCCCGGGCGCGGTCAGCACCGCGACCCCGGCGGCGTGCGAGCGCAGGACGCGGCGCAGGGTCCGGCCGTCGACGGTCATCGCGCGAAGTCCGGCCGCGGCAGGCCGAGGTTGTCCCGCAGCGTGCGGCCGTCGTACTCGGTGCGGACCAGCCCGCGCCGCTGCAACTCCGGCACCAGCAGCTCGACGATGTCGTCCAGGCCGTCGGGCAGGTAGTCGGGCATGATGTTGAAGCCGTCGGCCGCCTCGTTGAGGAACCACTCCTCGAGGTCGTCGGCGATGGTCTCGGCGGTGCCGATCAGCCGGCGGTGGCCGCGGCCGGCCGACACCGACTTGTACAGCTCGCGCAGGGTCAGGCCCTCCCGCTTGGCCTGCTGGTAGATCATCTGCTGCTTGCTGGTGCTGCCCTCGGTCGGCGGCAGCTCGGGCAGCGGCTCGTCCAGCGGGTAGCCCGACAGGTCGATGTCGCCGAGCTGGGCGGTCAGCAGGCTCAGGCCCAGCACCGGATCCACCAGGTCCTGCAGCGTCTCGTACTTGTCCTCGGCCTCGGCCTGGGTGCGCCCGATGACGATGAACGCGCCGGGCAGGATCTTGACGTGCTCGGGGTCGCGGCCGGCGTCGGCGATCTGCTTGCGCATGCCGCGGTAGTAGTCCTGGGCCTGCTCCAGCGTCTGCTGCACGGTGAAGACGACCTCGGCCCACTGCGCGGCGAAGGCCTGGCCGTCCGGCGAGGAACCGGCCTGCACGATCACCGGGTGGCCCTGCGGCGGGCGCGCCACGTTGAGCGGGCCGCGCACCGAGAAGTGCTCTCCCTTGTGCCCCAGGATGTGCAGCTTGTCCGGATCGAAGAAGCGGCCGCTCTCCTTGTCGTAGGTGAAGGCGTCGTCCTCCCAGCTGTCCCAGAGACCGGCGACGACCTCGATGAACTCGCGCGAGCGCCGGTAGCGGTCGGCGTGCGCGGCCTGCTGCTCCAGGTTGAAGTTGCGGGCCTCGGCGTCGGTCGCGGAGGTGACGACGTTCCAGCCGGCGCGGCCGTGCGACAGATGGTCCAGCGAGGCGAACTTCCGCGCCACGTTGAACGGCTCGTTGTAGCTGGTGGACGCGGTGGCGGCGAGGCCGATGTTGCTGGTGTGCACGGCCAGCGCGGACAGCAGGGTCAGCGGCTCGAAGTGGACCATGCGGCCCTGCCGGCTGAGCTCCTCCGCGTTGCGGTAGTGCGTGCGGACACCCGCGCCGTCGGACAGGAAGATCATGTCGAACTTGCCGCGCTCGGCGGTCTGCGCCAGCTTGCGGTAGTAGTCGAAGTCCAGGCAGCCCTGCGGGTACGCGTTGGGGTGGCGCCAGGCGGCGACGTGGTGTCCGGGCGCCGGCAGGAAGGCCCCGAGCTTCATCATCCGGTTCACTGCTGTGCTCTCCTTGTTTGTCAGGGCAGGCGGCGAACGGGGGATCCGGCGAGGAAAGCCTGGATGTCCTCGACGGCTTCGCCGTAGTAGCGCCGGTAGTTGTCGTGCGAGACGTAGCCGAGGTGGGGCGTGGCCAGCAGGTTTTGTGCCGTACGCATCGGGTGGTCGGCCGGCAGCGGCTCGACGTCGAAGACGTCGACACCGGCTCCGGCGATTCGGTTGTCGTTCAAGGCAGTGACGAGCGCGTCCTGGTCGACGATGGCCGCTCGGGAGGTGTTGATCAGGAACGCGGTCGACTTCATCGCGGCTAATTCGTCGGCACCGATGAGGTTGCGGGACCGGTCGCCCATGGCCAGGTGGATGGAGACGAAGTCGCTGTCGGCCACCAGGTCTTCCTTGGTGACGAGCTCGACACCGTGCTCAGCGGCCCGCTCCTTGGTCAGGTTCGGGCTCCAGGCCACGACCTTCATGCCGAAGGCCAGACCGACCGCGGCGACCCGGCTGCCGATCTTGCCGAGGCCGAGCAGGCCGAGGGTCTTGCCGTGCAGGTCGGCCCCGACCGTCTGCTGCCAGGGTCCGTTGTCCCGCACCGCGTTGTTCTCCGTGACGATGCCGCGGGCCAGGCCGAGCAGCAGCGCCCAGGTCAGCTCGACCGGCGGCGTCGAGGAGCTGGCCGTGCCGCAGACGGTGATGCCCTGTTCCTCGGCGGCCGCGTAGTCGATCACCGAGTTCCGCATGCCGGAGGCGATCAGCAGCTTGAGCTTGGGCAGCTTTGCCAGCAGGGATCGGGGAAACGGGACGCGTTCGCGCAGCGTGACGACGATGTCGAAGTCGGCCAATGCCTCGGCCAGTGCTGAGTCGCTGAGGTGCTGGTCGAAGATGGTCACGTCGACGCGGTCGGCGATCGGCGACCAGTCGGCCGCCGTGGTCGCCACCCGCTGGAAGTCGTCGAGGACGGCACAGCGCATGTCAGTGTTCTCCGATGTCGTAGGTGCCGACGCCCAGGCCGGGGGCGGCCGGCAGCGTGAGCACGCCCCGGTCGATCGCCAGGCCGGTGAACGGGTCGTCGACCAGCAGCAGCTGCCCGTCCAGGTCGAGATAGTCGGCCAGGCCGGCCAGTTGGGCCATCGCGGTCACGCCGAGCGTGCTCTCGTTCTTGCAGCCCACCATGATCCGCAGTCCGGCGGCCCGGGCCAGCGTGATCATGTCGAGCGCGGCCAGCAGGCCGCCGCACTTGGTGAGCTTGATGTTCACGCCGGCGACGTGACCCCGAAGCTTGAGAATGTCGTCCCGGCCAACGCAGTCCTCGTCGGCCAGCACGGGGATCGGCGAATTCTCGTGCACGTAGCGGAGTTCGCTGAGCTGCCCGGCCGGGACGGGCTGTTCGAGCAGCTCGACGCCGTGTTCGGCCAACTCGTGGGAGACCTCGACGGCACGCTCGGCCGTCCAGGAGCAGTTGCCGTCGACCCAGATCCGGCCGTCGTAGACCTCGCGCAGCACGCCGGCCCGCCGGCCGTCGTCGGCCGAAGTCATCTTCAGCTTGAGGATGGGCCAGTCGGCGAGTTCCTGGCCACGGCGGGCCAATTCGTGGTCCGGGCAGGCGCCGATCGACACCGCTGTCGGGGTCAGCGGCAGGTCGGCCGCGCCGATGAGGTGGCGGAGCGGCAGGTTGGCCGCCTTGCCGAGCAGGTCGTGCAGCGCCATGTCGATCGCGGCCAGCACGTTCGGTCGGACGTCGAGCCGGGCCAGCGTGGACCTGATCGCGAACGGGCTGGCGTCTTCGAGCAGTAATCCGTCCAATTCGGACGGTTCAGCAGCCAAAGCCGTGCCGTAGCCGACGAGGCCCTGCCAGTCGAGGCGGACAACCTGTTGGCGCACTTCGCTGACCACGCCCCGGCTGCTGACGAACGGCTCCTTGAACGCGATGGCGATGTCCCGGTGCGTGAGCCTCATCGCTCGTACACCTCCTCGAACGCCGCCACGACCGCCGAAGCCTGCTTGAAGGTCAGGTCGCGGAAGCCTTCCGGCTCAGTCGGAACCGCCGGCTCGCGAACCTCGCCGCCACGCGGCACGCCGCTGTTGGCGGCGAACCGGCCGCGCAGGTAGGCCGACAGCTCGTCGCCGCGCGAACCCAGTTCGGCCAGCGCGGTGTCGTACGCGGCGTCGGGTTCGGCGGCGAGCACCGACTTGACCACCGCGCCCATCACGGCCAGGTCCTGCGGCTCAGTACTGGGCGGGCACAGCATGAACACCTGGGCCGGCAGCAGCACGAAACAGATCGGGCTCACCTCGGGGAAGTGCTCGACCAGCGGCGCGACGATGTCCTTCATCGGCCGCACCCGCGACCGCCGGCCGAAGTAGCCGTTGCGGCGCGGCGGACAACCGGCCATCGCGCGAGCGCCCCAGTGCAGGTGGGTGATGAACGGCCCCTCATCGGGCACGCCGGTCTCGTCCGGGCGGTGATCGCCGAAGACCGCGAACAGCACGTTGGTCAGCAGCAGCGAGGGAACCGGCAACACCGTGGGGATGTCGGCGATGCGCGCGAAGAACCACTGCGGGTCGGTGAGTGCCTTGAGCGGCAACAGGACCGCTTCGGCCAGCTCACGAGCCGAGCCGTAGCGGTAGTTGTCCAGCAGGTAACCGGTGCCGTCGTGCCGGAGGTCGCAGCGCTCGACCCCGCCGTCGAGTGTGGCGGCGTGGCTGATCAGCTCGATCAGCGTGCGGTCGGGGTATTTGCCCTTGCCGGCCTCGGTGATCAGCGTGGTCAGCATGTCCAGCAGCAGCGGCTCGTTGTCGACCAGCGAGTGCGCCCAGTTCTTGAACCGGTAGCCCGGAATGTCGGCCAGCCGCCGCCACTGCACGTCGATCAGAGCGGTCAGTTCACCGTCCACTTCGGTCTGTACCACCGGACAGAACAGTGGCTTGCCGCGGCCACGTTCAGCGAAGGTATTACCGTCCCATGTGTACAGTGGAAGCGGCTTGCGCTCCCCTGCCTCGATGATCGCGCCGGGCTGGTAGACCTCGTCGCCGCCCTCGGTCTCGGCCTCGGTGCGGTTCATTCCGTACACCAGCGGATAACCGTGGCCGGCGCCGCAGATGGCGGTGTTGAAGTCCATCGCGCCGGCCCGGCCCTGGGCGATGTCGGTCCAGTTGCCCAGGTGCCCGGTGCGGGGCGGCAGCAGGCCGTCACGCTTGCGCACGGCGTCGAGCAGATCGCCGATGCGGACATCGTGCAGGCCAAGGTGCACCGGGGAGAAGGTGCGCTTGCGGCTGGTGAGCCCGTCGGCTGCCTCGGCCAGCCCGAGTTCCTCCAGGATGTGCTGGCTCACCTTTCCTCCTCGGCCAGCCGCTGGGCCAGGTGCGGCAGCGTGCCGCCGGAGCGCAACAGGGCCCACTCGGCCGCGTGCACATCAGCACGGGCGGTGAAGGTCACTTCGCCGGCCGTGACGTCGACCTGACCGGCGTGCTCGTCCAGGGACAGCTGGAATTCCTCGTGACCGGTCAGGCCGAGGGCCGTCCAGGACTTGGGCAGCAGCAGCGGCAGGATGCCCATGGCGCACAGGTTGGCGCGGTGGATCCGCTCGAAGCTCTCGGCCAGCACCGCCCGAACGCCCAGCAGCCAAGGTCCCTTGGCCGCCCAGTCGCGGGACGACCCCATGCCGTAGTTCTGGCCCGCCAACACGATCAGCGGCGTGCCGGCATAGCGTTGCGCCGCCTCGAACACCGGCACTGTGTCGCCGGTCGGGACGTGCAGCGTCAGGCCACGGCCGTCGCCCTCGCCAACCAGGCGGTTGCGCAGGCGGGGGTTGCTGAAGGTGCCACGGGCCATCACCTCGTGGTTGCCCCTCCGCGAACCGTAAGAGTTGAAGTCCGCTACACCTCTCACAGTCAGGTAACGGCCGGCCGGGGAATCGGCGGGGATGCCGCCGACCGGGGAGATGTGGTCGGTGCTGACGTCGTCGCCGAGCGCCACCAACGCACGGGCATTCCGGAGTTCGGTCGTCAGGGGCTTGCCGTCGACGTAGGCCGGCGGGCGGATGTAGGTGGAATCGGGGTCCCAGGCGAAGACTTCGCCGTTCTGGGCCGGGATGCCGGCCCACCCGTCGGGCGCGTCGATCGGGACCGTGAAGACCTCGGGCTTGAGGCATTCGTCGGACAGTGCCGCGAGTTCTTGAGAGCTCGGCCAAAGAGCCCGCAGGAACACTGGCTCGCCGTCGCTGCCGATGCCCAGCGGCTCGGTCTCCAGGTTGATCCGCACGTGGCCGACCAGCGCCAAGGCGACGACCAGGGCCGGCGAGGCGAGGTAACCGGCGCGGACCTGGGGGTGCACCCGGCCCTCGAAGTTCCGGTTGCCGCTGAGCACCGCCGCGGCGACGAGCCCGTCCCGGTCGACGGCATCGGCGACGTCCGGGTGCAACGCCCCGCTACCGCCGTTACAGGTCATGCAGCCGTAGCCGGCGATGTGGAAGCCCAGCGTCTCCAGGTCGGTGAGCAGCCCGGTGTCCCGGAGGTATCGGGTCACGGCCAGGGAGCCCGGCGACAGGCTGGTCTTGACGTGCTTCGGCACCGTGAGGCCGCGCTCGACCGCCCGCCGGGCCAGCAGGCCCGCGGCGAGCATGGCCTGTGGGTTGGAAGTGCTTGTGCACGAGGTGATGGACGCGATGGCCAGGTCGCCGTCGCGCGGACCTGGTTCGCCGTCGAGGAGGGCGGCGAAGGAGCGCGGCAGTTCGGCCAGATCGATGCGCTGGTCGGGGCGGCTCGGGCCGGCGAGACTGGGCCGCACCGCACCAAGGTCGAACTCGATGACCCGGCCGAACCGCGGCTCCACTCCTGTCCACAGTAGACCCTGTTCGCGGCAGTACTGCTCGACCCGCCGCACGTCGTCCTCGGTGCGGCCGGTCTCGCGGAGGTAGCGCAGCGTCTCCTCGTCCACCGGGAAGAACCCGGTCATAGCACCGTATTCCGGTGCCATGTTGGCGATCGTGCAGCGGTCCTGGGCGGACAGCTGGGCCAGGCCCGGTCCGGTGAACTCCACCAGCAGGCCGCGGACATTCTCCCGGCGCAGCAACTGGGTCAGCGTCAACACCACGTCGGTCGGGCCGACACCTGGCCTGACCGCCCCGGACAGCCGGACGCCGACAACCGACGGGATCTTGATCGGATGGGCCAGGCCGAGCAGCAGCGCCTCGGCCTCCAGGCCGCCGACGCCCCAACCCAGCACGCCGAGGCCGTTGACCATGGTGGTGTGGCTGTCGGTGCCGATCACGCTGTCCGGGAAGGGTTCCCCGCCCTCGGTGGTGGCGACCACGGTGGCCAGCCGCTCCAGGTTGACCTGGTGCACGATGCCCTGGCCGGGCGGGATCACCCGCAGCCGGTCGAAGGCCCGCTCGGCCCACTTGAGGAACCCGTACCGCTCCCCGTTCCTCGACAGCTCCAGGGATTCGTTGCGGGCCAACGCGTCCGGCCGGCCGGCGAAGTCGGTCTGCACGGAGTGGTCGACCACCACGTCCACCGGCAACGCCGGATTGACCCGTGCCGGCTGGTCCACCCGGTCGCGCAGCGCGGCCAGGTCGACCAGCAACGGGATTCCGGTGTAGTCCTGCACGAGGATCCGCGCCGGCCGGAACTCCATCTCCAGGCCCGGGTCCTCGCCGGCGGCCAGCCGCTTTACCAGCAACGCCGCCTTGTCGGTATCTCCGTTGCGCAGCAACGACTCCGTGAGCACTCGTCCGCAGTAGGGCACGGCATCCAGGTCGGAACTGAACTCCGGCAGGCTGATCATTCCGCCGCCCCTGGGTAGACCCGGGCGCGCGGGCCCGTGTAGTCCAGCAGCGGGCGGATGAGCACGTTGTTGGCGTGCTGCTCCAGGCCCTGCGCCACCCAGCCCGCGGTCCGGCCGACGACGAACAGCGCCACGGCGAGGTCATCGGGCAGGCCGAGCAGGCGGTAGGCCAGGCCGGCGTAGAGATCGACGTTCGGGGCCACGCCGTGCCGGCTGTAGGGCCGCATGGCCTGCGCGACGGCGTCGAGGATCTTCAGGCCGGTGTGGTCGCCGCGCTCATCACTCAGCTCGACCACGGTCTCGCGCAGGTGGCGTACTCGCGGGTCCTCGGTGCGATACACCCGGTGCCCGAAGCCCATCACCGGCTCGCCGCGGCCGAACCGCTCGGCCACATACGTCTCGGCGTTCTCCGGCGCGCCGACCTCGTCGACCAGCAGCGCCGCGCGTTCGGCCGCGCCGCCGTGCACCGAACCGGCGAAGGTGGCGATGGCGGCCGTGACAGCGGCGGTCATGCTCGACCGGCTGCCGATGGCGATCCGCGCCGTGAAAGCCGACGCGTTGGAGCTGTGGTCGGCGTGCACGATGAAGCCCTTGTTGAGGAACCGCACCGCGGCCGGGCTCGGCTGCTCGCCCAGCAACACGGTGAGAAACGCCTCGGCGTAACTGCTGTCCTCATTCGGCGCCAACGGTTCCCGGCCGCTCCGATACGCGTGGTGCGCGGCAACGATCATCGGAACCTTGGCCACCAGGGAGATTCCGGCGTCGCGGGCCTGCGCATAGGTCTCGTCGGCCCCAGGCTCGCGGGCCGGGCCGTAAGCGCCGAGCGCCGACACACAGGTACGCAGCGCCTCGACCGGGTGCGCGTGGGCCAGCGAGCGGACCAGGTCCAGCACCGGCGCGGGCAGTTCCCGTTGCGCGCGCAGCTCTTTCTCGAACACGTTCAGCGCGTCGGCATCCGGCAGCTCGCCGTTGATCAGCAGGTACGCGACCTCCTCGAAGGTCGCGTTACGGGCCAGGTCGTGGATGCTGTAGCCGCGGTACTCCAGCACGCCCTCGGCCCCGTCGATGCGCGTGATCGACGTGTGGTCGAAGGTGACGCCTTCCAGTCCACGATGGACAGTGCTCTCGGGTCGCGCGTCGCGCTCCACCACGGCGCCGCCGCCGATGAACTCCCGGATGGCCTCGACCGAACGCAGCTCGATCGTCAGGTCGTCGTCGATGCGGACGCCGTACTCCCGCTCCAGCGCCACCATCAGCGCGACGTGGGCCAGCGAGTCCCACTCGTGCACCGACTGGTACTCCAGCTCGCCGGTGACCGACGACTCGTCGATCTTGAGCGTGTCGGCGATGACGTGCTCGACGGTGTTCATGATCCCCCTCGGTTCCCCAACCAGGCCCGCAGTGCGGTGCGGTCGACCTTTCCGTTGCTGTTCACCGGCATCTCGTCGATGACGTGCACCGACCTGGGCACCATGTACGCCGGCAGGCTGGCCGCCACCGCGTCGGCCAGCTCCGTCGTCCGGGTGCCCGAGACCACGGCGGTGATCGTGTCGGCGTCCGGCCACACCAGGCACACCGCCTCGGCGCAGCCGTTGCCCCGCAGCACGGCCTCGATCTCGCCGAGCTCGATGCGGTAGCCGCCGATCTTGACCTGCTGGTCGTTGCGTCCGATGTAGACGAACTCGTCGTGCTGCCGGCGGACCAGATCACCGGTGCGGTAATAGGTCCGCCCGGCGCGCGAGAAGTACCGCTGCGCGGTCTGCTCCGGCGCCTGCCAGTAGCCGGGCGTGGTCTGCGGCCCGGCCACACACAGCTCCCCGGTCTCCCCCTCGGCCACCGGCACCAGGTTCTCGTCCACCACCAACGAGTGCAGGCCCGGGTACAGCTGCCCGATCGGCACGTTGTCGTGCACGCAGCGCGCCGGGCTGGTCACCGGATCCCAGCGGTGCACCGAGCAGGCGATGGTCAGCTCGGTCGGCCCGTACAGGTTCTCCACCACCGAGTTCGGCGCCGCCTCCTGCCACGCCCGGGCGATCCCGGCCGGCAGCGCCTCGCCGCAGAACAGGCTCCAGCGCAGCGTCGGCATCCGGCCCGGCGTCAGCGCGCCCCGCTTGTCCAGCACCGTGGCCACCGACGGCACCGAGAACCACACGGTGATCTCGTTGCGCTGTAAGTACTTGAACGGGGCCAGCAGCTCGATCGGGTCCATCGCGCACACCCGGGCCCCGTTCTCCCAGGCCATGAACAGGTCGAAGACGGAGAGATCGAAGGTCTGGTCGAAGGTCTGGGTGAGCCGGTCGTCCGCGGTGATCTGGTAGCGCTCCTCGTTGACGTCCAAAAAGGACCGCACATTGCCGTGCGTGACCGGGACGCCCTTCGGCGTGCCGGTGCTGCCCGAGGTGAACAGCAGGTAGGCGATGTCCTCTGGCGACACCGGAACCGGCTCGGACAGCAGAGTGGCGGCCGCGAGGTCCGTCGCGGTCAGCAGCGGCGCGCCCAGGCCGTCCGGGAGACGGTCACCGGGCGCGAGCACGATCGGCTTGCGGCGCAGGCCGTGCAGCAGCTCCGGCAGCTGGGCCATCGAGGCGTCGTCCACGACGATCGCGTCCAGGTCGGCCCGTTCCAGCATGGTCCGGGTGCGCTCCAACGGGAACTTCCGGTTCAGCGGCACGAACGCCGCCCCGGCGAACAGCGCGGCCAGCACGCCGGCGTAGGACGCCTCGCTGCGGTGCGCGAAGACGCCGACCCGCTTCGGCGCGGTGGCGCCGTCCAGCAGGCGGGCAGCCCAGCGGCGGGCGGTGTCGTCGAGCTCGGCATAGGTGTGGTCGCGCTTGCCGATGGTCAGCGCCACGTGCTCGGGACTGGTGGCGGCGTGTGCGAGGAAGCCCGCGCCCAGGCTTCGGTTGAGTGCGATGGTCATCGTGATCCGAACGTCTCGTCGCTACGGTGGGCCAGAAACCGAGTGGTGCTCACCAGTGCGTGTCGTCCGTCATGTCGCGGGCCCCCTCCGCCCGGGGCCGGTCCCCGCGCTGTCCCAGTTCACCGGGACGCCCTATCGAAAGCCCTCTCGGCCGCACAGTGCCGGCCCATAGCGGATGAGAAGCGTTTGAGAAGGGGCCTCGACGGTCGCTCGAGGGCCCGTAAAGAGGCACACCCGTGACCGCCGTTGTCGGTTGACAGCACGCGGGAACGGCTCAGTAGAGTCGCGAACGCGCTGGTCGAGCGCATCCGGGGGGACGTGATGAGAGTAAGGCTGCTTGGCCCGGTGGAGCTGATCGCCGATCAGCAGCCGCTCGACCTCGGCGGGCCGCGGCAGCGGGTGGCGCTGGCCGTGCTCGGCCTCAACGTGAACCGGGTCACCTCGGTCGACCACCTCATCGACGCCATCTGGGGCGAGGCCCCGCCGCCGACCGCGCGGGCCCAGATCCAGGTCTGCATCTCCTCGCTGCGCAAGCGTTTCGCCGACGCCGGCCGGTCGGAAGCGATCAAGACCCGGTCACCCGGCTATCTGCTCGAGCTGGATTCGTCCGAGGTGGACAGCCTGGAGTTCGGCGAGCTGGTGGCCGCCGCGCAGCAGGACGCCGAGGCCGGCCGGACCGCCGCCGCGGCGGCGACTTTGCGTACCGCCCTTGGTTTGTGGCGCGGGCCGGCGTTGGACGGCGTGACCAGCGATCTGCTGCGGCACGAGGCCATCGTGCTCAACGACCGGCGGCTGACCGTGCTGGAGGAGCGGTTCCGGCTGGACCTGATGCTGGGCCGGCACGAGGAGGCCAATGCCGAGCTGCCGGCGCTGATCAGCGTGCATCCGCTGCGGGAACGGCTGCACGGCCTGCTGATGGTCGCGCTGTACCGGGCTGGGCGGCAGGCCGAGGCGCTGGAAGTGTTCCAGCGGGCAAGGACGTTGCTGGTCGAGGAGATCGGCATCGAACCCGGGCCGGAGCTGCGGGAGCTGGAACACGCCATCCTAAACCGGTCGCCGGCACTGGACCTGGCGCCGGTCGAGCTGGCATCACCGGAGCCCGAGAGCCGGGTCACGCCACGGCAACTACCCACCACCATCGGCGATTTCACCGGCCGAGACGGGTTTCTCGACGAGATCCGGCGGCTGGTCGGGGCCGAGGCCGGGCTGGCGGTGCCGATCGTGGCCATCTCCGGGCGCGGCGGCGTCGGCAAGTCGGCGCTGGCCATTCATGCCGCGCACGAGCTGGGCCAGCACTTTCCCGACGGGCACCTGTACGTGGACCTGCACGCGCCGGAATCCGACGACCGCACACCGGCGCTGTTGGCCCGATTCCTACGGGCCCTTGGCGTATCGGCGACGTCGGTGCCGGACGGGGCCGACGAGCGGGCGGAGCTGTACCGCAGCCAGTTGGCCGGCAAGCGGGTGCTTGTGGTGCTGGACGGCGTCCGTGACGAGGCCCAGGTGCGGCCGCTGCTACCCGGCAGCCCCACCTGCGCGGTGATCGCCACGAGTCGGTCCCGGCTGAGCGGCGTGCCCGGGGCGTTGTGTTTGGACATCGGCGTCTTCGACGCGGACGGCGCGGTGGACCTGCTCGGACGAATCATCGGTGTGGATCGGGTGCAGGCCGAGCCGGAGGCCGCGGCCGAGCTGGTCGCGCTGTGCGACGGCTTACCGTTGGCGCTGCGGATCGCCGGCGCACGGCTGGCGTCACGGACGCACTGGCGGATCGACGGGCTGGTGCGGCGGCTGCGCGACGAGCAGCGTCGGCTGGACGAGCTGAGCCATCGGGGCCTGGAGATCCGGTCCAACATCGGGCTCACCTACCAGTCGCTGCCGGACTTGGCCCGGCGGCTGTTCCGACTGTTTTCCCTCGTCCAGGCCCCGGATTCGCCGGCATGGGTGGCGGCTGCGCTGCTGGACGTCGATCTGGCCACCGCCGAGGACACCCTGGACGGCCTGGTCGAGGCGCAGGCCATGGAAACCGTGCAGTATCCGGATTCGCCGCATCCGCGCTACCGGTTCCACGAGCTGATCCGGGCCTATGCCCGGGAACAGCTGCTGGACGTCGAAACCTCGGTCGACCGCGATGCCGCGCTGGCACGAATGCTGGGCGGCTGGATGGCGTTGGCGGAACAGGCGCATCGGCGGGAGTACGGCGGCGACTACACCGTCATCCATGGCACCGCGGCACGGTGGCACCTGCCGGCCGAGGTGTCGGCGGAGATCATCGGCACGCCCATGACGTGGTGGGACAGCGAACGGCATGCCCTGGTCGCGGCCGTGCGGCAGGCGGCCGAGGCCGGCTTGGACGAGCTGTGCTGGGATCTGGCGCTGACCTCCGTGACCTTGTTCGAGGCCAAGGGGTATTTCGACGACTGGCGGGAGACTGCCTGTCTTGCCCTCGGGGCCGCCTCCGAGGCCGGTAACCGCACCGGCACCGCGGCCGCGCAGTATTCCCTTGGCACGCTGCACATGTTCCAGACGCGGACCGCCGAGGCCGCCAACTGCTTCCGGGCCGCGCTGCGGTTGTTCGAGTCCGTCGGCAACATGCACGGCCAGGCGCTCGTGCTGCGCAACGCCGCCCATGTGGACGGCATTCGCGGCGACAACGAGGCCATGCTGGCCAAGTACGACGAGGCGCTGGAGATCATGCCGCTGGTCGGGGACCGGATCGGCGAGGCCCACATCCAGCGCAACCTGGCCGGTTGGTGGCTCGGGCAGGGACAGACCGCCCGGGCCCGTGGCCTTCTGGAACAGGCGCTCAGCATTTCCCGGCAGGAGCACTGTCTGCGCGTCGAAGCCCAAGTGCTGCACCGGTTTGCCGAGCTGCACGTGGCCGTGGAACGGTTCGATCTCGCCCGGGAGGCGCTGCATCGGGTGCTGCGCATCGTACGCAACATCGGCGACCAGATCGGCGAGGCCCACGCCGTGTACGGGCTCGGCGTTGTGCGGCAACGGGAAGGGCGGCTGGACGCGGCCGCCACCACGATGGCCCATGCGCTGGACCTGTCCCGCCGGCTCGGTGAACGCCTGGTGGAGGCTCGATCCCGCTATGCGCTGGGCGAGATCGCCCTGCTGCGGGCCGACTTGATGCTCGCGTCGACCCATTTGCGGGTCGCCCGCACGCTGTTCGCCGCACTGGGCTCCACGGTGTGGCTCGATCGCACGCTCGGCCTGCTGTCCGAGGCGGAGGTGGGCGTGCCGGGCTGATTTGGCCGACGAGAAGCGCTTCGAAAGCGCGCCGCTGTTCCATGGCCCCAGCGATCGTTGAGTTCGGAGGGGCATCGGATGAGTGGCTTCGTGCGTCAGCTCGGTTCCGACGAGCTGCTCCGCGCCCTCGACGAGATCGACCTCGTCGACGTGCTGGCCACCGAGCTCAGCGGCCGCGTGACCGATCCCGGCGCCGACCGGAGCGGCGGGTGGACGCTCGACACCGCCCGCTCCCGCAGCTCCGGGGCCGAGCTCGCCGTGCTGTCCACACCCGACGCCGACACCCGGTTCGCCTTGCCCAGCGCCCATTTGCGGGCCTGCCGCTGCGCCGCCCTCACCACGCTGGCCTCGCAACTGCTGCTGTCCCCCGGCGTTGTCACCGTCACCGTGCTCGGCTCCGGCTTTCCCGCCCATGTCCAGTCCGCCGTGCTCGGGCGGCTGCTGCCCGACGTCAGCCATGTCGCCGTGCACTCCGGCGTCGCCACTCCCCGCCTGGCACAACAGTTCGCCGCCGCCAGCATCGGCCTTTCCGTCGCCCCCACCGCCGACGACGCCGTGTTCGGCGCCACCCTCGTCGTCGTGACCGGCGACGAGCCGCCCGTCCTGCGCTCCACCCGCCTCGCCCGCGGCGCCGTCGTCGTCAACGCCAGCGGTCGCGACCTGCCCGCTCCCTTCGTCGACTGTGTCAGCTCCGTCTACGTCGACGACCTCTCCCTGCTGGCTTCCCACCCTCGCCGCTACCTCACCCCCGACATCCCCCGCCGCGCCCTGCCTCGCTACCACCGCGTCGAGGCCGACCTCGCCCAGGTCCTCACCGAGGTCGACGCCGGCCGCACCCACCGGGACGACGTGCTGCTCGTCGAACTCCTCAGCACCGACCGCCTCGACGCCTACCTTGCCCTCCGCGTCTACCAGGCCGTCATCGAACTCGGCCTCGGCCGCGTGCTGGCCACGGACGTCATGGCCGTCGCTACGACATGATCGCCTTGCGCTTGAGCGTCTCGTAGTCGGTGGTGCTGATCGCACCGCTGTCCAGCAACGCCTTCGCCTTGGCGATCTGCTCCGCCGCGCCGTTGGTGTCCGGCGCCGGCCGCACGTAGTGTCGGGGGTCGTCCATCGTGGCGATGTCGCGCCGCGCCGCCATGGCGCTGCCCTCGGCGATCAGGTAGGCCAGCACGCCGATGAACGGCAACAGGATGAGCAGCACGGTCCAGCCGGCCTTGCCCCAGCCGGAGACGTCGTGCCGGCGGAACAGGTCGGCGAAGATGGTGATGAGCAGCCAGAACCAGATGATCCACGCGAACACGATCAGCATCGTCCACAGCACGTCCAGCATCGGGTAGCCGCTCGACTGCGCGAGATTCATCGTTACTCCCTGATCCAGCAGCTGACATGCGGTCGCATGTCAGGGGTTCACGCTGCCCGCGCCCCGCCGGCGTCGCCTCCTCCCCCGCGGATGGCCCGCGAATACCATGGGGCGAAGGGACTTCCGGACGGAGGCGGGCATGCAACGGACACAGTGGCTGCCGATCACGCTGGCGGCCGTTCGATCGGTGTTGTCGGTCGCGGGCATGGTGACGCTGTACTACCTGGCCCCGACGGACCATCCGTCGGGCGTCGGCGCCGTCGCCATCCTCGTCTGCGGGCTGGCGGCGGTCGTCGGGGTGGTGGTCTGGCAGGTTCGGGTGATCCTGCGGTCGCCCCACCCGGTGGCTCAGGGCACGCAGGCGCTGGCCATGGCGATTCCGTTGTTCCTGCTGGTGTTCGCCTCGGTGTACCACCTGCTGGCCACGGACCTCCCCGGCAGTTTCAACCAGCCGCTGACCCGGACCGACGCGCTCTACTTCACGGTCACGGTCTTCGCCACCGTCGGCTTCGGCGACATCGTCGCGGTCGGCCAGCAGGCGAGGATCGCGGTCATCGTCCAGATGGTGGCCGACCTGTTGGTGCTGGGGGTGATGCTTCGGGTGCTGCTCGGCGCCGTGCAGCGCCGCCGTGAGGGACGATGAACGTGAGCACCAGTTCGTACACGCCGAGAACCGTTGCCACGACAAGCAATCCGAGCCACGACGACAGCAGCCACGCGAGCACCGCCGCGACGGCGACACCGGCCACCCGCAACACGTCGACATGGCGCCGGATCCACTCCGGGCTCGCCGCCCCGACACGGCGCCCGGAGTGCCACAGCCACCGGCCGCCGTCGGCCGCGTTGCCCCGCAACCACCGGGGCAGCCGGCCCGGCCCCACCAGGTAGGCCAGCACCGCCACCAGGCAGCCCGCGGCGAACAGACCGAGTCCGCTTCGGTACAGCCCGGAGAACACCACCGTCACGGCGGTGTCGGCGGCCGAGCGGTAGACACCGGCCGGGACCTGCGTCAGCATCTCGGCCTTGCCCGCCCGGATCGCCGCGGTCACGGCGACGACCCACACCGCCAGCCACACGCCGAACTGGAGCAGTGTCCGGCGCCGGGACGGCGACATCCACATCGCCGCCCCGAACACCGCGACCGTCGCCGCGATCACGCCGTACAGCCACCGCTGCGCCAGCACCACGGCCTGCTGCACCTGCCGCAACTGGTCACCGCGGTAGACGGTGAACCGGGCGAAGTCCGCCGGCAGCGTGACGCCGAGGGCGTCGCCGACCATCGCCCGCAATCGCGGGGGCACCTCGCCACTGGTCACGTCGGGCAGGTCCAGCCGGTGCCCGAACAGCGTCGGCAGCTGCTGCTCCAACTGTCGGAGCACCTGGTTGACCACCGGCAGCAGGTCGATGCGCACCTCGTCGCCGGTCGCGGCGATCACCTGGCTGTCGCCCTCGATCACCGCCACCGCCTGCTGGTGGACCAGCCGGTTGGCGGCCATCCACAGTTGCTGGAACTGGTCCGTGCGCACCAGCTGGTCGACCGTCCGCTGCACGAATCCGTGCAGCTGGTCGGTGACCGGCCCCGCCACGAACGCCGCCGGCCCCGGCAGCACGTCGGCGAGCCGTCGCCGCACGTCCACCGCCTGGAAGACCTCGTCGGTGGTGTAGGTGGCGATGGCCGTCGCCACCTCCGGCTGGCTGGGCAGCGGGGCGATCGTGGCGACCCACCGATCCGTGTCCAACGCGGTCCACGTCGTCCACACCCCTACCATCGCGACCACGACGCCCAGCGCCGCGACGGCGGCCAGCAGGGCCGTCGCCCAGTCGCGGGCGACGGCGAGGCGCCGGCCGCGCCTTCGTCTCCGGTCCAGCTCGGACCGCAGTGCCAGCACCTCGGCCCGCAGCTGGACGACCTCGCCTTCCGACACGCCTCACGTCACCGTGGTTCGATCGCCGAAAGTGGTCACCTTGCTGCTGTTCGGTGTCCGCACGTCCTGCCACCGCACCGTGAGCGCGTACAGCACCACAGTGTCCAGCGCGATCATCAGCAACGACCACACCGGATAGGCGCCGAGCCAGAAGACCTGCACCGCCGCGTGCACGCCGACGATCACGATCGCGGCGATCCGGGCCGCGCTGCTGGCCGCGAACAGGCCGAGCCCGGACGCGAGCATGACAGCGCCGAAGATCACCAGCGCCCAGCCCCAGCCGCTGATGTCGATCATGTACAGCTTGTCCTCGACCATGACGACCCGCGTTTGCTGGCTGAGGGCCACGAAGCCCTCCACCACGTTGAGCACGCCGGTCACCAGCAGCATCACGCCGGCGAAGAACACCCAGCCGGCCCATACCGTCTTGTTCAGCACCATCTGCTTTCCCTTCGGCTAACGATGTCGTCGCCGGCAGACCCTGTCGTGCCCCGGCCGAGGATGCCTCACCCGCCGGGGGTGAACGCGCCGGCGGTGGACGGTGTCCTCATCCGTGCCGAGTGACGACCGGACCGGGCCCGCCGGCACAGGCTTCAGCAATGGCGAAACGGAACGTGTTGGCAGCGGCGTCGATCCTGCTGATGTGCTCGGTGGCCGGGTGCGGGAACACGACACTCGCGCCCCCCGGCACCGGTGCCCCGGGCGCGGTCACGACGCCGGCGTCGCACACGGACGTTCTCTGCGAGTCGCTGCGGCAACTGGGTTCCGACGTGCACGCCCTGCTCACGATGGACGTGGTCCTGGTCGGCGCGAACGGGTTGGATGCCGCCGTGCACGAGGTGTACGCGCAGCTGCGCGTCGTCGCCCAGAACGCCGACAGCACGTACGCCTCGCATCTGCGGGCACTGCGCACCGAGCTGGACGACCTGAGCGACACCATCGTCAGCTTGACCAACACCGACAGCATCCGCGCGGCGTTGCCGCCGTTGGCTTCGGGGCTCACCGCGGTCGGCGCGGGTTGGGACGCGGTCAAGCGGCAGGCCTCGGATCTGTGCTCCTGACACCACCGCCCGCGCGACCGGGTCGCGCGGGCGGTGGTGTCGTCCATCGGTGCTAGGGAGCTTCCAGGTTGTGCATCAGCTGGGCCTCCTGCCGGGTGGCCAGACCGATGTCGACCAGGTCGAACGGGCTGATGAAGACGTCGCCGACGCGGAAGCCGCCGGTGCGCGCCAGCGCGTCCCGCAGCGGCACCGCCCAGTGGTGCTCCAGCAGCAACAGCGCGGCCGCCGAGTCGTTCGGGATCTCGGCGAGCACGTCCCACGCCTGCTTGTCGCCGAACACGTGCACGCCGCGCTCCCGCGCCGACCGGGCGCCGGCCGACAGGCCCGCCGCGGCCCCCGAATCCCCGTCGTAGCCGAGGCCGACCAGCGCGCCGATCTTGCTGCCCAGCTCGACGGTCTCCGCCGGAGTCAGGTTGGTCAGGTGCTCGATCTCCGTCCGCCCCGTCTCGTCCTTGCGCAGCAGCAGCGCGTCGATCACCTTGATGGTGTCGCTCGTCCGCAGCCGCTCCAGCTCGGCCAGCACCTCGCCCTTGAACTCGGGATGCTGGAACCCCAGCACCAGCAGTTGCACGGGACCGATCGTCATGACGGGCCTCCCTCAGTGCGACCGGCTGTCGGCGGCCGGCTCGGTGGTGTGCGTCGCCGTCTCGCCGTGCAGCGCCGCCTGCAGCTGGACCTCCGCCTGCTCGGGCAGCGAGGACTTGAGCACGGTGCCGCCGTACCTGCTCAGCGCGGCGACCGCCTTGTCGGGGGTGGCCCGCTCGATGATCAGGAACAGCGCCGACGTGCCCGGCTGGAGCATGTCCCGCACCTGGCGCTGGAACTGCTTGCCGATGCCGGACTTCTCCACCTTGCCCAGCAGCGCGCCGAGGCCGGCGCCGACCGCCATGCCCAGGAACGGCACGAAGAACAGCAGGCCGAACAGCAGGCCCCAGAACATGCCCCAGGTCGCCCCGCCGGCGATCTGGTGGTGGTTGGTCGTCGTGTGGAACGCGCCGCCGGAGTCCCTGGTGACCACCGCGATGGCGTCCGGTTCGATCACCAGGTCCGCCGCAAGGCGCTGCACCTCCTCCGCCGCCGCCGCGGCCGTTGTCTCGTCGGGATACCCGATGGCCACCAACGTCGCCATGTGCGCCCACTCCCTTCCGCCGGCCGATGCGCGGCCCGGCTCCGGCGTCCATCGCAGCCGTGGCGCGGCGTCGCCGCCTCACCCGTGGCGTATGAACGCGAGTCGTTGCGACACGAAGCACTTCGCGCGTGGCCGGGCGGTGCTCAACATCATCCGTGTGGGGTGATGTACCGGCGGTCGCGGCGCGCGAGACTCGGTTTCGGCTGGGTACCGCGACGCGACCGCTGGTCTTTTGCTGCCAAGACGATCAGGCGGGTGACTTGAGGTGCGTGCCGATACTGCCGAGGCGTATTCCGTGATTCCCGGCGGCGATCCACTGATGCCGGCGAAACTGCGGGTCGCTGAGATCCGCTCACGGGTGGTGCTGCGGCAGCGGCTGCTCGACCGGTTGCACGAGGGGACCCGAGGCCCGCTCACCCTGATCGGCGCGCCCGCCGGCGCGGGCAAGACCGTGCTGGCCGGCTCCTGGGTGTCGGCCGGACAGGTGCCCGGCCGGGTCGCGTGGATCAGCCTGGAACCCGGCGACGACCAGCCCGGCGTGTTCTGGACGTACGTGCTGGAGGGGTTGGCCCGCAGCGGTGTCCAGCTGCCCCTGCTCACCCCGCCGTCCCGGCCCGACGCCACCGGCCGGTCGTTGCTGACCAGGCTGTCCGCCTGCCTGTCCGACCAGGACGAGCCGTCGGTGTTGGTGCTGGACAACGTTGACGTGCTCGGCCCGCAGGTCGTCGACGGCGTCGACTTCCTGCTCCGGCACTCGTCGCCACAGCTGCGGGTGGTGGCGATCGGCCGCACCGCGCCGCCGCTGCCGCTGCACCGGTACCGACTGGCCGGCTGGCTCACCGAGATCGGTCTCGACGAGCTGGCGTTCACCGCCGCCGAGGCGCAGGCGATGCTGGCCGAGCACAGCGCCCAGCTGGGGCCGGACGGCGTGCGGCTGCTGGTCCGCCGCACCGAGGGCTGGGCGGCCGGGCTGCGGATGGCGGCGATGTCCCTACAGGACCGGGACCGCCGGGACAGCGACGAGATCGTGCGGCGGTTCGACGGCGGCCGGCACGACGTCGCCGAGTACTTCCTGGCCGAGGTGCTCGCCGCGCACCCGGCCGACGTGCGCGAGTTCCTGCTCCGGACCAGCGTGGCGGACCGGCTGCCGCCGGAGCTGGCCGACGAGCTCAGCGGTCGCGAGGACAGCGCGCGTCTGCTGCCCGATCTGGTGCAGGCCAACGTGTTCGTGCTGCCCGCCGACGGCGGCTTCCGCTACCACCAGCTGTACCGCGACCTGCTGCGGACGCAGCTCGGCCGCCGTCCGGCCGAGGACGTCGTCCGCCTGCACCGCAAGGCCGCGCAGTGGCTGACCGCGGACGGGCAGGCCGCGGCCGCCGCGGTGCACGCCGTCGAGGCCGGCGAATGGGCGCACGCGGCCACCCTGGTCGTCGAGGGCCTCGCGGTCGGCGCGGTGCTGGCCGGCACGGACCAGCGGCTCGTCGAGGTCGTCGCCGGCATGTCCGAGGACGTCTCCGGGCCGCACTGCTCCGTGTTGCGGGCCGCCGTCGCGTTGGCCGCCGGCAACCGCGACCGCGCCGCCGCACATCTCGCCCGGGCCCGGCAGGCGCTCGCCGGCCGGGCGGCGCAGGCCGCCACCAGGGCGCTACGGCTGGCCGTCGCCACGGTCGGGGTGCTGGTGGCCGACATGGAGGCCGCGGCCGACGCCGCCGCCGAGTTCGACGAGCTGGCCGCGGAACCCGGACAGCCGCCGCCGGCGGACCTGTCGGCCCTCGTGCATGCCGCTGCGGGCGCGTCCCTGCTGTGGCACGGCGAACTCGACAAGGCCGAGGACACGCTGCTGGCCGCCGGGCGGTCGGCGGAAGCCGCCGGACTCGGCCGATTATGGGCACGCGTGCTCGGCCAACTGGCCCTGCTCAACGCGACACAGGGCCGGTTGCGCCGGGCCGGCGAGCATGTCGGCGCGGCCGCCAGGGTCGCGGACCGCTTCGGCCTCGCCGGCGCCCAGCGGCCGGCCGCCATCGACGCCGCGCTGGCCTGGATCCACTTCGACCAGCACGACCTGCCCGCCGCGCGGCGGCACGCGCGTGCCCGGGAGGACCGGGACGACCCGGTCACCGCCGCGGCGCTCGCCGTCCTTCGCGAACGGGTGCTGCGCACCCGGACCGCTGCCCAGGCCGGCCGCGCGTCACCGGCCTGGCTCACCGCCGCCGGCCGACCGGCCGAGGGACGTGCGGTCACCGACCCGGTGGAGGCGTGGCTGCGCCGGGCCGCCACCGAGCTCGACCGGGGACGCGACGACCTGGCCCGGCAGGCCCTTTCGCACGCGCTGCACCTGGCCGCCCCGGAGAGCCTGCGCCGGCCGATCGTCGAGGCGCCGCCCCGGCTGCGGAGATTGTTGTTGCAGGACCAGGAACTGCTCCACCAGCACAGCTGGCTGGGCGGCGCGCTGGCCGTCGTGCCGACGATGCGGACGGCCGACGCCCCCCGACCGCCGGCGCTGGTCGAGCCGCTCACCGAGCGCGAGCACGAAGTGCTGTGCAACATGGCCGCCCTGCTGTCCACCGACGAGATCGCCCGCACGATGTTCGTGTCGGTCAACACGGTGAAGACGCACATCCGCAGCATCCTGCGCAAGCTGTCGGCCAGCAGGCGCAACGACGCCATCCGGCGGGCCCGCGAGCTCGGCCTGCTCGGCACGACCGCGGACGGGTTCCCGGCGTCGGTCCCCGGGTCGCCGGACGTCCCGTCGTGACCGTCGCCCGGTCACCCCGCACGGATGAGGACGGCGAGACCCGCGGGGCGCAGCGTGTTCCCGACCTGACCTCCTCGACCTTCAGGCGGTGGACCGAATGCCCGCTGTACCGGACGTGGCCGCTCGCCCCGGGCGGGCGCGATGACGCGCACCGGCACCGGCGCCGGTGCGCTGGTGTTGCCGCTGGCCCTGGCCCAGTTCGTCGCCAGCTACGCCGCGACGACCATGAACGTGGCCATCAGCACGATCGCGGCGGACATCGGCACGACCGTGATCGGCGTCCAGACCACGATCACCCTGTTCACGCTGACCATGGCGGCGCTGATGATCCCCGGCAGCAAGCTGACCGACATCTGGGGCCGCAAGGTCTGCTTCGTCGGCGGCCTCGCCGTGTACGGCGCGGGCGCGGTGCTCGCGTCGCAGGCCACCGGCATCGGGGTGATGGTGCTGGGCTACTCCGTGCTGGAGGGGGTCGGCTCGGCACTGATGATCCCGCCCATCTACATCCTGATCACGGTCTCGTTCGAGGACCTGGCCACCCGGGCCCGGCACTTCGGCGTGGTCAGCGGCGCGGGCGGGCTGGGCGCCGCGGCCGGTCCGCTGATCGGCGGCCTGGTCACCAGCGCGCTCAGCTGGCGCGCGTCGTTCCTGCTGCAGGCGCTGCTGGTGCTGGTGATCATCCTGCTGGCCCGGCGGGTCGTCGACCCGCCGCGGTCCGCGCCCGCGCCCGGGTTCGACCTGCTCGGCGCCGTGCTGTCCGCGGGCGGCCTTTTCCTTGTGGTGTACGGCATTCTTCGCACGGGCACGTACGGCTGGTTCGTCGCCCGCACGGCCTTCACGGTCGGCGGCGTCGTGATCATCCCGGCCGGTGGCCCCTCACCGGTGTGGCTGTTCATCCTGGCCGGTGTCGTCGTGCTGGCCCTGCTGGTCCTGCACCTGCGGGCGCGGGAGCGGGCCGGCCGCGATCCGCTGTTCTCGGTGACGCTGTTCCGGGACCGCACCACCTCCCTCGGGCTGACGACCCAGCACCTGCAGTGGCTGGTCCTCCAGGGCTCGTTCTTCGTGGTCTCCGTCTTCCTGCAACAGGTCCGCGGCTTCGACGCCATCGGCACCGGCCTGATGCTGCTGCCCGCGACGGTGGGCATCCTGCTGTCCTCCGCGGCGGCCGAACGGCTCGCCCGACGGCACGCCCAGCGGTGGCTGGTGCGCGGCGGCTTCCTGGCCACGATCGCCGGCATGGCGCTGCTGCTGGCGCTGGTCCGGGAGGACTCGGGGGTGTTCAGCTTCGTCCCCGGCCTCTTCCTCGTCGGGGCCGGCATCGGTGTGATGCTGACCGCGTCGGTGAACCTCGTGCAGTCCAACTCGCCCGTGCGGTTGCAGGGTGACATCTCTGGTGTGTCGCGCAGCGTGTCCAACCTGGGTTCCTCGGTGGGCACGGCACTCGCCGGCTCGGTCCTCGTCGGCGCGGCGCACCCGGGCGGCGCTCCGTTCGCACTCGCGCTCGGTGTGCTCGGTGTCGTCGCGGTCGTCGGCCTCGTAGCCGCGCTCCTGCTGCCGGGAACCACCCGGGCGGGGTGACGTCGGGCGCGGCGCGCACGCACATGCTGGCGGCACAACGGAAAACGCCGAAACCGGAGGTGCGACACCATGGCTGACGCGGAGCGCGAGCGGCTGGTCGAGGCCGACGCCGGGGTCGCCTGGCGGCGCTGGGGACCGTACCTCAGCGAGCGGCAGTGGGGCACGGTCCGGGAGGACCGCGGCGACGGCCCCTGGTCGTCGTTCCCGCACGAGCAGGCGCGCTACCGCGCCTACCGCTGGGGTGAGGACGGGCTGGCCGGCATCTGCGACGACCGGCAGCGGCTGTGTCTGGCGCCGGCCCTGTGGAACGGGGCCGACCCGATGCTCAAGGAGCGGCTGTTCGGGCTCACCAACGCCGAGGGCAACCACGGCGAGGACGTCAAGGAGTGCTACTTCTACCTCGACGCCACGCCGACCTCGTCCTACCTGAAGATGCTCTACAAGTACCCGCAGGCCCCGTTCCCGTACGAGGAGCTGGTGGCCGTCAACGGGATGCGGGACCGGACACAGCCCGAGTACGAGCTGCTCGACACCGGGATCTTCGACGACCACCGGTACTTCGACATCGTCGTGGAGTACGCCAAGGCGGGACCGGACGACGTGCTCATGCGGGTCACCGCGCACAACCGGGGCCCGGACGACGCCGAACTGCACGTGCTGCCCACGCTGTGGTTCCGGCACACGTGGTCGTGGGCCGGCGGCGACGAACGGCCGGTGATCCAGGCGACCGACGAGCTGACCGCCGTCACCGCCGTCCGGGCCGACCACCACGAGCTGGGCACCAGGTGGTTGTACGCGGACCGGGTGGCTCAGGTGCTGGTGACCGGGAACGAGACCGACAACGAGCGCGTGTTCGGTTCCCCGAACGACACCCCGTACGTCAAGGACGGCATCGACCGGGCGGTGGTGCACGGCGACTTCAGCGCGGTCGACCCCACCGGTGTCGGCACGAAGGCGGCGATCCACCACGCGCTGGTGGTGCGGTCCGGCGACAGCGTCACGCTGCGGTTCCGGCTGACCGACACCGACCTCGCCCGCCCCGGCTTCGGCGGCGATCCGTTCGAGGACTTCGACCAGGTGATGGACCGGCGGCGCGACGAGGCGGACGAGTTCTACGGCACGCTGACCGACCAGCTGTCCGACGACGAACGCCTCGTCGTCCGCCAGGCGCTGGCCGGCATGCTGTGGTCCAAGCAGTACTACGCGCTGGACATGGAACGCTGGCTGGTGGAACGCGGCGCCGACCCGCTCGCCGCCGACGCCCAGTTGCGCAACCGGGAATGGCGGCACCTGCTCGCCGAGGACGTCATCTCCATGCCGGACAAGTGGGAGTACCCCTGGTTCGCGGCGTGGGACCTGGCCTTCCACGCCGTCGCCATCGCCCCGGTCGACCCGGCGTTCGCCAAGCACCAGCTCGACCTGCTGCTGGACCGCCGGTACCTGCATCCCAACGGCCAGCTGCCGGCGTACGAGTGGAACTTCGGCGACGTCAACCCGCCGGTGCACGCGTGGGCGACGCTGTTCGTGTACGAGCTGGAGAAGGCCCGCACCGGCGCCGGCGACCGGCGGTTCCTGGAGAACGCGTTCCAGAAGCTCGGCCGCAACCTCGGCTGGTGGCTCAACCGGAAGGACGCCGACAACCGCAACATCTTCCAGGGCGGCTTCCTCGGGCTGGACAACGTCGGCGTGTTCGACCGCAGCGCGCCGCTGCCGTCCGGCGGCCGGATCGACCAGGCCGACGGCACCGCGTGGATGGCGCTGTACTGCCAGAGCATGACGCGGATCGCCATCGAGCTCGCCGAGCAGGACCCGGTGTACGTGGAGCAGGCGCTCACGCTGCTGGAGAACTTCGCGTGGATCGCCGCGGCCACCAGCCACGTCGGCCCGGACGCGACCAGCCTCTGGGACGAGGAGGACGGCTTCTTCTACGACGTGCTGCGTCTGCCCGACGGCAGCTCGGTGCCGCTCAAGGTCCGCTCGGTGGTGGGGTTGATGCCGCTGGCCGCGGCCACGGTCGTCCGCGCCGACGTGCGCACCCGGTTCCCCGAGTTCGTCGAGGGCGTCGCGGAGTACCTCGACCGCCACCCCGTCGTGACGGCCGCGCTCTGGGGCCGTGGCCGGCAGACCCGGGAGACCGGCCCGGCGCTGTTCGCGCTGTTCGACGAGAGCCGGCTGCGCCGGATCCTGGCCCGGATGCTGGACGAGGAGGAGTTCCTTGGCCCGTACGGCATCCGCTCGATGTCGCGGTGGCATGCCGACCACCCGTACGTGCTGCGCGTGGACGGCGTGGAGCACCGCGTCGGCTATCTGCCCGCGGAGTCCGACAGCGGCATGTTCGGCGGCAACTCCAACTGGCGGGGGCCGGTGTGGTTCCCGGTCAACCTGATGCTGATCCGGGCCCTGCTGAACCTGCACGCCTACTTCGGCGAGGACTTCACGGTGGAGTGCCCGACCGGTTCCGGCCGAGAGCTCACGCTGGCCGAGGTGGCGCACGAGATCAGCGACCGGCTGCTCGGCATCTTCCTGCTGGACGCCGACGGTCGCCGTCCGGTGCACGGCGGCCAGACGACACTGCAGGACGACCCGTACTGGCGGGACCTGCCGTTGTTCTACGAGTACTTCCACGGCGACAACGGCGCCGGCCTCGGGGCGAGTCACCAGACCGGCTGGACCGGCACGGTCGCGCTGCTGCCGCTGCTGTTCCGCGGGGAGATGGCCCGGACCATGCTGGGCGGGCGGCTCGCGGCGGTGGCTCGATGAGCGGCTGGCCCGAGCAACCGGTGATCCACGAGGTCAACACCGCGGTGTGGCTGGACGCGCTCTCCCGCGCCGCCGGCCGCCGGATCACGCTGGCCGATGTGCCGGGACGGGGCTGGGACGCGATCACCCCGCCGGGCATCGACGCCGTCTGGCTGATGGGTGTGTGGCAGCGCAGTCCGTTCGGCCTCGAACTGGCCGGCGCGGACCCAGACGTGGGCCGGACGTTCCGCGAAACGCTGCCGGACCTGCGTCCCACCGACGTGTTCGGCTCGCCGTACTGCGTGCGCGGCTACGTGGTCGACGACGCCTTCGGCGGCCCGGCGGCGCTGGCCGTGGCCCGGGAGGCGCTCGCCCGGCGCGGTGTCCGCCTGTTGCTGGACTACGTGCCCAACCACGTGGCCCCCGACCATCCGTGGGTGTACGAGAACCCGGGGCTGTTCGTCCGGGGCGAGCCGCGCGACGTCCAGACGGACCCGAAGGCCTGGCTCGAGCTGTCCGGGCACGTGCTGGCCCGTGGCCGTGACCCGTACTTCCCACCCTGGCCCGACGTCGTGCAGCTGAACGCGTTCTCCGCGGAGCTGCGCGCGGCGACCGCAGGCACCCTGGCCGACATCGCCGACCAGTGCGACGGCATCCGCTGCGACATGGCCATGCTGATGACCAATCCGGTGTTCGCGGCCACCTGGGGCGACCGGGTCGGGCCGCAGCCGGCCGAGGAGTTCTGGCCGTCGGTCATCGGCCGGCTGCGCGACCGGCATCCGGGCGTCGTGCTCATCGCCGAGGCGTACTGGAACCTCGAACGCACCCTGCAGGAGCAGGGATTCTCGTTCTGCTACGACAAGCGGCTGCACGACCACCTCGTCGACCGGAACCCGGTGGCCACGCGCGAGTACCTGCGCGAGGACCCGGCGTACCAGTCACGGCTGGTGCGGTTCCTGGAGAACCACGACGAGCCCCGCATCGCCGGCCGGCTGCCCGCGAACGCCGAGCGTGCCGCGGCCGTCGTCATCGCCACGGTGCCGGGCGCGACCCTGTGGCACGAGGGCCAGTTCGAGGGCCGCCGGGTGCGCCCGTCGGTGTTCCTGTCCCGGCGGCCCGACGAGCCCGTGGACCACGGCCTCGCCGCCTGGCACACCAACCTGCTCGCCACCGTCGCCGACCACGGTGTCCGCCGCGGCGCCTGGCAGCTGCTGGAAGCCACCGGCTGGCCCGACAACCAGTCCTGCCGCAACCTGCTCGCCTGGTGCTGGCGGCCGTCCGACGGCACGGCCCGGCACCTGATGGCGATCAACTTCTCCGACCAGCCGGCGCAGGCCCGGATCCCGCTGGACTGGCCCGACCTGCCCGGCCGCCGCTGGCGTCTCACCGACCTGCTCGGCGACGACGTGTTCGTGCGGGAGGGCGACGACCTGGCCGCCTCGGGCATGTACGTCGACCTGACCCCCTGGCAGGCCCACCTGCTGTCCGTCGACCCGGTGGGCAGCGCCGACGACACGGACCTCGACCGGCCCTGACGAGGGCCCGCCGGCCCGCCCCCCGGGTCGGGCCGGCATCGGCGTCAACGCGCCAGTTCGAACGCCTCGTGCAGGGCGCGCACCGCGTCCTCCACCTGGTTCTCCCGGCACACCGCCGACATCCTGGACTCCGAGGCGGACATGATCTCCAGGCTCAGGCCGACACCGGCGAGCGCCTCGCAGAACGTCGCCGCCACGTTCGGATCACCACGCATTCCGGCCCCCACCAACGACACCTTGCCCACGCGGTCGTCGTAGCGGAGGTCGTCGAACCCGATCGCCTCCCGGGCGGCCCGCAACGCGGCGACGGCGACCACCCGGTCGCCGCGGGGCAGGGTGAAGGTCAGGTCGACGCGGCCGCCGACCGGGGAGGCGTTCTGCACGATGATGTCCACCTCGACCTGGACGTCAGCCAGCGCGCGTAGGGCGCGGGCCGTGCGGGCCGGCTCGTCGGGCACGCCGACGACCACGACCTTCGCCTCGGCGCTGGCGTGCGCGACACCGGTGATCACGTGCTGTTCCATGGAGGTGCTCTCCGTCGACGCCAGGACCGTCGTGCCGCGGGCCGAGGTGAACGACGAGCGGATGTGCATCGGCACACCGTGCCGCCGGGCGTAGCCCACGGACCGCGGCATGAGCACCCTGGCCCCGCTGGAAGCCAGCTCCACCATGTCCTCATAGGACACCTGGGCCAGCAGGCGGGCCTCGGGCACGATCCGTGGATCGGCCGTGCACACCCCGTCGACGTCGGTGTAGATCTCGCACACGTCGGCGCCCAGCGCGGCCGCCATCGCCACCGCGGTCGTGTCCGAACCACCTCGGCCCAGGGTCGTCACGTCGCTGCTGTCCGGGTCGACGCCCTGGAAGCCGGCGACGACCACGACTCGCCCGCGGTCCAGTTCGGCGCGCACTCGTTCGGGCAGCACGTCCACGATCCGCGCCCGGCCGTGCACGGATGTGGTCAGAACTCCGGCCTGCTCACCGGACAGGGAGCACGCGGGGCAGCCGAGGTCGGTCAGCGCCATGGCGAGCAGCGCGTTGGCGATGCGTTCCCCCGAGGTGAGCAGCATGTCCAGCTCGCGGGCCGACGGCGGCGCCACGCACACCTGGTGGGCCAGGTCGATCAGCTCGTCGGTGGTGCCGCCCATGGCCGAGGCGACCACCACCACGTCGTGCCCGGCCTGCCGGGCCGCCAACACCCGGCCGGCGACGCGCTTGATCCGCTCCGCGGTGCCCACCGAGGTGCCGCCGTACTTCTGCACGACCAGCGCCATGTCAGCGCTCACCCGCCGGCGCCGACTCCACGATCGTCTCGACGAGGATGTCGCAGGCCAGGTCGACGACCGCGGCGGTGACGTTCAGCGGCGGCAGCATCCGCACCACGCAGTCACTCCGCCCACCGAGCTCCAAGATCAGGCCGCGCCGCAGCGCCCGGGTCTGGACCGCGCGGGCCAGTTCGGCGGCCGGTGTGCCGTTCGCGGGATCGGCCAGCTCCACGCCCCACATCAGCCCGACGCCGCGCACCTCCCGCACCCACGGGTGGCGCGCGATCTCCGCCAGCCGGCCGGCGATCTGCGCGCCGCGCCGCGTCACGTTGCCGAGCACGTCGTCGCGCCGGATGATCCGGATCGCCTCCGTGCCGGTGGCGAAGGCCAACTGGTTGCCGCGGAACGTCCCCGTGTGCGCGCCGGGGGCCCAGGTGTCCAGCCGCTCGTCGTACATGATCAGAGCCACCGGCACACCCACGCCGCTGAGCGCCTTGGACGCCACGATCACGTCCGGCTCGATGCCGTAGCGCTCGAAGGCGAACCACGTTCCGGTGCGCCCGCACCCGGTCTGCACCTCGTCCACCACCAGCGGGATGTCCAACTCGGCGGTCAGCGCGCGCAGCCTGCGCACGAAGTCGGGATGCGCCGGAATCACGCCGCCCTCGCCCTGCACCAGCTCCACCACGACGGCGGCGGGCAGGGGGATGCCCCCGTTCGGGTCGGTGAGCGTGCGCTCCAGGTACGCCACGCAGTTGATGGCGCAGCTGCTCGGCGACAAGCCCATCGGGCAGCGCCCGCAGTAGGAGTACGGCAGGAAGTGCACTCCGGGCATGCCGTTGGCGACCGGGCGTTTCTGCGCCACCAACCCGGTCATCGCCATCGCCGCGTGGGTGCTGCCGTGAAAGCCGCCCTGGAACGTCACGACGTCGCCGCGTCCCGTCGCGGTCTTGCACAACTTCACCGCGGCGTCCACCGCGTTCGCGCCGGTGGGGCCGCAGAAGTGCAGTCTCATCCGCGAGCGCAGCCGGGGCGGCAGCATGGACAGCTGCGCCGCCACGAAGGCGTCCTTGGCCGGCGTCGGGAAGTCCAGGCCGTGGGTGAGCCGGCCGAGCTGGTCGATCATCACCCGCACCAGCTCGGGATGATTGTGCCCCAACGAGAGCACGCCCGCGCCGGCGAGGAAGTCGATGAAGACGTTGCCGTCGACGTCACGCAGGTAGCTGCCCAAACCGTCCTGGACGGCGATGGGCAGCCTTCGGGGATACGACCGGGCGTTGGACTCGGTGCGTTGCTGCCGGCGCAGGTACTCCATGGAGCGAGCGCCGGGCAGGTCCGTGGCGACGTACGGTGCGGTGATCAGGTCCAGTGGAGGTGCGGCGGTCATTTGAAACTCCAGGCTTCACGTGGTGGATGAGATTTCCGTGGCGGGATTGCCCCGCCACCGCGTGCGCGGGGCGAGTTCGCTGCCCTTCATCAGGAAGGCGTCGGCGTCGAGCCCCGAGTGGTCGCCCATGGTGACGCCGTAGTGCACGAACGCGGCGGTGCCGACGGTGCAGCCGGCGCCGATCGTGGTGCGGTCGGACTTGAAGACGCCGTCCTCCAACGAATGGCACTGGATCACACTGCCGATGTTGAGCACGGTGTCGTCGCCGATCGCGACCAGCGTCTTCTCCGGGATGGCACAGCCGTCGTCGAAGACCCGGCGTCCGATGTGGACACCGAGCAGGCGCCACAGCAGGTTCTTGAACGGGGTTCCGTTGAACAGGGCGAGATAGCGCCCGGCGCTGTGTTTCCAGAACCGCTCGTGCCGCCAGAACGTCCGGTCGTAGATCGAGCAGAACCGCGGCCGCAGGGCCCGAAAACCCTGCGCCGCGCGTTCCACGAGAACGCCGTAGCCGGCCACGAACAGGAAGGCGGCCAGCAGTCCGGCCGCGGTGGCCGGCGTGCCGAAGCGGGGGTACAGGGCGATGGCGATCAGGTTGATCACGGCGACGCCGAACACGTCGCCCCACCGGCTGAGCAGGAACAGCGCCAGGGTCACCGTGTTGTGCCGGTTCTTCGCCGCCAGCCGCCGCGATCCGGCGCCGTGGCCGACGTCGTCGAACCCGGCGTCGCGGGCGACCGACCGCGGGATCGGGAAGGACGGCGAGCCCAGCAGGCCGGTGTTCCCCCGGATCTCGCCGTCCAGCGGGATCATGACCTTGGTCGCCAGCAGGCAGTTGTCGCCGGTGCGCCCGCCGGGCGGATAGACGATGTTGTTGCCGAGGAAGTTCCGCGGGCCCACGGCCGCCCGGCGCACCCGGAAGGCGGTGTCCGAGTACTCGACGTTGAGCAGCGACAGGCCGTCGGACACGATGGTTCCGGCGCCAACGGCGCTGACGAAGGGCGACTCGTGCTTGATCTCGACCCCGAAGTTCGACCCGGTCTGCTCGACCTCGCCGAGGTCGTATCCCAGCAGCCGCAGGTAGTGCACGATGTAGGAGCTGTCGCCGAACAGGTAGGTGAAGGTGCGGCTGTTGGTGAACCGGGTGATCGCCCGCTGCATCGAGTAGCGCGGCCCGTAGAGCGGGTAGCACCGGTCGGGGCGCACGAACAGGGCGAGCAGCCGGGGCAGCGTGCACACGAGGGCCAGTCCGATCACGACGGTCCCGAAGTACAGCGCGCCGGTGAGGCCGAGCTCGTCCTCGTAGAACCCCGGGTTCGACTCGTCGACGGGCAACCCGCCGGTCAACCAGCTGTCGACGAGGGTGCCGGCCAGCAGCACCAGGGGGATGGTGAAGCCCATCATGGTGAGCAGTTGCGTCGCGCTGAACCTGGCCCGGCTCCAGCGACGTCGCCGTGCCACACAGGCCGCCCGATGGTCCACCGTGGTCGGTTGCGCCGGCGAACCGTGCCATGACTCGCCGTCGGGAACGGAAGTTCCGGGGTGCAGACAGGACGCGTGGCCGAGCTGCGACCGGTCGCCCATCGAGGTGCCGATGTCCAGGGTGGTGGCCTCGCCGACGAACGTCTCCCGGCCCAGGGTCACGGGTCCGGTGCGGATCCGGCCGGCGACGGCCCGGTAGCAGGTGAAGTACGTGTCCTTGCGGATCACCGAACCGGCGCCGACGGTCAGCAGGTCGGTGCACACCGGCACGTTGTGGGAGAGGATGACCGTGCCCCGCCCGATCTTCGCGCCGAGCAGCCGCAGGTAGGCCGGGTAGAGCGGAGAGCCGACGAACAGTCGCATCGGGTTGAGCCGGATCAGCGTCGCGACCGTCCAGAAGCGGACATAGGCCAGGCTCCACACCGGGAAGGACCGCTCCCGCCAGCGACCGACCAGCAGCCACTTCAGCAGCACCGGGAGCGCGCACACGGCCGCGAAACCGGCGCCGCCGAAGGCCACCGAGCGCAGATACGCGTCGACCAGCGAGCCGGCGGACAGGATCCAGCCGATCCCGATGTCCGCGACCAGGGCGTAGAAGTAGAGGTAGCCGAGGAAGATCAGGGCCTGCAGCGCGCCGCAGAGCACGTACCGCCAGGTCGCGATCGGCTCGACGGTCGGTTCCTCGGTGGGCGGCGCGGTTTCGGGCCCGGCGGGCAGCACCGCGGCCAGCGCCCGGACGGTCGGGTTGAGGTACACCTGACGCATGGCGATCGCCGGCAGGGCGGGATGTTCGCGCGCCCGCGCGCAGAACCTCGACATCAGCAGGGAGTTGGCACTGAGGTCGGCGAAGAAGTCGCTGTCCACCGAGACCTGTTCCACGTGCAGAACCTCCGCCAGTACGTCGGCCAGCACGCGTTCGGCGTCCGTCGCCGGCGCCACGTGGTCACGCGCGGCGACAAGGCTCCGCGGTCCGGCCGGCGGCGGCAGGTTCTTGCGGTCCGCCTTGTTGCTCGGCGTCATCGGGATGGCGTCGAGGCATTCCAGGTAGGCCGGCACCATGTAGGCGGGCAGGTGCGCACGCAGCCGCGCCAGGATGTCCTCCCGGTCCGCCGCCGGCGCACCCGCCCGCAGGCTGTAGTAGCCGACCAGCTCGACGAGGCCCGGCTCGGGCTCGTAGGTGTCCACGACCGCCTGGGCGACGCCCGGCGCCCGCAGCAGCACCGACTCGATCTCGGTCAGTTCCACCCGGTAGCCGCGAATCTTGACCTGGGTGTCGATACGGCCCAGGTATTCGATGCGCCCCCGCCCGTCCACCCGGCCGAGGTCACCGGTGCGGTATATGCGGCCGGAGGGATTGTGCTCGATGCCGAGGAAATCCCGGACGAACGCCCGGTCGGTCAGATCGTCGCGGTTCAGGTAACCGCGGGCCAGCCCGATGCCGGCGATGCCGATCTCCCCGATCTCGCCCGGGCCGACCGCCCGATTCGCCTCGGGGTCGAGTATCACCACCGCGTAGGTGGGCAGCGGCACGCCGATGGTCACCGGCTGGTCGGGATCCACCGTGGTCCAGGTGGCCGTCACGGTTGCCTCGGTCGGCCCGTAGACGTTGAGGAAGCGGCGATCGGGCCGGTGCCAGCGGGCGACGAGATCCCGGGGGCACGGTTCGCCCGACACCAACAGGAATCTCAGGCCGGGCAGGTCCTCGTCCAGCGTGGCCAGCAGTGTCGGCACGCAGCACAGCGCGGTGACCGCGTTGTCCCGCAGGAACTCTCCCAGCTCGCGGCCGATCAGGCCGGCGCCGCCGGGCTTGGGCACCAGGGTCGCGCCGGACATCCACGGCACCCAGATCTCCTCGACCGAGAAGTCGAAGGCGATCGTCATGCCCTGGTAGACGCGGTCGGCCGGGACGATGCCGTAGACCTCCGCCGCGACACGGACGAAGTTGCAGATGCTCGCGTGCTCCACCGCGACCCCTTTGGGCCGGCCGGTGGAGCCCGACGTGTAGATGATGTAGCAGAGTTCGTCGACCGGTTCTCCCTTCTCTGCGGGAGTAAGCCGTTGTCCGTCCACTTCGGCGGTCCGCGCCAAAGCCACGTCCACGCACAGCGGCTCGACGTCACCGAGCCGGTCTCGCAAATGTGGCAACGTGAGCGCTACCCGGATCCCGGCATCCCCGGCGATGTAAGCGATCCTGTCGTCCGGGAACGCCACGTCCAGCGGCACGTACACCGCGTTCGCCTTGAGCACGGCCACCATGCCGACGTAGGTCTGCACCGGGTCGTCGAACAGCAGGCCGACCCGGTCGCCGGGCCGCACACCGTTGGCCAGCAGATGGCGAGCGAGCCGGTTGGCCCGCGCGTCGAGGCTCCGGTAGGTCAGCCGGACGTCGCCGGCGTCGACCGCGAGCCGGTCCGGCGTGCGGTCACAGCACTGCTCGAACAGGTGGTCCAGGCGCTCGCCGTGGCGCCAGCGCACCCCGCTCGCGTCGGGTCTCAGCACCCGCGCGCGCTCGGAAATCCCGACCATATTCCCCTCCGAAACGGATGATCCGCTGCACAATTCCGACAATTCAGCGCCCAACAGAAGGGCGAATGCACAGAAGGCGGGACCCCGACACATCCCACTGGCGACGCGGACAAAGATATGGGGAAGCTATGCGGAAGTACAGGTCCGTTACGGTGACAGCAATGACGCCACGTCAACCAACGGCCGATCGTGCGACCGTTCGGACGACCACGTCCGTACATTCAACGTACACCGAAAAGCCAATTACTTGCCCTCGAAACAATTTACCAAGCACAAATAGAAACACCTATCGGCCACATGCCGAAGGTCTCCAACAGAAAAGACATGCGACCATCCTGCGCACAATCAGTGTTCACACTTGTGAAATACATTCCCACAATACGCCCATCGGCCGATCCGATGCCACCATCGGCACTCCCAACACACACGGGGCGCTGTACCTACGGACAGAACGGCAATTACGCGCAAAAAGAACATTCCCGCCGACCCGCACGCACACTCACGGGTGAGCCAGACACGCTCCATTCAGACCAAGGGTGGGATGACCGACTCCCCGGACGGTCGACCAGCGCGAAGCGTGGACCCTCGCCAGCTTTGCCCAGACAACCATCTGACAGATGGCGAACTCCACGCCCTTCTCCGACGCGAGCTGCTCGAGGCCTATGACCAACTGAACTTCGACGAGCAGAATCCCGGTTGACCTCCCGAAGCAACCTCGCCGGCGCCTATGAAGCGGTAGGCAGATTTTGACCAAGCGATCGCTTTGCGTGAAGCCGACACGGCAGACGCTGAGCGCGTCCTCGACCGCGACCATCCTCCGTTTAAGATCATCCGCGCCAATCTGCATCAAGCCTAGAAGGTTCGATCAATGACGGGGCGAAGGACAGATACCCGACTAGCGGTCTCGCCCGTTAGTTCGTCGGGGGTCGTAGCCACGCTTTGGCGTCGTTGAGATAGAGGCCGCACGCGCAGTCGAGTGCCTCTTGTGGCGTGCCTAAAGGGTAGCCGCTGGACAGGATCGAGTTGTCGTAGTCATCGTGGCTTCGCCGCCTACGACATGCACCATGCCCGTGTGGCTTGCCGCTTCGCCTGGACCTTTCGCCCGCGACGACCGCAACCAGTTGCTCGCCCGAATCGGCCGTCATGACCGCCACGCGCCCCGCCCGCTGACGGTGGCATGATCACCTCCGACGAACTTCCAGCCCCGATCACTAGTTCACGATTCGGCCGATCCAGTCCGCGAGCCGCACGGGATCAGGCGCTTCACCAGTCGCACGGAGGCGGCGGTGCACGGCGCGCACGAGTTCGGGGCGTGCCAACAAGGCCCGGCCGGCGGCGCTTCGGCCGTAACCACGGCACGCCAAGCCCAGGCCGACCCAGGCGCTCGCGTGGTCGGGCTCGATGGCCAGTTGAGCCCGGTTGCGGTCGATGGCCTCGGCGTAGTGCTCGGAGACGTAGGCGATGTCGGCGGGGGTGGCCTCGGGGACGGCCGCCCACGCGGCGGCGCGGTCACCGGGGTCAATGGTGAGGCCGAGGCGGATCATGTCGGTGCGTGCGGGTGACCACGCACCATCGGGCACGGGGGTCGGGCCGGTGCTGCCGGCGAGATCGATGCTTGCCGGATGCCGCTCGCCGGACGCCCAGGCGGCGGCGAGCACCGCGACGGTGCGGGGCGACGGGCGCATGTGCCGGATCCGCCACACGGCTCGGTGGTCGGCGGCCACCGCGGCGGCGAGTTCGACCTCGGCGGCGGGCACGGGCTCGTCCTGCCACGGCCGCAGCCGCTCGAGCACGCCGTCGAGCAAACGCCGTCCGGCGTCGGTCAGCCCGTGGTCGTGGCGCAGGGTCCGCGCCGTGCGCCAGGTGGCGGTACGGGCCAGCGCGAACTCGAAAGCGGCCCAACGCCGCGTGGACTCGTCGCCGTCACGCAGCACCGAGCGCCAGAACTCGGCAACCCCGAAGAAGGCGTAGACCCCTTGCAGAGCACCGGAAAGCGGGCGCGGATCGTCCCGCCACGGCGCGTATATCCGCTCCTCGGGGTCGTCGCTACGCAGATTCACCAGGTGCAGCAGGCCGCTGAGCCGGATGTGCTGGAACTCGTGCACCAGGGTGGCGGCCAACGACAGAGGGTCCTCTGGCCGACTCACCACCGCGCTGCCGAACGCCTCGCCGGTGGACGCGCTCGGCAGCCGGAACGGGATCATCGGCCGAGGCACCAGGGAGTCCAGCCCGGCCGGCATCGTCGCGGCCAGCTCGGGCAGTCGGGCCACCAGCACCGGCCACGCCTGTGACAGCAGTGACTGCCACGTCGTCACGGTGTCGTCATCGAGTCGTTGCGGCAGCACCGGTTCGTAGAGACCGCGATACGGGTCGACGTCGTCGAGGCGCACCGACAGCGGCACATCGGCCGGCACGGTGAGCCGCCGGATTCCCCACCAGCCCGAGGCATCCGTCGACAGGTCCGCCGGCAACCGCAGCCGAGTGCTCGTGGCGCTGATCGTCACCTGCCCGTCTCGGACCCGAACCCTGGCCACGGAATGGGTCGATGTCGTCGCCACGTTGGCGACGCCCAGCGTCGGCAGTGCGGCGAAGCCACGCCACACCGGCACCGTGGCGTCGAAATCGAGCCCCGCCCTGATGGCTGCGGCCGCGGCGATGGCGTGCACGTGGCCGAGGTGCGCCCATGCCGGGCCGACGCCGGCGATTCCGTTGCGCAGCAACCTGGTGGTGTAACCGGCCCAGCTACCCGTATACGGATGGTCGATGACGGCGTCCAGCTCGGCCGGCGCCCGACGCTGCGCCCGGGCCAGCAGCTCCCACGCGTCCTCCCACGACGGCAACGGGCCGCAGAGCTCTGGCGCCTTGGCGACGTGGTCGGCCAACGCCCGCATCAGCAGCAGGCGCCGGCTCCGCTCGGCCCGGCGCAGCACCCGCACCACCGCCGCGCCGCCGCCACCACGGGCCAGCTCGTCGAAATCGGCCCAGGACAAGCGATGCGGCCGAATATCCCCCTCGGATTCGGTGGGCATCCGGGGTCAGTCCTTCGACCCCGCGCAGTTCACCTCGGTGACGCCCCGGTCCGCGCTGCGCGCGACCACGTGCCGGAGGGACCGGACCACGGCCGCGTCACGCGAGGTGCGTAGCTCGTCCAGCGGCATCCCGCCGACGTCGACCAACTCGGTCTCCACGTGCGATTCCGTGTGACTCAAGGGTGAACTCATGATGGCGGATTACCTCTCGTGTCGGCAGTCCTCCAGAACAGTCTGGCGCTTCCGAGTCCAATTGTGAAGAGTGCCCATGGAGCCCCGGTCGATGCCCGCAGATGCACGTGCGCCCGCATGTCTCGTGTCCGGTGGAGATCGCCGTGCGAATCCCGGATATGCGGGAACCACCGCGATATCCGTTCGGCCGTATAGACAGGTCGCTGCGCCAAAGGGATGATGAACGCGCAGCCGGTCGACCACCGGTGTGACCGGCGTCGGCCTCGGAGGTGCGGAATTGGGGGCCGGTCGGCCATTTCACCTCGACCGCGACGCCGTGCTCGCGCTGGGCGTGCGCCGCCGCTGGGCCGCCGGGAGCACGCTGTTCCTGGCCGGCGAGCACTCCGATCACGTGCTGCTGCTGGAAAGCGGCCGCGTGAAGGTGGCGTCGTCGGCGCCGACCGGCCGGCAGGTGGTCTTGGCCATCCGCGGCGCGGGCGATCTGCTCGGCGAGTTCTCCGCCATCGACGGCCGACCCCGCTCGGCCACCGTGACCGCGATTTCGGACGTCACCGCCATCCAGCTTTCCGGCGCCGCGTTCCGACAACTGCTCATCTCCGACGGCGCGACCACGTTCGCCCTGCTCCGCATGGTGGTCCAACGGCTGCGGGAGGCCGACATCCACCGTCTCGAATTCGGCGCCTACCTGAGCCAACAGCGTATTGCGCTGCTGTTGCTCGACTATGCGGAAAGGTACGGCGAGATAGGAGAGGAAGCCGGCGTCACGATTTCCATCGCGCTTTCCCAGGCCGACCTGGCCCAGGCGGTCGGCGCGTCGCGGGAGGCCGTGACCCGGGCGTTGAAGCAGCTTCGGGACCGTGGCGTGGTGCGTACGGCCAGGCGGCGGATCGAACTGCTGCGGCCCGACGTGCTGCGGTCGCTGGCCTCGGAGCCCGGAGACTGAGCGCGGCCCGCCGAGACGGGCCGCGCTCCCAGCTCACAGAACCTCCTCGCTAGCGCTCGGTGTGTCTCGCTGTGCCCGATGGTTCGCTCGCAAGCTCGCTCACAGCGGCAGCGGGTCCAGGTCGCAGTTGGCGCGGGTCCTGGTGGACGCGGCCACCACACCGGGGTGCTTGTCGCCCAGCACGCGGCGATAGCGGTTCATCACGTCGACGTACAGCGGGTCCGCCTCCAGCGTCCGCCCCAGCGCACGCAAGTCGAACGTCCGGTTCACGGCCGCCGCCAGCGTCGTCGGGTGATCGGCCCCCAGCACTCGTTCCGCCCGGACCACCACATCGTTGTCCAGCTTCAGCGCGTTCTCGAACTCGCCGCGCGCGGCTAGGTCGCTGGCCAGGTTGATGGCGGTGCCGATGGCGTGCGGCTGATCCGGGCCGAACATGGTGCGGAACTGCTCGAGCGACCGCTCGTCGAGTCGCTGCGCCGCATCCGCGTCGCCCATCAGCCGCAGGGTCACGGCCAGGTCGACCGCCGCCGCGAGCGTGTACGGATGGTGCTCACCCAGCACTTCGCGGTACCGGCCGAACGTCTCCTCGCCCAGCTGCTGCGCGGCGCTCAGCTCGCCGGCGTTGCGCAGGTTGATCGAGTGGCCGATGGCGCAGGCCAGCGTCTGCGGATGCGAGTCGCCGTACCGCACCCGGTACCGCTGCCAGGCCTGTGTCGACCGTTCCAGCGCGCCGGCGTGATCGCCGTTCTTGCGCAACGCCATGGACAGGTGGTGCTGGCGCTGCAACGTGGCCGCCGTGTCCTCGCCGAACAACCTCGCCGCCCGCTCGGCCAGCCGCTCCTGCTCGACCGAGGCCCAGCCGTACTCGCCCAACTCCATCCGGTCCAGGATCAGGCCGCCCAACACGTTCAGCGTCTGCGGGGCGTCGTAGCCGCGCAGCTCCACCTGTCGCTTGTACATGTCCTCGTCGAGGACGCGCGCCTCGGTGTACTCGCCGACCAGACGCAGGATGACGCCGAGGTCGTGGGCCGCGGACAGGGTCACCGGGTCGTCGTCGCCGAAGACGCCCTTCGCCTTCTGGAAGACGTCCCGGTTGACGGCCAGCGCGCCGCTGAAGTCGCCCTTGGCCCGCCGGTCGACGGCCACCCGACGCTCGGCCAGCAACGTCTCCTCGCTGTCCTCGCCGGACACCCGCCGGTGCAGCGCCAGGGTCCGCTCGTTGATCGGGCTGGCCTCGGCGTACCGGCCGAGCGTCCACAGGTAGATCGCCTGCTGGCCCCAGGCCTGCAACAGCTGCGGATCGGTCTCGTCCAGCCGGTTCTGCCAGGTCTCGGTGGCCTGCCGCGCGAGATTGGCCGCCTCCTCGTGGTCGCCCCACTGGTAGAGGAACGTCATCAGGTTCAACACCAGCTGGCGGACCCAGCGGTCGTCGCACTCGACGATGTCGGACGCGTAGGCGTGCGGCAGGATCGCCTGGTACCGCGACCACTGGCTGGCCGAGCTCGGGTCGTTCGGATCGAGGTTGGCCAGCAGCTGGTGGGCGCCGTGCTTCATGTCGGCCCGCCGCTGCGGCGGCATCCGGTCCCGCAGCACCAGCTGGACCAGGCGGTGCAGCAGCAGCGTGTCGTTGCGGTGGTCGATCTTGGCCAGACCGTAGCGGTTGATGTCCCGGATGGCCCGCCCCAACCCGATCGGGTTGCGCAGCGCGGCGTCCAGCTCCACCGCGATGGACAGCCCGCGCACCCCGGTGAACAGGCTGCGCGAGATCGGGTCGGGCGCGAAGAACGCGCACACCTGAAGCAGCTGGTGGGCCGCCGGGTTGCGCGATTGCAGCTCGTCGAACGACACGTTCCAGGCCGCGGCCAGCGGCACCTCGTAGTCGTCCGGTCGGGTGGTGTCCAGGATCTCGGCCACTTTCTCGTCGAACAGGCGCAGGTACTCCCGCACCGGCATGCCGGTCTCCGCTCGCCAGGCCGCGGCCTGGGCGATGGCCAGGGGCAGGTCCCCCAGTTTCTGGGCCAGCGCGTCGGCCTGCGCGTCGTCGATCTCCGGGCCGCGGCGGCGCAACAGCTCCTTGCTCTCCGCCCGGCTGAACACCGCGATCTCCAGCGGCCGGGCCACCCCGGCCCAGTCCGGGTTGCGCGAGGTGATCAGGATTTCGCCGGGGCCGTTGGACGGGAAGAACGGCCGCACCGCCTCCGGGCTCTCGGCCGAGTCGAACACCAGCAGCCAGCGGCGGTACGGCACGCCGATGCGCAGCGCCTCCCGGACCGCGGGCACCGCCGTGTGCGCCTCGCGGGCGCCGGTCAGCCGCAGCGCCTGGGCGAGATCGGTGAGGGCGGCCCGGATCTGCGCCGGCTGGGTGGCCTGGATCCACCACACCAGCTCGTAGTCCTGGAGATGACGGTAGATGTACTCGGCCGCGATCTGGGTCTTGCCAATGCCGCCCATGCCGTGCAGCGCGGCGGGCAGGATCGCGGTGGTGCCGCCGGCCGTCAGCCGACGGCTCAGCTGGCCGAGCAGGTCGTCGCGACCGGTGAAGATCGGGTTGCGCGGCGGCACGTCGCCCCAGATGGTGGGGACGTCCTCCGCCTGGGGCGTGTGCGGCGCCGTGGTCGCGACGATCGCCAGCTCCGCCCGCCGTGGTGACGGCTCGGCCGGGGTCGACACGGCGGGCGGGTCACCGGGACCGGCCGCTGTCGCCACATCGGACGCGCTCGTGCTCACTGAACCGATCCTGCCGCCACCCTGGGTTCCCGTGAGGCCAACCTCCTTCGTGTTGACGCGGGTTTCGCTCGATCGGGTGTCTTCCACGGCTCTCTCCTCGAGTCGGGCGGCGCGGCGCAGGTACGGGCCGCTCAGGGCCCGTAGCACGGTGCGGTCCAGCTGCAGGTGCTCGGCGGTGGGGTCGGGCGAATTGTCTGGATCGTCGATGATCTGGGCGAGAGAGGTGAGCACCGAGTGGCGCTCGGCGACGGTGCGGACGACGTGGGCCGTCTCCGTGCGGCGCGCACCGGACAGCAGCACCTCGCGCACGGCGGTGGACGCGAACTCGAACGACGTGGTCTGCCACGAGTCCGGTCCGCTCGGCCGCAGCAGCCCGCTGTCCAGCACCTCGGCGAGATGGGCCGGGCCGGACTCGGGGACCAGCTCGGCCTGCACCGTGCGCGCGACGTCCAGATCGACCGGCACCGCCGCGAGCAAGGTGGCCAGCCGGTACGACAACGGGGAGGCCCGGCCGAGAAACCGAGTCACCAGTTCATGCGCCGATGGCGGGGCGGTCGGCTCGTCCTCGGCGACCGGCGGCCGGGGCTTGGTCCTGGCCAGCATGACCATCGCCTTCGCGGGTCGGGAGCTCGCGCCGGTGAACAGCGCGGCGCAGCTGGCCATCCACCGTGGCATCAGCTCGAAAACCGGGATCGGCACCGCGTCGGCGGCGTCGGCCGCCGCCTGCTCCGGATCCACCCAGGCGTCGGCCAGCTCCACCCGCCAGCCGCGGTTGGGCGCGAGCGGCCGCGGCGGCAGCACGTCCGCGTGGCGCAACCCCAGCCGGCTGCGTGACCACATCCGTTGCGGCAGCATGTGAACGAGCGCCACCGGCATCACGGCGGCCCAGTGCGCGAGCATCGCGGCGACCCGGCCCTGCCGCCACGCCGCGCCGACGCCGTCGGTCAGCACCAGCACGATCCGGCGGCCGGAGAAGTCCACCACCTCGCCGGGACCGTGGGTCGGCGCGTCGGCCTCGGCCGAACCGGCCCGCAGCACCGGTTCCTCGGTGGCGTCGAGGAAACAGTGGCGGACCGACCGGAACGCGCCGAGCTGCTCCAGCACCGCGGTGAAGGCCCGCACGGTCGGCCGCCACAGCACCATGGACGGGCTCATGTCGACCACCAGCGTCAGATCCAGCCATCGGGTCTGGACCGGCCGGGTGATCGGCAGCCACACCCCGCTCTGCGCCGCCTGTTCGGCCGTCTCGTCCTCGACGAGTTCGATCTCGTCCGGACGCGGCGAGGGCACCCGGCGCTTGAACGGCCGGAGCGCGCGGATCATGTCCGCTGGGGTCCACGGCAGCTTCGTGGCGGCACGGAGCTCAGCGCGAACCGAGGTGACCACCGGGTCCGGGGTGCGGTCCATCGGCTCCACGACCACTGGGTCCACTGTGGACGGTATCGGGGTCGGGCCCGCCATGGGTTCTGACTTTGGCCAGACCGGCGGGGGCGGGCGGTCGGCGGGCGGCGGCTCGCTCGCCGTGCCGCGCGGTCGGTGCTGCCGCTCCCAGAACCGCTGAGTGGCCACGCCGAGCCAGACGGCGTCGGCGAATTCGCGCCAGCCCAACGCATCGCCCGTCCGGCCGGCCGGCTCGTCTGCTGCCCCCGCCATCGGACCGGCCATCTCACGACACCGAGATCAGTCGCCGCCACAGCGCGTCCAGCAGCCGTGGCCAGGATTCGTCCTGCTCGTCGTAGGCGCCGGAGGTGGCCAGGAACACCGCGTCGAGCAACTTGTTGGCCGGCAGCCCGCCGGCCGCCGCGCTGCGGTCAACGAACTCCTGGATCAGCGTCGCGCGCCGCTCGTCGTCACCGGCCCGCAGATGCGCGGCGACCATCGCGGTGAGCTGGTCGATGCCGGGCTCGGCCAGCCGCAGCTGCAGGCAGCGCCGGAGGAAGGCCTCCGGAAAATCCCGTTCGCCGTTGCTCGTGATGACGACCACCGGGAATTCGCGGCACTGCACCCGGCCGCCGTGGATCACGGCCCGCCGGTCCGGATCATCGGTGAACACGCTGACCTCGGGCGTTCTGTGCTGGACGCGCGCCAATTCCGGAATCGAAAACTGCCCGTTCTCGAAAATGCCGAGAAGATCGTTGGGCAGATCGACCTCGCTCTTGTCGAACTCGTCGATCAGCAGCACCCTCGGCGCCACGCTCGGCAGGAATGCTGTGCCCAATGGGCCCAACCGCACGAAGTCCCCGATCGGCGGTTCCTCGGGAGCGTCATCGGTTCCCCTTGCCGCGGCCTGTCCGGCCGCGGCGGCCTGCACCCGGCCGATCGGGTCGTACTCGTAGAGCCCGGACCGCAACGTGGTGCGGCTCGAGATCGACCACTGCAGCACCCGGCCCAGCCCGAGCTCGCGGGCGATCCGGAAGGCCAGGGTGGACTTCCCGGTGCCCGGCCGGCCGGTCACGATCAGTGGCCGGCGCAGGTACAGCGCGGCGTTCACGGCATCGACCTCGCGCGGGTCGACGTCCCGCTCGGACAGGTGCAGCTCGACGCCGAGGCGACGCGCCTCCTCCCCGTCATCGTCGGCCGGCGGCGTGTCGGAGGCCGGCAGCGGGCCGCCGGCGAAGGTCCGCCACGGCGGCGGGGGCGGCAGTAGGTCGATCGGTCTAACGTCGTGCCAGGGTCGCCCAACGCCCCGATAAATCCACCAGTCCGGCGTAGTGAATCGCGGGCTGTGATTACCCGCGGCGACTGCGTCGGAATACTCCTGGTCACCCATTCGGATCACCTCTCCACCCGCGATCAACCCGCCCACTGGTCGAAATGGATCACACGGCCGGGGTCATCCCATAGCAGCACCACATCCTCAAGGGCAGTGTAAAGCACATTCGTCGATTGGTGGCCACGTCTTCTCGCTTTGTGTGCATTCTCAGGAAGAGCCATCAAACCGCCGTCCTCGATGAGTCCGGATACCAGGTCCCCGACAGTTTTCGGATCGGCGCCGTCTCGGTGCCAAAGGACTCCTGGCAGGCCCGAACGTAGCGCCGCGAGCAGCTCGTCACCACGGTCCGGCGACGCCGGCGGCGGCCCGGTCAACACGACCGTGACGACCGCCGGGTCGTCCTGCAGCGCCGCGCCCAACAGGTGCGGCCGGTCCGGATCCGGTGGCTGGGCCACATGCACCCGTCCGCCGGCCGGGTCGGCCACGAAGGCGCTCCAGCGCGTCTTCCAGGCCCGGTGCCACTGCTTCGACATCATCCTTTCGAGTGACCGGACCACCACCGGGTAGTCCAGCGACAACGGCCGCGGATCACCCGACCGGTGCTCCTTCTGCCACGCGTGCACCGGCAGGTTCAGCAGTGCGCGGGGCAGCAGCAGCTCGACCGTCACCGGGCCGTCGTGCCGCTCCCACGCGATCTCCGCGCCGACCACGAGATCGTCGACGTGCTGTTCGAGCTGGTCGACCGCGACCGTCGTCGGCTCGCCGCAGGCCGGCGGCCAGACGTCCGGATCGTCCTGCCGCCAATGGGAAACCAGGACCTGGTCCCGGCTCACGCCGTCGGGCTGCACGGCGATCAGCAGGTGTAACCGGGATTCGCTGTCGGGCAGCCGTTTGCGGGCAGCCGGCCGGTTGCCCAGCTCGGCCTCGAGGCCCAGCCGGCGGGCCTGGTCCTCGATCCAGCGGGCCAACTGCTCCCCGCGCTCCCGGTCCACCATGCCGGCCAGCAGGTCGAGGAAGACCAACGCGGGCGGCACTCCGTCCGCTCCCGCATTGAATTCGGCCAGGTGGCACACGGATGCCCAGGCGTCCGAACCAGGGGGCGCCGGTGGCACGCCCGGGCCACTCGCCCGCCCCACCAGCACCGGCAGGTGCGGCACGGACACGCCGTCCAGCAGCGGGGCCAATTCCTCGAGTTCGAGCTGCGGCTGCACGGCCGACGGCGATGGCAACTCCGACACCCGGAGCCATGCGTGCGTCTGCGTCTGCTTGACCTCGACCGGAATCCGCCGGAACAGGTCCGGCGCGGCGGCCGGGTCGGGTTCGATGACGTCGCGGTAGAAGGCATCCGAGGCGATCATGGCCAGCACCGCGCCGGTCGCCTTGAGCACGTCCTTCGCCGGCGCCGCCTCGATGATGCGGGCCGTCAGGTTGATCGCCGGACTGACCTCGCCGGCCGGGCCGCGCCACACCTCGCCGGCGTGCACCGCGACGCGCAGCTGCATCACCGCGCCCGCCGAGTGCAAGGCGTTGTAGCGGCGCAGTTCCGCCAGCAGCCGGCTCCACAGCTGGTCGACCAGCCTGATGTTGAACACGTCCCGGGGCGCGAGGATGAGCTTGCCGTCGCCCCGGTCCTCCACATCGCAGTCCTGCCACGGGATCCCGGCGTCATCGAAGGCCGCGGTCAGCAGTTCCACCAGCCGTTTGTGGATCTCGACCTGGTGCACGCCCCTGCGGTTGGCCGCGGTGAAGCCCGCGACGTCCACGATGACGACCGTCCGATGCTGTGCCTCTGCGTACCCGAGCACCAGAGGTCCCTCCCACGGACCGCCACCCCGACCGTCAGTGCATCCGACGCCACCGCGGCCGGGTTAGCCTCCGGCCGCACATGTTGCCAACATGTGACCAACCGCCTTCCGTCCATAGTGGACTGACTGGCCCGGGTTCCCCCGCGAGGCCACCGTGCCACCCTTCCGCCGCCAGTTCTGCGTCATATGACGCACTCAGCCGGGCCAGCTCGACCGCGGTGGCGAATTCCTCGGCCGTTCGCCGACGCCGTGCTCACCGGTATCGACCTCGGGGGCACAGACCTGCGCACCTCCCGCAGCCTCGATGAGGCTCGACTCAGGCGCGTTCGGCGCAACGCGGCAACCGCGCTTCCGCCGGGACTCGACTGACGCCCGGCGAGCGGCGAGAAAGACCCCGACACCACGTCGAATCAACCTCGGGTCCGCGGCTCTGGTGCGGGCATCGGCCGCGAAGTCGATCGAGGGCTTCCCCTGGCCCCGGAGTTCCACGCCCCCTTGTCGATCACAGTGAAGACATAACACCTTTCCGTCAGTAATCGACACTGTGCCGGCTTGGTTGGTCGACCAAGCAATGCGCCTCGCGCTACGACCGAAAGCGCAGAACACGACCGTTACCAACGGTCCGGAGACACGTTTCACGCCTCGCCCGTCGCCACTCGTCCACCAAGCGACCAAGATCAAACACTTGACGCGCGTCCACCAAGGCAGTAGACATGGCTCGCGCGTTCAGTGCGCCCTAAAGACGGAGGAATAAGATCCCCATCACCACGCGGTTTGTCGGCGCAGCGATGCTCGCTGTGCCTGCCGCCATCACTTGGCTTGGGCTGGCCGATAACAGCAATACGGCCGCCCCGGTCACCACGCAGCCTTACGTCGCCGAGGTCGTTGTCAACCACGCCTCGGTGAATGCACAACCATGCACCATGATCTGGATGGAAAGAATGGGCGATAACGCCGCCCCACCGTCCGGAACGACGCCTGCCGATCAGGACAAGGAGGTCGCAGAGGTAGCCTGAAATCGGCTGGCAACGGTGCCCTGCAAGAACTCACGACCAGCCGGTCATGTCTGCCCTGCGGCATAAGGGCGCCCCGCCGCCATCGCAAGATGTGGCGGCGGGGCCGCCCCTCGGCCCGGCCTGAAAACACCCAGCCAGAGCGATCAGAGGCCGTCCGGCGAGCGCTCGCCGGCAAAGCGGGGCAGCACCATCCCGGTAGGCTCGACCCTCCCCTGGACCGGTGGCCCGACCGGTAGCGACGCGACGGCGTCGGCCAGCCGCAAGCGAACGGTCTCGGCCAACGGATCACCGAGATCCTCGAGCATCACGATCGCCCGATGCCAGGCATGCGTCGCCTCGTCCCGCTCACCCAACGCGTACTGGGCACTGGCCAGCACGTCGCAGCTCAGCGCCTCACCCCGCACATCCCGGATCTGCGCGTACAACTCGGCCGCCCATCGCGCGTACCGCGCCGCATCCTCGAAGGAACGCTCATCACGCGCTATCCGGGCGAGGACCACACCAGCCTTGGCCGCCAACGGGGTGTCACCCAGCGATTCGCTGATGTCGAGCGCGCGTCGCCCGTATCCCGCGGCCGCGCCGAGGTCGCCCTGTTCCGCGTATACGGCGCCGAGCTCGGCCAGACTGAATGCCAGGCTGCGCCGATCGTCGAGCCTGTCGGCCAGCCACAGCGCGTCCCGCAGGAACGAGATCGCCGCATCCAGGTTGTGGGCAATGCGGTGCGCCTCGCCCAACCGGTAGAGGGACATGACCTCCGGCCCTTGCGCGCCGATATCACGAAAAGTGGCCAATGCGGCGAGATGATGTTCGATACCTTGCCTGACGTCACCACGTTCGACCAGGACACGACCCATGTTGAAACCGGCGCCGGCAACGCCTTCCGGCATGCCAACCTCACCGAACTTCCGCACCGCATCGCGCAAATAAGATTCGGCGAGGTCGAAGCGGCGCTGATTGAGACACATAAATCCCATGTTGTTCAGCGAGTAAGCCTCCCCCAAGCTATCGTTGGACGACCTCGCCGCCCGCAGGGCCAAACCAAGAAAATCAAGGACGTCCCCAAAATTGCCCAGCCTCTGATAGGCCTCGATACAGCTGGACAGCTTGACTACGTATTCGTCATATCCACACTCGGCCGCGAAATGCACAAGCAGGCCGAGTCCGGCACGCTCTTTCACGAACCAGTTCATCGCACTGCCGTCATCGGGAAATCGCACTGCTTCAACACCCGCGGCCAAGGGCTCGAGCGGCACCAATCTGCGATGCGGAAAGATCGTGCGATCCGCATTGCTTGCACTGTGCAGATAAAAGCTCAGCACACGTTCTTCAGCCGCCCGACGTTCGTCCTCGCACTCAGGAGAAGACATCAGCGTCGCAGCGTACTGACGCAGCAGATCGTGCATTCGATACCTGTCACGAGATTCCCCTTGGAACACCAGATGCGCATGCAGGAGCCCGTCGAGAGCTCGGCGTGCGGAATCCTGGCCCGAGGCCGCCACCGCCGCGGCCGCGGCGAGACCGATCTCGGCGCTTGGATTCACGCTCAGTAGACGAAACATTCGACGCTCGGGTTCGCTGAGCTTCTGAAGCGAATATGAGAAACTCGCCCGGATAGATGCGTCCGGACCATCCCCGTCATCACCGAGATCAAGCAGCGCATGTTCGGCACGCAACTCTTCGACAAAGTCGTCCAGCGGCACGCCGGGGTGACCGACAATATGCTCCGCCACGACACAGAGCGACAGCGAGTTACCGCCACACAGCGCCGCGATATCGTGAACAGTATCCTCGTCAGCGTGAATCCGATCACCGATACGCTTCTTCAGCCATTCGACGCTTTCGTCACGGTCGAGCGAAGGAACGAACACCAGAGAGGCACCGCGCCGCGCGAGCCTGCTCAACCGCTGACGACTGGTGACGAGCACCATACAGGTAGAAAGATAGTCGAGCAGTGGCTGCACATGCCGAGATTCCTCGGCATTGTCCAGGATAATCAGCGCGCGTCGACCGGACAGCAGAGTGGCCAGTTTCGAAAATCGGGCGACACCGGCCGGCACCCGCTCAAGCGGAAAATCAAAGGCAGTAAGGATACGGTCCACGATCTCGGCCGGTTCGACCCTCGGCCCGTCGGCGAAGCCCTGCAGGTCGATGTACAGCTGGCCGCCCGGAAACCTGCTGGCCGCCCGGTGCGCCCAATGCGTCGCAATGGCCGTCTTGCCAACGCCGGGTGCTCCCTCCAGCACCACCAGCCTGGCCAGCCCCTCGCCGGTCGGCGACGTCGTGAGCGAGTCGAGCTCCTCGAGCAGGTTCTCGCGACCGGTGAAGTCGGCGATGTCGTGCGGCAGCAGGCGTGGCGCGTGTGGCGCCACCTCGCGCCGCGCCTCCGACCCAGGGCCTCGGCCGGCCCGAACGCCGAGCTCGCGTTTGAGTAGTGCGTCATAGAAGCGGGTGAGGTCGTCCGCCTCGTCCTGGTCGAGTTCGATTCGGAAGAACTTGCGCATCTTCAGGTAATAGGTCGTGCGGTCACGGGGACGCCCTTGCTCATGGAGAGCCTGCAGCCGTCGTTTGACCAGGGTGAGGTTCGCCTGATACTCAACAGGAAGATCGTCGAGTCGCCGTATCACCGACTGGTACTCTCCCAGCGCCAACAGCCCATAGGTGAGGGCACCGTAAGCATCAACCCAGTGGTGTTGCCGCGCCCACATCCGCCATTGCGCCGCCCGTTCTCCCTGCGCGTCGGCCAGTGGCCGTGCCGTCCACAGTTCAAGCGCCTCCTCGATCTCCCTGCAGGCTTGCGCACTATCACCTCGCTGCCCTATGACGCGCGCGCGTTCGACCACCTCGCGGAACACGAAGAAATCTATCTCCCGGCGATCGACCCGAATACGGTAGGCGCCGTCGTCGGTGTCGATCCGGTTGGCAAGGCCGGCCGCCTTGAGTACCTCACGTATCCGCTTGATATAGGTGTAACAGGTGGAGGCGCGGTCTTGCGGAAGCTTTCCGTCCGGCCACACCCATTCGACAAGATCATCGATGGGGACGAACTCGCCCGCCTTGAGCAGCAACACCCCGAGAATCCCCCTGAGCTTGGTGTGGCCAAGCTGGGTGCGGACCTCGCCATCCACACGAATGCCGGTGTTGCCCAAGATCGTGAACTGAGGTTCCACCAGCGTCCCCTTCGCTGGACCGTGCCGTGGACGGCCATTCCGACCACCACCGCGCTGCGTTCCTAGTGTCGCCCGCTTTCGCCGACAGATCAAGCGAAGGCAACGACAGTGATGACGCTGTGACCTCGCACTAGAACATGTGGCCGATTACATCGGCCTGCACTGGTCGCCCGCCGAGTGACAGATGTTTGACCCGACACCCCCACGACTCCTCGCCGGAAATGGCCAACTACTGGACACCGCCAACCGACCGTCACGGGCGAGCCGGTCGAGAAGGACAGGCTGAGCTGCGGTTTCAGGTATCTCGTCCGGCCGTGTCAGGCGTACGACCAGATCAGCCTCGCACTCTTGCCGAACGGGTTCGAGAGAAGCCGACGGGGAGTGGCAAGGGGGTTCTGATGAAGGCATTCACAGTGACAATCACCGGCCTTGGGTTCACCGGGCTGCCGATGGCCATCGACGCGGCCAGGGCCGGCTGCGAAGTGGTGGGCGTGGACAGCTCGCCAGGAAGGGTGGCCGCGATCGCCAGCGGCAGCGTCGGCGGGGAGCTGACGACGGTGTCCGATCGAGAATTGCGAGAGGTCCTGGCGACCGGTCGCCTGCACGTGCAGACGAACGCGCACACGTTGCCGGCCGCCGACATCCATGTCCTCTGTGTGCCCACGCCACCGGGAGAAAGCCACGGCGCCAACCTGGTCCCGTTGCGCGACGCCGCGCGTCATGTCGCGTCCAGCCTTCGCGCCGGTGATCTGGTCGTGGTGCAGAGCAGCTGCCCGCCTGGCGTGGTCGACGAGGTGGTCGCCGTTGACCTGGCGCAGGGATCCGGACTGCGAGTCGGCCGCGACTTCCATCTCGCGCACTCGCCGGTACGCATCGACCCTGGCATAGCGTCGGCGACACTGCGGACGATCCCGCGCATCGTCGGCGGTGCCACTCCACAGTGCACAGAACTCGCCGCACGGTTCCTACGCCAACTGGCCGACCGAGTCGTCACGGTCAGCAGCATCCAGACCGCCGAGCTCGTCAAGATCTTCGAAAACGTTTTCAGACTGGTCAACATCTCGCTCGTCAACGAGTTGGCGGCACTGTGCCAGGCCAGCGGCGCCGCCGTCGAGGAGGTCCTCGACGCGGCAGCGAGCAAGCCCTTCGGCTTTCTTCGCCACGCACCGAGCGCCGGCGCCGGCGGCGACTGTGTGCCGGTCTGCGCCGGATTCTTCGCATCGGCGGCGCGGCGCCGTGGCGTGGCGGCACGACTGGTCGAGTCGGCCATCGCCCGAAACAACTCGATGCCGGCTCAGACGGTTCGCCGCCTCGATGAGTTGCTGTCCGCACATGGCTTCCGACCGACGAGCGAATGCCGCGTGCTGGTCGTTGGCGTGACGTACAAACCGGACGTGCCCAACGTCAGGCAGTCGGCGGCGGTCAAAGTCCTCGAGCTGCTGGGGCGCCGCACCAAGGTGGGCTATCACGATCCCCATGTGCCCCGGCTCGTCCTGCGTGACGGAACGACGATGCGCAGCCGGCCACTCCGGCCGGGCAGCGCGGACCTCGTCGTGGTGTTGGTCCGGCACAAGGCCATGAACCTGGACGTGCTCATCCGTGGCCATGCACCGGTGGTGGACTGTGCCGACGGTCTCCCGCGTCTGCTCACCCCTCCCCCGGCCGACATCACCGCCGTGGCGTGCTGAGGGAGATGCGATGCCCATCGACCGCTGGGTCCATGGCCCCATCGGCCTGGACGCCGATCTGAGGGTCACTCGTGCGAATTGCCGCAAGGTGTTGGTCACCGTGCCCACGGTGGCGGCCGGCACTCGGCTGCTGGAGCTGCTGGCGCTCCTCGAAGCCGACCATCGGGTGCAGGTGTTGTTCAGCACGCCGGACAACGCTCGGCATTGGCCTGACGCCACCGAGTTCGTTCGCCGTCTTGGCGGCCTGGCGATCCCGTGGGGCCAGGCGCTCGAGCACCGCTTCGATCTCGTGCTCGCCGCGAGTCACGCGGAACTCGCCCCCTTGCGGGGCAAGGTGCTCATCGTTCCGCACGGAGCGTCCAGTCTGATGTCGCGGCGATACAGCCGCAGCGGCGGTGTGTCGGCACGGCCGCACATGGGGCTGTCCCGTGAGACGCTCACCCATCGCGGGCGCCTCATCCCTTCGGTCATCGCCCTCACTCACGACCAGGAGTTGGCCGCGTTGCGCCGATCCTGCCCCGAGGCCCTGCCCAAGGCGGTGGTCACCGGTGACATCTGCATGGATCGCCTGATCGCCAGCCAGCGCCAGCGAGACAGCTATCGACGAGCCTTGGGAGTCAGGCCGGAGCAACGCCTCATCACGATCAGCTCCACGTGGTCGACCGAATCGGTCTTCGGGCGGCATCCGCTGTTGTGCAAGAAATTGGTCGACATCCTGCCGAGTGCGGAGTTCCGCGTCGCGCTGGTACTGCACCCAAGCGCGTGGGCCGTGCACAGCAGGTGGCAGGTCACCAGCTGGCTGGCGGACTGCACGCGGGCGGGATTGCTGGTCATCCCGCCGGCGCAGGGCTGGCAAGCGACGATGATCGCGAGTGACCTGGTCATTGGCGACCAGGGCTCGACGACCCAGTACGCGGCGGCACTCGGCACGCCGGTGGTCCTGGCTGCCTATCCCGATCTCGCGGTGCGCCAGGGCAGCCTGGCGGCCGCGGTCGCGGCCCGGGCGCCACGGCTTGGCGACGACACGCCGTTGCTGCCGCAGGTCAACCGTGCCCTTCGCAGCAAGGCCTTCGAGGACAGGTCGATCGCTGATCTGATCAGCTCCCGGCTGGGTCGATCGGCCGAGCTGTTACGTCGCGCGATGTACGGCCTGCTGGAGCTGACGGAGCCCTTGGGCCCGGCCACCGTGCCGCCGGCTGCGCTCCCACGTCCGCTGCGGTGGTGACGAGCGGCATGGGAGACAACGGGGTATGGGCATTCGGCCACGGGCGGACCGGTCGGGCTGGACGTTCGGGCCCGACCGATCCTGTTCCGGGCGTATGCCAGGTGACCTGGAACGCCGGTGGCCCACCGGACACGTTCGTGGTGGCGGACCGCGCCCGGGCGGGTGACCGCTGGCTTCGGCTCGCTGATGTCGTCATCCAGCCGGCACAGCACACCGTTCTGCTCGCCGAGGAGGCCGCCGAGGCGAGCTTCGTGCAGCTGAGCGGGTGCGCCCTCACCGCCGTGCCCGTCGAAACACGCGGGCACGTGCTGCGCTGGCGGGACGGTCGGCAGCGAGTGATCCGAACTGGGACCGGCACCGCCGGCCTGTTGTGGTGGTGCATCGCCGAGTACACCGGCCGGCTCGGGGCGGATCGGAGCGGCCTTGCCGTCGATGCCCGAAGTGGCACCCCCGCCTCGATTGGAGCAAGCTTGGGCCGCCGACAGCTGGAACAGGTCTGCCGAAACTGCTCCATTCGTGGCTTTCTGGAACAACGGTGGCGAGCGGGCTCCTACCGTCGTTGTGGCGACGCGTTCACTACTTCGGGTGATCGCGACATGCACCTTCGACTTGGGGGTAGGGCGTGCCGGGCGGTTCCGATGGACAACGAAGCTTGATACCGGACCATCACAATGATTTCTCCGGCCGGGCTGAGGGAACAGTCGTACAAGCCGGGTACATCGAGCAACTGCGCATCTTCGGAGCCGGCCGGGCGGCTCAGGAGCCGTCTCAGCTGCCGCCGCCACCCCGGCTGTTCACCAATCGTCGACGTGAGCTGGCGGCACTGGACGAGTTGCGCAGTCAGGCCGGGCCCTACCCGCTCGCCATCGTGATCAGCGGCCCAGCCGGTGTCGGCAAGACGTCGCTGGCGGTTCGGTGGTTGCACGGTGTGCGCGAGCATTTCCCTGATGGTCAGCTCCACGCGCATCTCGGGGCGCACTCCGCCGACGGCCCGACACCGCCGGAGGAGATCATCGGCGGCTTTCTCCACGCGTTCGGGTTGCCGCCGGAGGGCATCCCGGCGTCCTACGGGCAGCGCGTGGGGTTGTACCGGTCGGTGACCGCGGACCGGTCCGTCGCGGTGTTTCTCGACGACGCGATGACGGCGGCCCAGGTCCGTCCCCTGTTGCCGGCGGCGCCACGGAGCATCGTCGTGGTGACGAGCCGGTCGCAGTTGGCCGGCCTGCGTATGGACGGGGCTAGTTTCCTGGCGGTCAGTCCGTTGGACGCCGTTGACTCCATCGGTCTGCTCGGCGCGGTGGTCGGTGATCGTCGGGTCGCGGCGGAGTCCGCGGCGACCAACGAGCTCGTCCGGCTCTGCGGTGGGCTGCCCATCGCCCTGTCGGTGGTGGGGGCCCGGCTGGCGGCGCGCCCCACTCGAACGCTGTCGACAGAGGTCGACGCGCTTCGCGGCAGCGCCGGTCTGGCCAGTATGTCGTTGGAGCGCGACCACTCGGTACAGGCCGTCTTCGACGCTTCGTACCGAGGCCTGTCCCTGGTCCAGGCCGAGCTCTACCGCTGGTGCGCGCTGCATCCCGGCGCGATCTTCGGCTTCGACGTCGCCGGCGTCGCCGCTGACCGGCCGGCGGCTGAGATCGACCAGACCCTGTGTGCGCTGGTGGACCGGAACATGCTCACCGAGGTCGCCGACGGCCGCTTCTGTTATCACAGCCTGTTGCGGATGCACGCCCGCCGGATGGTGGAGGCGGAGGACCCGGCGGCAACACGCGACGCGGTGAGACGCCGCATGGTCGAGTGGTACCTCACCATGGCCGTCGCCGCGGACCTGGTGCTCCGGCCGACTCGCCGCCGCGTCGGCGCACACTTTCGGCGGGCTGCGGAGCAACCGTCGGTCGTTTTCTCCGATGAGCGGATGGCGTTGCAGTGGCTGGAAACCGAACGCCGCAATCTGGTGACGGCCGTGCACATGTCGGTCGAGCACGGCTGGGACGAGTTGGCCTGGGAGTTCTGCGAGGCGCTGTGGGGATTCTTCCTCCATCTCCGGCCGTACCGCGACTGGCTGGCCATCCACCAGGTCGGTATCCCGGCCGCCCAGCGCTGTGGCCACCGGACAGCCGAGGCGCGGCTTCGGGTTCAACTCGCCGCTGCCCTGACCAATCTGGAGCGCCACGACGAGGCAATCGAGGAGAACCTGCGTGCGGTGCGGATCGCCGAAGAAGAGCATGACGATCTGACCAAGGCCGCAGCGCTGTCCGAACTCGCCGACAGCGTCAAGGGCAAGGGCGACCTGGTTGGTGCTCTGGGTTATCTGCGCGAAGCCAACCGGATTCGCGCACGGATCAGCACGAACCGCGCGGTGGCGGTCGGGCGGCGGCGAATCGGGGAAGTGCTCCTCGCACTCGGCCGGTACCCGGAGGCGGAGGTGGAACTGCGGCACTCCATCACCGCGTTGGTGGCTCTGGACCAGGCCCAGCGAGCACGAGCGCTGGCCAGCCTCGCCCGGGTGTACGCGCGGCTGGGGCAGCTGTCCGACGCACAAAGCAAGCTGGTCGAAGCCATTGAGATCACCAGGAAGCTGGGCCTGGCTCGCTACGAGGCCGAGGCGGTGATGGTGCAGGCGGAGGTCGCCGAACTTGCCGGCGACCTCCGTGCCGCTCGTGAGCACTACCGGCAGGCCCAAGCGGTGTTCGCCGAACACGACGATCCGAAGGCGGCGATGATCGCTGCTCGACTCGACCGGCTGCCGGAGAAGTGAGGCCAGCACGGTCCGACGGCAAGCAGATCGCCGGCCGGAGCCGCATTCCGGCTGACCTGACCGCGGAGTTCCAGGCTCAGCCCTTGGCGGCTGCCTTCGCCGCCTTCTTGAACGCACGGACCTCACCCAGCGACTTGGCGTCCGTAACGTCCGCGACGCTGCGATGAGAACCTTCATCGCCGTAGGCACCCGCGGCCTCACACCCAGCTGCTTGCCTAGCAGAGCAAGGAAGATCCGCGCCCTCTGGTCACCGAAACCCGGCAACGCCGTCAGGCGCTTGAGGACCTCGGAACCGTCCGGCTTTCCCTGCTTCCAGATCGACTCGACCTTCCCGTCGTACTGCTCGACCAGGAACTGGGCCAGGGTCTGCAGACGCTTGGCCATGGAAGCGAACGGACCTGGACAGGTGAGTGCGGGTGCGACCCGCGCAGGCGACGGCAAGCGGCCCGACATGATCGGCAGACGCCAACACGGGAGGTTTCGTGTTCACGCTTGGTCCAACGTCCTTCGCCTAGGATGAGAGGCCCGCGAAGTGGGAGGTCAGCGACGAGGTCCTGACCACGGCAGCGCGGAGCCGTCGCGGCCACTCATGACATTCGCCCGTATGTAGCAGTCGCGGTCTGACATCATCGCCCCATGGCGAGGCGTCGAGGACCGAAGCAGCGCAGCCCTCTGCTCCTCTTGGTGGCGATCGTGCTGGCCGTGATGGCAATTGTGCTGGGATCGATCGCCGTGGCCGGGCCCCGGACCGAATATGTGGCCCTGACGTCGGCTCTGCTCGGCGTGGTCCCGGTCATGCTGACGATCTACAACGCGCTCAAGCAGAGCAAGACCGAGGCGGCGTCGCCGGACGCGGCCCAGATCGTCGAGCAGGCCGCCGACCAGATGTGCATCAGTGTGCGGGCCAAGATCGAGCAACAGCAGGACCGCTTGCAGGTCCGGCGGGACCTGCTGAACGTCAGGTGGCGCACGCGGAAGGGCGGCAACGGCGCGCCGCCAGAGGGTGACCTCGCTGCGCTGGTGGATGCGCTGCGGGAGATGCCCGTCGACAGCCGCAGATTGTTGATACTGGGCGCGCCGGCCTCGGGCAAGACCGTGTATGCCGCCCGTCTGGCGCTGGAGCACCTCAATGATCGGGCTGGGCTGGGCAGCGTTCCGGTGTTGTTGCGGTTCGCGTTGTGGGAGCCAGGGACCGACCTGAAGAAGTGGATCAGGGCGCAGGTCGAGAAGGACTACCCCGGTGCGGCGCCCTTGGTGGAGGGCAACGCGTTGCTGCCGATTCTGGACGGTGTCGACGAGGTTGGACCGCTGGTGCTGCCGGCGGCGCTGAACGAACTGGAGCGCAGTCAGCGTGACCGGTCGCCGCTGGTGGTTGTGTGCCGGACCGACATGTACCACGCCGCTATGGCAGCCGGTGGGGCCGAGTTCGGCGACGCGTGGGTGATCGAGCTGAGTTGGCTCAACCGGGCGACGATCGTGGGTTATTTTGCCGGTGCGAAGGGCGCCGACTGGCGCAAGGTGGTGGAGGAAGTGGAAGGCGCCCCGTCCGACACGGGGCGAGTGCTGCGCAATCCGTTCAACGCCTGGCTGATGAAACGGTTATACCCCAAGGGGAACGTCGATTTGGGCGAGACGTTGCAGACGCGGTTGCTTGACGACTTCGTGCCGTCAGTGCTCGGCTCGGCAATGGCAAGCCGTCCAGAGCGGTTCATTCGCTTCACGCTGCCGGGCGCCGTGCGCTGGCTGCGGTTTCTGGCCCGGCATCTGATGCGCGTCGGCCGCGAGGACTTCGCATGGTGGGAGATCGGCCGCGCTATCCCATTCCTGTTGCCGGAATCGACGGTCGGGGTGTTCTCCGGGGCCGCGTACGGAACGCTCCTGCTGCTGGTAGGGCAGAAAGCACTCGGAGTGGGGGCTGGCGCTGCTTTCGGAGTCCTCTTCGGACTGGCCTTCTGCCTGGCGTACATGCTGGTCTGGAAGGTCGGGTCGCAGGAACTTCGTTCCGGCGGCGGAGGGTTCCGGGACAACGCGGACCTGCGCACGCAGCTGCGTCGCCTGGCGGAGGGCCTGGTGACGGTGGCCGCCGCCTGGGCAGTGGCGCTGGGAATGGTCGCGATCTGGGGGGACCTGCCGGGCATGCTCGTGGGTGTGGGGCCGGCCGTGCTCGGCGTGATCGGCCTGGGTGCGGCGATTTCCCTGATCTTCGGCTGCGCGGTCGGTGCAACCGCGGCGTTCCTGCTGCGCATGCTGACGTTGTACGAGGTGGTCGCGACCGTGCGGGCCACCACGCCGGAGGACGCACTGAACCGGGACCGGCGCGCGTCCATCGTCTGCTATGTGATGTTCGCAGTGGTGATCGGCGCGGGCACAGCGGGCTCCTTCGCCGTGCTGTCAACGGATCCGACGTTCATGATGTTGACCGGCGTCGGCGGCGGCATCACTGGCGGCATCACAGGGACGATGATGTTCTTCGCGTGGCCGCCCTACCAGGTGCGGCACGCCTTTCTGGCCGTGTTGCGGTTGACTCCATGGCGGCTGATGAACTTCATGCAGGTCGCGTGGGACGCAGGCGTCATACGTCAGTCCGGTGCCTACTACCAGTTCCGCCACAGGATCGTGCGGGATCACCTGGGCAAGTCCGCCAGTCGGAGCCGAGTTGAGCACGATCCGTCCCACCCAGCGGCGACCTTCGCGCCATAGGCCGTGGCCGGAATCGCCAACAAAGGTGTCGAGGCCGAAGCCGGGTGCGGCGTCAGTCCTGGTACACCTCGACGTGGGCCTGGAAGGCGCCACTGCCGTTGCCCGGCTGGTTGTCGTTGATGCGCAGGAAGAGCTTGCTGCCGGGTCCGCGGTAGATCACCTCACGGCCCGTCCCGACCGGCAGGTAGCGCCCGTCGAGCCGGGCCAGCAGCGAAAACGGGGCGCCGAACGGCAGCGGGGAGTCGGGGCTGGCGCTCCAGCCCGGCCAACCCTGCGGGCCGTTCTCGCCGGTGAGCCACACGCCGGCCCAGATCTCACCTGTTGCCGAGAGGACGATGCGCTGGCCGGTCTGGATGTAGAGGCCGGTGTCGACGTCGCGGTCGGATTCGTTGACCCAGAAGTCGTGGGGCTCCCCGACGGGGACACCGCGGTCGGCGGGCAGGTCCCGGCCGGCGGGCACGGTGGTGGGGATGAAGGCTCCCGGCGCGAACCAACTCAACGACAGTTAGATGCCGTTGCCCGTGTCGAGACTGCGCAGCAGCGCGTCCGCCCCCGCCACGAACTTCACGGCCAGTCCGACGAACGGCTGGACCGGGCTGGGGATGGCGCCGTTGATCGTCCCGGCCAGCGCGGCGACCTTGTCCGCGGCGTTG
>DATJJB010000466.1:0-14546 GCA_035492655.1 Kutzneria sp. | reverse complement strand
CGCGCGTTCGCGCACGGTGCAGAAGGCGCACCGCACGCTGTCGTTCCAGCTCTCCGGCGCTCAGCTGGGCATCACCCTGGCCACTTTGGTCACCGGTGCCCTGGCCGAGCCGGCGCTGGCCGACCTGATCGAGGTGCCGCTCACGGCCATCGGCATGCCGGCCGGCGGCGCCGAGGCCGTGGGGGCGGCGTTGGCGCTGCTGCTGGCGTCGGCGCTGTCGGTGGTACTGGGCGAGCTCGTGCCGAAGAACCTGGCGATCGCCCGGCCGATGCAGGTCGCCCGCGCGGTGGCCGGCTTCCAGTACGCCTTCTCCCGCGCCTGCAAGGCGCCGATCACCGTGCTCAACGGCTCGGCGAACTGGATCGTGCGGCGGTTCGGCGTGGAGCCGGCCGAGGAGTTGCGGTCGGCGCGGTCGCCGCAGGAGCTGGGCTCGCTCGTCCGCTCCAGCGCCGCGCACGGCACCCTCGACCAGGGCACCGCGACGCTGCTGGACCGGTCGCTGCGTTTCGGCGACCGCACGGCCGACGAGCTCATGACGCCGCGAGTGCAGGTCGAGGCGCTGCGCTGCGACGACACCGTGATCGACCTGACCGCGGCCGCGCTGCGCACCGGCTTCTCGCGCTTCCTTGTGCACGAGGGCGACCTCGACGACGTACGCGGCGTCGTGCACGTCAAGCAGGTGTTCGGCGTGCCGGTGGCGCAACGCGGAACCACGCCGATGTCGGCGCTCATGCGACCGGTGCCGACGGTGCCGGAGAGCCTGGAGGCCGACGCGCTGCTGGAACGCCTGGGCTCGGGCCTCCAGATCGCCATCGTGGTCGACGAGTACGGCGGCACCGCAGGCCTCGTGACCATGGAGGACCTGGTCGAGGAGATCATCGGCGACGTCCGCGACGAGCACGACCGGCGGGAGAAGGCGCCGGTCCGGCCGCTGGGCAAGGACAGCTGGATGGTGTCCGGGCTGCTACGGGAGGACGAGGTGGCCGAGGCCACCGGCTTCCGCATGCCCGACGGCGACTACGAGACCCTGGCCGGCCTGGTGCTGACCCGGCTCGGCGAGATCCCGGACGTGGGGGACGAGCTGCGCGTGGACGGTTGGCGGATCACCGTGATGGCCATGGACCGGCATCGCATCGCCGAGCTGCGGGTGGCCAAGGTCAGTGAGGTCCCCGCGGCGGCGCCGAGCGAGGTGACGGCGTGAACGACGTCCTCGCCCTGTTCCTGACGGTGGTGTTGTTGCTGGGCAACGGCTTCTTCGTCGGCGCCGAATTCGCGATCATCACCGCCCGCCGGGACCGGCTGGAGGAGCTGGCCCGGCAGGGGCAGCAACGGGCCCGCACGGTGATCCGGGCCGGTCAGCAGCTGCCGCTGCTGATCGCCGGCGCGCAGCTCGGTGTCACGGTGTGCTCGCTGGCCCTGGGCGCGCTGGCCGAGCCGACCGTGGCCAGCCTGCTGGAGGAGCCGCTGGCCCCGCTCGGCGTGCCGGCGACCGTGGTGCACGGCATCTCCTTCGTGGTGGCGCTGGCCGTGGTGTCGTTCTGCCACACCGTGATCGGCGAGATGGTGCCGAAGAACCTGACCATCGCCGGCCCGGAGCGGGCGGCGCTGTGGCTGGTGCCGGTGCACTTCGCGTTCTGCCGGCTGACCCGGCCGCTGCTCAACGCGTTCACCGCGATCTCCCAGGCGCTGCTGCGGCTGATCAAGGTGGAGCCCAAGGACGAGCTGGAAGGCGCCTACACGCCGGACGAGCTGGCCTCGCTGCTGGGCGAGTCCCGGCAGGAGGGCCTGCTGGACGAGCCGGAGCACCGCCGGCTGGCCAAAACGCTGTCGTCGGCGGCGCGGACCGTCAAGGACGTGCTGGTGCCGCTGGACCGGCTGACCACCGTGCCGGCGGAGCCGACTGTGGGCGACGTGGAGGCGGCGGTGGCCGCGACCGGCTTCTCCCGGTTCCCGCTGCTCGGGGCCGAGCGCCGGCTGGTCGGGTACCTGCACGTGAAGGACGTGCTGGACCTGGCCGACCAGCCACCGGGGACGCCGGTGCCGCGCAACCGGGTGCGTGGCCTGCCGGAGCTGCCGGCCGACGCCCGCCTTGACGACGCGCTGGCCGCGCTGCGGCGGGCCCAGAGCCACCTGGCGCGGGCCGTCGACGCCGACGGGCAGCAGCTGGGCGTGGTGGCGCTGGAAGACCTGGTCGAGGAGTACGTGGGCACCGTCCGGGACGGCACTCACGTGGGCGGACGGTGACCCCGGGTGCCCGGTCGGGCCATCAGTACCCCCGATCGGGCACCGTCGCCTTCTCGCGTAGGGCAGAATCTGCGCTTTCATGACGCAGATGTCACAGCCTGTGGGTCACCTTTTCACCTAGTTGACCCGGGGCCTCGGAGAGGGACGTGATGGCTCGACACCGCGCACTGGTGACGCGGGTCCGGCGGCGGATGGCCAAGTGGCCGGTCGCCATCACCGGCCTGGTGGTGCTGATCCTGCTGGGCTGGCTGGCCTGGACCTGGCTGGGCGGCGTCCTGGAGCGGCGGGCCGCCGCCGAGGCCAACGGCTGCAGCGGCGGCGACGTGGTGCTCCGCGTCGCCGTCACGCCGAGCATCGCGCAGCCGGTGCGGGACGCGGCCCAGCACTGGACCGACACCCACCCGGTCATCGACGACCAGTGCGTGCGGCTCCAGGTGCAGTCGGTGGACTCGCAGACCGTGCTGACCGGGCTGACCACCAAGTGGGACAGCGGCAAGCTCGGCGAGCAGCCGGCGGCCTGGCTGCCCGACTCGATGCTGTGGGCCAACCGGCTGACCGCGCAGAACAACGGCATCGTCGGCACCGCCCCGCAGTCGATCGCCACCAGCCCGGTGGTGCTGGCCACCCAGCAGGCCGGCGCGGACGCGCTGGCCAGCGGCAACCTGGTGCAGTGGACCGACCTGGCCGGCCTGACCTCGGCGCCGAGCGGCTGGTCCGGCTACGGCAAGCCGCAATGGGGCAAGTTCCGGCTGGCCATGCCCGATCCGGCCACCAACCCGGCCACCGCGCTGGCCATCCAGTCGGCGCTGGCCGGCGCGACGGCCAACGGCGCCGGCCCGGTGACCACCGACCTGCTGGGCCAGCAGAGCGCCAGGGACACCGTCAGCAAGCTGGCCAACTCGCGGGCCTCCGGCGCGCCGGCCGACACCCTGGACGCGCTGGATGGCCTGGCCAAGGCGGCCGACATCGGCACCGCCAGCTACAGCGCGGTGCCGGTCACCGAGGTCGACCTGTACCGGCGCAACCTGGGCAAGGACGGCGCGCCCAGGCCGGCGACGCCGCTGTACGAGGTGGCCATGGGCGGTGCCACCCCGGTCGCCGACTTCCCGTTCGTCACGCTGTCGGGCAGCTGGGTCGGCTCGACCCAGAACAAGGCGGCGCAGCAGTTCCGCGACTTCGTCCGGCAGCCGGCGCAGCAGAAGCTGTTCGCCACGGCCGGGTTGCGGGTGGCGGCCACGCCGGACCACCCGACCGACGCCGTCGGCATGCGCTGGCCGGCCACCTCCCAGACGCTGGTGCCGGCCGACGCCACCACCACCCAGGACATCTCGGCCAGCTGGACCGCGGCCGCGCTGGGCAACGAGGTGCTGTCGGTGCTGGTCGACACCTCGCCGGCGATGGGCGCCGACGGCGTGCGGGCGGTGCGCAACGCGCTGACCGGCGAGGTCAACCGGACGGTGTCCGGGTCGATGGGGCTGTGGGCCTACGCGGCCGGGCTGGACGGCGACAAGCCGTACAAGCAGCTGGTGCCGGTGGTGCGCATCGACGCCGGCACCGACCAGCTGCACGCCGGCATCGACAAGCTCACCTCCGGCAACGGCAGCCAGCTCTACGGCAGCATTCTCGCGGTGTACCAGTCGGTGCTGGCCAACTACCAGGACGGCAAGCACAACCGGGTGGTCGTGGTGGTCGCCGGCCGCAACGACGGCGGGACGACGTTCGACCAGCTGCGGACCCAGCTCGGCCAGCTCAAGGACGGCAAGCGGCCGGTGGCGGTCAACATCATCGCCGTCGGCGGCAACGTGGACCGCGACCAGCTCAGCGCCATCGCCCAGGACACCGGCGGCAGCCTCGCCTCGGTGCAGAACGGCAACGGCGTCGACGCCGCGCTGGCCCAGCTGCTCTCCACCAGCAGTTGAGTTCGGCCAATGCGGCCCCGAGTGGGCCGCATTGGCCTTAAGCTGAGTCCGCCGCTACCAATCCCCCCTGGTGGCAGGCGACAGCTGGAGCCCTTGCCTACCCCCCGGACAGGGGCTCCAGCCCTTTCTCAGCCGTGCAGGAACTCGTCGCGGGCCACGATGCCGATGTCGGCCGTGTCGGTGAAGAAGCCGTCGATGCCGGCCCGCAGGTACGTCTCGATCTCGCCGAACAGGTTGCCGTAGGCCGTCGGGTCGGCGGACGAGCGGAAGTCCGCCGGCAGGAACACGTTCTCCGGCCGGAACGTGTACGGGTGCACCTTGAGGTGCGCCGCGTGCGCGTCCTTGACCAGCGAGGTCGGCTGGGCCAGGTGGTCGGTGGCGTGGCGCGGGATGACCTGGTTCTTGTCCGGGCCGATGCCCTGCGCGTACGTCGCGACCTCACGCAGGCCGGCGGCCGAGGTGATGTCGGCCCAGGTGCGCTTGTCGCCGCTGACCGTGAAGTCGTACGGCCGGCCGGTGGCCTCGGTCAGCTGGATCAGCGGCACCCGAAGCTGGCGGTGCAGCGACTTGAGGTTGCCCACTTCGAAGGACTGCACGTACACCTTGGCGCCTGCCCGGTTGAGACCGTTGCGGTCGAGGGCGTCCACCAGCTTCTGGTCGGTGCCGAGGCCCAGGCTGGAGAAGAAGGTCGGGTGCTTGGTCTCCGGGTAGATGCCGATGTCCCGGTGCAGCTCGCGGTCCAGCCGCCGGACCAGGTCGATGATCTCCTGGAAGGTCGGGATCCGGTACCGGCCGTCGTAGACGGTGTTGCGCTGGCGGACCTGGGGCAGGCGCTCGACCGCGCGCAGCGTCTTCAGCTCGGCCAGCGTGAAGTCGGTGGTGAACCAGCCGGTGACCGCGACGCCGTCGAGCATCTTGGTCGTCTTGCGGTTGGCGAACTCCGGGTGCTTGGACACGTCGGTGGTGCCGCCGATCTCCGGCTCGTGCCGGGCGACCAGCACGCCGTCCTTTGTGGACACCAGGTCGGGCTCGACGTAGTCCGCGCCCATCCGGGCGGCCAGCTCGTAGGAGGCCAGCGTGTGCTCGGGCCGGTAGCCCGACGCGCCGCGGTGGCCGATCACCGTCGGGCCGTGGCCGGCGGACTGCGCAAGCGCGTCGGCGGCGGGCATGGCCGTGCTCGCGACGGCGGCGACGGCCAGCACGATCCCGACGATCCGGGTTCTGCTCATGGTGAGGGCTCCTGTCGTGGACCGGTCGGGCAGCGACACCCAAGTCTCGTACCACATGCGCTTCCCACTTGCGCTCTGGTGCCACATAGGAAGCGCATGTGGCGACACTCGGCAGGCGCGTGGGCCCGCAGGCGCTCATCATTCCGAAGACGGCAACTGGTGGTGGGGCGGCAGCCACTGGCAGCCGGTGCACCCGACGCACGCGTCGTCCGACGCGCTGGACGGCGGCTGCCGAACTGATCCTCAGCTTGTCGCTGGCCCGTCCGCCGACGCCGCGGTGGCCAGGATCATCCGGTCGCTCGGACTTCTACCGGCGGATCGGCCTGGCGTGTCGCACCCGCGAGCCGTGTAATCCCGGCCACATCGGGCCGATGACAACGTTGTCAAGCGGAACGTTTGCAACCCCACCGGCGGATAACACGTCTACAGGGAAAATTCAGAATCTTCTTAACGTAGATTTGGGACCGACCGTCGACGACGACGTCGGCCCACCGCCGCCGCCAGAGGAACCGCCGATGAGTACCGCCGCCGCCACGCGCCGCCGCACCGTGCTTGCCACGGGTGCGCTCCTGGTCGCGCTGACCGCTTCCGCGTGCGCGTCCGGTGCGGTCGAGGGTTCCTCGATCAAGCCGTCACCACAGGCCGCTGTCTCCGCCGCCACCGGCTCCAGCTGCGCAAAGCCGGACGTGCCGGCCGGGCTGAGCACCCAGCACGTGATGTCCGGCGGGATGCGGCGCACCGTCGTCGTCTACTACCCGCACGGCCACAAGCCCGGCGGCAAGCCGGTCCCGATGGTGCTCGACCTGCACGGCAGCGGCAGCACCCCGCTACAGCAGCTGGCCGGCTCGGAAATCGCCGCCACCGCGGACAAACACGGCTTCGTGGTCGTCGCGCCGCAGGCCGGCATTCCGTTCATCGCCGGCAAGTCGCACGGTTTCGCCTGGAACGTGCCGGGGGTGCCGCTGATGAACGGCGTGCACGTGCCCAAGGGCGCGCCCAACGACGTGCAGTTCATCCGGGACACCATCGCCGCCATGAACAAGGCGCTGTGCGTCGACCCGAAGCGGGTGTACATCACCGGTTTCTCCGGCGGCGCCCGGATGACCTCGCAGCTGGGCTGCGAGCTGGCCGGCGAGATCGCCGCCATCGCCCCGATGTCCGGGCTGCGCATGCCGGCCAACTGCAAGCTGGGCCGGCCGCAGTCGGTGCTGTCCTTCCACGGCACCTCCGACGGCACCAACCCGTACAACGGCAGCAAGCAGGTCTACTGGTCCTACAGCGTGCCGGTGGCCGCACAGCGCTGGGCCGCCGCCGACCACTGCGGCAAGGGCGTGCAGCAGCAGGTCGTGCCCGGCGTCGTCAGCACCACGTTCAACAACTGCGCCGACGGCCGCCAGGTGGTGCTCTACACCGTGACCGGGCAGCGGCACATGTGGCCCGGCACCCCCGACTCGATGGCCAGGGGCTTCACCCTGCCGAAGATCGACCCCAACGAGATCATGTGGTCCTTCTTCGACTCCCACCCCCTCGACACCGCCGCCGCCTGACGGCTCCCCCATCGTTTGGAAAGGACCATTCCTCGCATCTGATGAGAGGAATGGTCCTTTCCCAACATCGAAGCCTTGACAAGGCGGCGGGGTAGGCGCTATGCGGGTGCGCCGTCCTGGTCGAGCTTGGGCCAGGGGATGGCGGTGAAGTCGGGCTGGCGCTTGTCCACGAAGGCGTCGACGCCTTCGGCGTAGTCGCGGCTGGCGTAGGAGGCGCGGTACCAGCGGTGCGCCCACTCGTCGTCGGCCGCGGTGCCGGCGACGGCCCGGGCGATGAGCTGTTTGGCCCCGGCCAACGTGATCGGGGCGCGGGTGGCCAGCGTCGCGGCCAGCGCGTACGCCTTGGCGGCGGCCTGGTCCACCGGGTGCACCTCGTGCACGAGGCCGATGCGCAGGGCCACGTCGGCGTCGAGCAGCTCACCGGTGAACAGGATGTAGCGGGCCCAGGCCGCGCCGACCGTCTCCACCACGCGGGCGGTGGACATCTGGTGGTAGACCACACCGAGTTTCGCCGGCGTTATGCCGAACTTGGCCGTGTTGTCGGCAATTCGGAGGTCGCAGGCCAGGGCCAGCTCACAGCCGCCGCCGACGCACCAGCCCTGAATGAGCGCGATCGACGGCTTTGACATCGTTGCCAATGCCCGCTCCGCCTCGTGCACCACCTCCGAGTACGCCGCCGCGGCCTCCTCACCCCGGCGCACCGTCTGGAACTCCGCGATGTCCGCGCCGGCCGAGAACGGGCCGTCGCCCGCGCCGCGGATCACCAGCACCCGCACCGACTCGTCGTCCTGCACCGCGCGCACCACGTCCGGGATCGCCTGCCACATGCGCAGCGCGAACGCGTTCCGCTTGGCCCGGCGGTCGATCGTCAGCGTCGCCACCGGTCCGTCCACGGTCAGCGAGAGTTCCTCGGGCAGGCTCATGGTGGTTCAAATTACCCGGGTCAACCGTGAAAGCGGCCCGACGAACGCAGGTGGCTGCGTCACATCCCGCCCTGCCAACCTGGCCGAACGTCCACGCCAGAGGAGTGACGAGATGCTTCGACGTTTGACCCTCGGCCTTGCCGCCGCCCTGCTCCCGTTGGCCGGCATCGCTGTCGCCGCGCCCGCGGACGCGGCACCGGCCGTGGTTACCCTGCACTACAGCGCGAGCGGGATCACGCACTACTCGGCCCAGGTCGTCCAGGCCGTGAAGAACTGGGACACCCGGCTGACCAACGTGCAGCTGGTGGCCGGCGGCACCGCCACCATCCGGCTGCACGAGATCAACGGCGGTGGCTCCTACACCAACACCGACGGGCACGGCCACGGCGACATCTACATCGACCGCCAGCAGGTCGCGCAGGGCTTCGACCCGACCCGCATCATCACCCACGAGTTCGGGCACAACCTCGGCCTGCCCGACGACTACACCGGTCCGTGCAGCGAGGTGATGTCCGGGCACGGTCCCGGCACCGCCTGCAAGAACGCCATCCCCTCGGCGGCCGAGGTCGCCCAGGTGAACGCGAACTTCGCCAACGGCTTGGTCCCCGCACTGGCCACGCACACCGTGCACTGAGGTTTCACCGTCGCGGGCGCACCCGGCCAGCCGGGTGCGCCCGCGTTTTTGATCAGGCAGTATCGGGAGATGGCACCCTCCAGCGCGCTGCGCCGGCGGAGGTCCGTGCTCGAGCGCAACTGGACCGACTGGCTGGCCGGCACCGCCGCCGGCGACACCCGGGACGAAGTGCTGGCCTCGTGGTCACGGTCCCGGCCGACCGTCGACCCCGCCCGCGACGCCGCGCCCGCCGTCGATCACGCCGAGCTGTGGGCCAACTCCCCGTTGCGGGATCCGGTGCTGGCGTTGGACGACGAGCTACGCAGCATCGCCGACGACGCCCAGTTCATCGCCGCCGTGACCGACCAGTCCGGCACCATCATGTGGACCTGCGGCGGACGGGTCATGCGGCGGCGCGCCGAAGCCGTCAACTTCGCGCCCGGCGGCTGTTGGAACGAGACCGCCATGGGCACCAACGCCCTGTCCCTGGCCCTGCGCACCGGCCGGGCCAACAGTGTCTTCTCCGCCGAGCATCTCGTGCACGCCCTGCACGGTTGGGTCTGCTACTGCGCCCCCATCCACGCCGCCGACGGGCGAGTCCTCGGCGTGCTCGACCTCTCCAGCACCTGGGACCGTTCCCATCCGCTGGCCATGTCCACGGTCCGCACCCTCGTCTCCGCCATCGAGGCCCGCGTCGGCGACGCCCCGCAGACCGGCCTACGCCTCCGTTGCCTCGGCGACGCCGCCGCCCACCGCGACGGCTCCTTGTTGGCTTTGCGCCCCCGCCAGCTGGAGATCTTGACCCTGCTCGCTCTGCACCATCCCCGTGGCCTGTCCCCCGCGCAGCTCTCCGACGCCCTGTTCGGTGACCGCTCCGTCTCCGGCGCCACCCTCAAGGCCCAGGTCTCCCAGCTCCGCACCGCGCTTTCCGGTTCCGTCAGCGCTCGCCGCTACACCCTCACCGAGTCCGTCTCCTGCGACGCCGTCGAGGTCCTCCGCCTCCTCCGCACCCGCGACGTCGCCGCCGCCGTGCGCCTCTATTCCGGTCCCCTGCTGCCTTTCTCCACCGCCCCCGGCATCGAGACCTGGCGCGAGCACCTCTCCGTCGCCGTCCGCCAGGCCGTGCTGGACTCCGGCGACCCCGAGCACGCCCTCCGCTTCGGCGAACTCCACCCGTACGACACCGAGATCCACGCCCGCGCCGAGCTCCTGCTCCCCCGCACCGACCCCCGCCACGCCATCGCCGCCGCCCGCCTCACGTGGACGGACTGAGGGGCCGCGCCCGCTCAGCGGGAGGCGTGCGGCTACCTGACGTCCTGACCTGCGCGGAAACCTCACGGCAACCCGATGCGGGCAGCGTGACCGCGGTCAGCGACGGCCGGATTCGGGAGCGCGAACAATGGTGTACGCCAAGCCTGGGGCAGACGGCAGCATCGTGCGGTTCAAGGCACGCTACGACAACTTCATCGGCGGCGACTGGACACCGCCGGCCGATGGCCGCTACTTCGACAACCCCAGCCCGGTCGACGGGCAGACGTTCTGCGAGGTCGCCCGGTCGACCAAGGCCGACATCGAGCTGGCCCTCGACGCCGCCCACGCGGCGGCGGAGAAGTGGAGCCGCACCTCGGTCGGCGAGCGGTCCGTGCTGCTCAACCGGATCGCCGACCGGATCGAGGAGAACCTGGAGCAGCTGGCCGTCGCCGAGACGTGGGAGAACGGCAAGCCGGTGCGCGAGACGCTGGCCGCCGACCTGCCCCTGGCGGTGGACCACTTCCGTTACTTCGCCGGCGTGGTGCGGGCCCAGGAGGGCGGCATCAGCGAGATCGACGAGGACACCGTGGCCTACCACTTCCACGAGCCGCTCGGCGTGGTCGGGCAGATCATCCCGTGGAACTTCCCGATCCTGATGGCGGTGTGGAAGCTCGCGCCCGCGCTGGCCGCCGGCAACTGCGTGGTCATCAAGCCGGCCGAGCAGACGCCGGTCAGCCTGCTGATGCTCGTCGAGCTGATCGCCGACCTGCTGCCGCCGGGCGTGGTCAACGTGGTCAACGGATTCGGCGTCGAGGCCGGCAAGCCGCTGGCGTCGAGCAAGCGGGTGGCCAAGGTGGCGTTCACCGGCGAGACCACCACCGGCCGGCTGATCATGCAGTACGCCAGCGAGAACATCATCCCGGTGACGCTGGAGCTGGGTGGCAAGAGCCCCAACATCTTCCTGCCGGACGTGCTGGCGGCCGACGACGACTTCCTGGACAAGGCGGTCGAGGGCTTCGTGATGTTCGCGTTGAACCAGGGCGAGGTCTGCACCTGCCCGTCGCGGGCGTTGATCCACTCGTCCATCTACGACGAGTTCATCGCCCGCTGCGTCGCCCGCACCGAGGCCATCATCGCCGGTAATCCGTTGGACCCCACCACGATGATCGGCGCGCAGGCCAGCAACGACCAGTTCGAGAAGATCATGTCCTACCTGGAGATCGGCCGGCAGGAGGGCGCCGAGGTGCTCACCGGCGGGCACGCCCGCACGGTCGAGGGCCTCGAGGGCGGCTTCTACGTGCAGCCCACGATCTTCAAGGGCACCAACGACATGCGCATCTTCCAGGAGGAGATCTTCGGGCCGGTGGTGTCCGTGGCCACCTTCGACTCCGAGGACGAGGCGCTGAAGCTGGCCAACGACACCCTCTACGGTCTCGGCGCCGGCGTCTGGTCCCGTGACGGCAACACGGCGTACCGGTTCGGGCGGGCGATCAAGGCCGGGCGGGTGTGGACCAACTGCTACCACGCCTATCCCGCGCACGCCGCGTTCGGCGGCTACAAGCAGTCCGGCATCGGCCGGGAGAACCACCGGATGATGCTCGACCACTACCAGCAGACCAAGAACCTGCTGGTCAGCTACTCGCCGAAGAAACTGGGCTTCTTCTGATGGGACACCGCGTTCAGCGGGTCGCGCTCACCTCGTCGGCCACCGCGCTGGTGGCCGATCTGACCGCCGAGCACGGCCCGCTGATGTTCCACCAGTCCGGCGGCTGCTGCGACGGCAGCGCCCCGATGTGCTACCCCCGCGGCGAGTTCCGGGTCGGCGGCGCCGATGTGCTGCTCGGTCTCGTCGCCGGCGACGTCCCGTTCTGGATCTCGGAGAGCCAGTACGAGTACTGGCGGCACACGTTCCTCACCGTCGACGTCGTGCCCGGCCGCGGCAGCGGGTTCTCGGTGGAGGCCCCGCGCGGCGTGCGGTTCCTCATCCGGTCACGGCTGCTCACCGACGAGGAGTTCGCGGCCGTCACCGCCGAGCCGCCGCTGCCGACCGGCGAGGACTGATCCGTCGGGACCGCTCAGAACCAGGTGCCGGAGGGCCAGGTGAGATCACCCCACGCCCTTCGGCGGGCGGAGCCCGGGTCCTCCTCGACCCGGGGCGGCGAGGCCATGATCATGGTGGGGCGGGTGGTCGTGGCGTAGGGCGTCCAGGAGACCTTGCCGTCACGGACGAAGGAGCCCCACTCGGCGTGCATGAGGCGGGAGAGCTCGTTGGCGGCCGGGTCGCCGAAGTCGCCGAGGCCCCAGGCGAAGGCGACATCGGTGCCATGGGCGGCGGGCACGGCACCGGGCAGGGTGCCGTCGAACAGGTAGCGCCAGGTCGGGGCAGAAGCACACTGGGCGTCGGCGAGCCGCAGGGTGGGGATGCCGTAGCGCTCGTCGGTCATCACGGCGGCGAGATCGTCGCCGTACACAGCCAAGATCTCCCGCGCCCGGGCCGAACCGAACGCCTCGGCGAGCACCCGGGGCGCGGGTGAGGCGGCGCGGGGATCCAGGCCGACGAAGGTACCGGCCTCGTTCGTGGCGCTGGACGCCAGCAAAGCGACTTTCGTGGCCGAGCCGGCGGCGATCCGGCGGACGGGGATGTCGGGCAGCAGGGCGCCGTCGACCACCGGCCGCCAGGTCCACACGCCGTACATCGGCGGCGACACGGCCTGCTGCGCGGCGAGCAACTCCCCTGCCGGCACAACGGGAATCAGCCGACGGGAGATCCCCAACCGGTCGACGGTGGCCTGGGCGACCTCCGGCGTCGTCACGTGATCACCGCCGCCGCTCTGCGAGATGGCCCGCTGGAACAGACCCGACGCCGCCGGCACGGCCAGCAACGTCGCGACGCTCTTGGCCCCGGCCGACACGCCGCCGACGGTGACCTGCCGCGGATCCCCGCCGAACGCGGCGATGTTGTCGCGCACCCACCGCAGCGCGGCGATCTGGTCCAGCACCCCGCAGTTGGTGTCGTCGAGGAAACCGAAGGCCCCCAACCGATAGTTGAAGGTGACGACGACAACGTCGTGATTGCGCGCGAAGATCTCGCCATCGCCGATGCCGTCCGGACCGGCTCCGGTCAGGTACCCGCCGCCGTGGATCCACACGAGCACCGGTCGCGGTGTCGCCGAAGGCCGGTCGGGCGCGCACACGTTGACGTACAGGCAATCCTCGCTGATCCGCTGTGGATCGTCCACAGCGGACGGTCGCGGCCCGGGAACGATCCCGGCCGGCAGCACGGTCTGCATGGCCCGGGCGCCGAACGTCGTCGCATCCCGCACGCCGAACCACGGCGTCGCCGGCAGCGGCGGCCGGTGCCGCAGCGAACCGGTCGGCGGCTGCGCGTACGGGATGCCGCGCCACGCCACCGCCCCACCGAGATCGACGCCGCGGACCCGACCGTTCCTGGTGGCGACGATCGCCATGCTCATTTCCCTTGCGTTCGGCGGCCGTGCGAGACGGAGTAGACCTGGCCGCGGAACCGCAGCACCGGGTCGTCGGACAGCTCGATGCCCGGCACCAGCCGGGTCGGGTCGAACATCCTCCGGTCCCACTTGCCCTGGTCCTCGACCGGCCCGGTGACCAGCAGCCGCCCGGCGGTGATCTCGGTGCGGTCGTTGGGCCACAGCACCGTGCAGTCGTCGGTGGGGTCGCCGGGCTCGGCGATCTGCACCTTCAGCTGGAACGCCACCGTCGAGGTGGCCAGCCGGTCGGCCAACTCGTCGGCCAGGTAGGTCGGCGACTTCTCCGAGGCTCGCTCGTCCGACAGCTGCTGCACGCCGGCCTCAGGTTCCCAGCGGTAGCGCACCGCCGTGCGGCGGCGCATCTTGTCCAGCCAGATGAAGGCGTGCACCGCCCAGTAGCGGATCGTCGCGTAGCTGACCGGGATGGGCGTGTTCTTCACCGCGCGCAGGCCGCGCATCGCCTCCGCGTGCTCGGTGGCGTAGCGGCGGACCACTTCCGGGTCGGGCGAGCCGGTGAACATGTTCGGCTCGGCCGCCTCCAGGAAGTTGCGGAACGCCTGCGGGGTCGCCGCCACGAACACCGGCTGGCTGACCGACACCAGGTCGGTGGCCACGCCGCCGGGCAGGTGGAAGGCCACCGACAGGCCGCGGGCCGAGCGGGTCCGGTCCCAGATGTAGGGATTTCCCGAGAAGTTGGAGAACCGCACGGTCGCCGGCACCGGGTCGCCCTGCAGGTGCCCCGCCGTCGTGTACTCCGCGGCCGCCCCCGTCGGCAGGAAGACCGCGCGGTAGCAGGAGCCCTTCGCGTGCGCCCGGCGGTAGCCGGGGTAGAGCCCGGACACCCACTCCAGCCGGTCGACGATGTCTACGGCCAACTGGGGGTGGGCGCCGTCGGGTGGCTGAACGGACATGTGCGAGATCCTGTTCGGCTCTGCGTCGGAGCGCCAGCCTAAGGCGCGACCGTCTCAGTGCCAAGCTGAGTACCGTGTCGGGCATGGAAGGGCACCAGCCGCCGGGGCCGGAGGACCGCTTCGAGGACGACCTTGTCGGGTTGGACCGCGACGATCCCGAGGCCAGGGCCTTCGCCGAGCATCTGGACCGGATGGCGCGCGTCCGCAACGGCTACACCGTCGAGGGCTATCTGGCCGGTGTCACCGATTTCGCCGAGTCGGCCAACCGGTCCAGGGGACACCGCCGGTTGATGGTGACCCTGGTGGTGGCCCTGATCCTGCTGGGACTGGCCTTCGCCACCTGGAACCTGCTCACGGTGGTCTTCGGCGTCATCATCCCCTGATCCGCTGCCCGATCGGGCGG
>DATJJB010000465.1:0-7882 GCA_035492655.1 Kutzneria sp. | reverse complement strand
GGTCAACGGGACGTCCGGGATCGCGGTCGGCATGGCCACCAACATGATCCCGCACAACCTGGGCGAGGTCGTGGCGGCGGCGCGGTGGCTGATCAACCACCCGGACGCCTCGCTGGACAAGCTGATGGAGTTCGTGCCGGGGCCGGACCTGCCGACCGGCGGCATGCTGCTGGGCCTGGACGAGGTGCGCAAGGCCTACGAGACCGGCCGCGGCGTGGTCCGGATGCGGGCGCGGGCCGAGACCGGGCCGCTGGAGGGCTCGCGGGGCCGGCAGGCGATCACGGTGACCGAGCTGCCCTACGGCGTCGGCCCGGAGAAGATCATCGAGAAGATCACCGACGAGGTGACGAAGTCCAAGCGCCTCACCGGGATCGCCGACGTCAAGGACCTGACCGACCGGGAGAACGGCACCCGGCTGGTGATCGAGTGCAAGGTCGGCGTGAACCCGCAGGCGCTGCTGGCCGACCTGTACCGGCTGACGCCGTTGGAGCAGTCCTTCGGCATCAACAACCTGGTGCTGGTGGACGGGCAGCCGCAGACGCTGGGCCTCAAGGCGCTGCTGGAGGTCTTCCTCAAGCACCGCTACGAGGTCGTCACCCGCCGCACCCGCTACCGCAAGCGCAAGCGTGAAGAGCGCCTGCACCTGGTCGAGGGTCTGCTGAAGGCGTTGCTGGACATCGACAAGGTGATCCGGCTGATCCGCAACAGCGACAACGCGCAGGCCGCCCGCGACGGGCTGATGAAGCAGTTCAAGTTGTCCGAGATCCAGGCCTCGTACATCCTGGACACGCCGCTGCGCCGGCTGACCAAGTACGACAAGATCGAGCTGGAGTCCGAGCAGGAGAAGCTGACCGGCGAGATCGCCGAGCTGGCCAAGATCCTCGACGACCCGGCGGTGCTGCGCAAGGTCGTGTCGACCGAGCTGGCCAAGGTCACCAAGGAACTGACCTGGGAGCGGCGGACGGCGCTGATCGACGGCGACCTCAAGGAGGTGCTGGCGGCGTCCAAGCCGGCCGGCCCGCTGGAGGTCGCCGACGACCCGTGCCAGGTTCTGTTGTCCGCCACGGGTTTGGTCGCCCGTACGGCCGCCGAGTCGGAGGAGGCGTCGGAGGCCCGTCGCCGCAACGGCCGGGCCCGCAACGACGCTGTGGCCGCGGTCGTGCACACCACGGCCCGTGGGCAGATCCTCGTGGTCACCAGCAAGGGCCGGGCGTTCAAGACGGATGTGCTGCCGCTGCCGGTGTTGCCCGAGCAGATCGGCACGGTGTCGCTGAGCGGCGGCATGGCCGCCAGTGAGCTCGTGCCGCTGGACAAGGGCGAGCGGGTCGTCACCATCGCGCCGTTGACCGACACCACCTCGCCCGGTCTGGCCGTCGGCACCCGTCAGGGCGTGGTCAAGGTCTGCTCGCCGGAGTGGCCGGTGCGGTCCGACGAGTTCGAGGTGATCACCCTCAAGGACGGCGACGAGATCGTCGGCGCCACCTGGCTGACCGATGGCAGCGAGACCCTGGTGTTCGTGTCGTCCGACTCGTCGCTGCTGCGTTACGAAGCCGGTCTGGTTCGGCCGCAGGGCCTCAAGGGCGGTGGCATGGCCGGCATCAAGCTCGCCGCCGACGCGCACACCGTGTTCTTCGCCGCCGTCCGCACCGATGACGACGAGCACGGCGCGCCCATGGTCGTCACCGCCACCGGCAACTCGGTCAAGGTCACGCCGTTCGCCGAGTACCCGGCCAAGGGTCGGGCCACCGGCGGCGTGCGGACGCACCGTTTCCTCAAGGGCGAGCACGCTCTGCGCCTGGCCTGGATCGGTTCCCGCCCGGCCGGTTCCACCGACACCGGTTCGTCGGTGGAGCTCCCCGAGGTCGACATGCGCCGCGACGGCTCCGGCCACCCGCACCCGGGTCCGGACGTGGTCGGGCACCTGGTCGAACGGGGCTGAGGTTTTTCGGGGGCGCGCCGGCTCACAACCGGCGCGCCCCGGGCTCAGCCGTTGACCTTGGCGTCCCAGTCGATGCGGTGACGGTGCAGCCAGCCGAACATCTTCTCCGGCTTCAGGAACAGCTTCATCGCGATCGGCATGACCAGGCCCATCAGCGCCTTGGCGGCGCGGCCGTTCACCTTGTCCTGGTTGGCCTTCTCGCCGTGCGCGGCGACCTGCTCCACGCGCGGCCGGCGCAGCTTCTCGTACGCCTCGAATGCTTGCGGCACCGGCAGATCACGGAGGCAGCGGGCCAGTTCGACCGCGCTCTCGATGGACATCGACGCGCCCTGGCCGGTGCTGTTGGACGGCACGTGCGCGGCGTCGCCGACCAGCACGACGCGGTTCGTGTGCCAGACCGGGGCGCTGGGCATGATGTGCATGCTGCCCAGCACGACCATGCCGTCGGTGGTGGCCCGGGCCAGGATGTCGCGGGCCGGGTAGTCGTCGCCGTAGAGCTCACGCATGCGGCGCAACCATTCCGCGGCGCCGATGCGCCGCGCTTCGTCCCCGGTGATCGGCTCGGCGCTGGGCACGTTGGTGAACCACCCGGTGTCGCCGTTCTCGGTCAGCGCGTAGCCGAGGAATCCTCGCTTGCCCTGGGCGAAGTAGAACTCGTCCTCGGCCAGGCCGAAGTCGTTGCCCGGCACGGAACCGCCGAAGCCGAGGAGGCCCGTGTAGCGCGGCCCCGGGGCGTCCGGGTCGATCAGCGTGCGCACGGTCGAGTGCACGCCGTCCGCGCCGAGCAGGATGTCGCCGTCGGCGGTGCTGCCGTCGGTGAAGTGCGCGGTGACGCCGTCCGCGGTCTCGGTGACGTCGACCAGCCGCTTGCCGTGGTGGAGCTTGATGCCGGCCTCGGTCGCCCGCTCGGCCAGCAGTCGGTACAGGTCCGGCCGCAGCACCGTCTGGCTGGGGTTGGCCGGGTCCAGCTCGTCGAACGCCCCGAACCGCTTGCCGCGGCCGTCGGTCATCACCATGCGGCGGTTGGGCCGGCCGATGGTGCGGACGGCGTCGGCCGCGCCGACGATGCCCAGCGCGTTGATGCCGTTCGGCGCGATCATGAGCCAGCCGCCGACACCGTCCGCCGCCTGCTCGTACGCCTCGAAGATCTCGGCCTCGATGCCGGCCTTGTGCAGCGCGAGGGCCGCCACCGGTCCGGTGACGCCGCCCCCGATGATCAGTGCTTTCATGTTCTCCCCCTGAAGAATTCGTGCCACATCCGGTGGTAGTCGGGTCCCCCGACCCGTTCGGCCAGGCGGCCCACGTAGTCGCGTTCCGCCGCACGCATGGCCAGCCGGTATTCCTCCTCGATCAGGAACCACCAGTCCAGGCCCTGCTCGGTGTACTGCCTGATGCCGTTGCCGATCTCCTCGACCTCGGCGCTCAGCGCCGCCAGCCGTCGGCCGAGGAGCTGAACCGTCTCCTCCGGCGGCAACACGGTCAGCAGCGACAGCGCCACCCCGAAGCTCGGGTACTCGTGCACCGGTGTCGCCACCAGCTCACGCATCCAGTCGTACAGCTCGGTCCGCCCGGCGTCGGTGATCGCGTAGATCGTGCGCTCGGGGCGCTGGGTGTCGCGGACCGTCTCGTGCTCGGCGATGAAACCCGCCTTGGTCAGCTGCTCCACGACCATGTAGAGCGAGCCGCGGTTGTACTTGATGTCCCGGTCCTTGCCCTGTTCCTTGAGCCGTCGCCCCATCTCATAGGGGTGCATGGGCTGCGCGAACAGCTCCGCCAGCACGGCCAGGGCCAGCGGATTGGACACCTTGCGTCGTTTCACCGTCTCTCCAATTGGTCAGGATCAACTATCCATGTCTGACTAGCCAGTGTCAACTATGTGGTCGGCGCCACCCGACCGTCACCATCGCGACAACGTGCTCCCCGCCGACGTCATGACCGCGTACACGCCCCCTCCCCACCTGCGCTTTCCGGAGTCTTCTTGGGATCGAAGGACCGATCGACTCCGGAGGACACGATGACTCTCGCCGAGCTGATACCGACGCTGGGTGGGTCGCTGCGCGGACACCTCGAGCCCGGGATCTGGCCGCAGTCCACCACGTACGGCGCCGACGGCGACCTGCTGCTCGGCGGCGTCGCGCTCACCCAGCTCGCCGCCCGCTTCGGCACTCCCGCCTATCTGCTCGACGAGCTCACCGTTCGCCAGCACTGCCGTGACTACCGGTCGGCGCTGCCCGACGTCGAGATCGCCTACGCCGGCAAGTCCATGATCAACCGGGGCGTGTTGCGGTGGATCGCCGAGGAAGGCCTCTCGCTCGACGTCTGCTCGGCCGGCGAACTCGCCGTGGCCCGCGCCGTCGCGTTCCCCGCTTCGCGAATCATCTTCCACGGCAACGTGAAGACCCCCGAGGACCTCAAAGCCGCCATCGGCTACGGCGTCGACCGCATCGTCGTCGACTCCCTGGACGAGATCGAGCAACTCGGCGCCCTCGCCCGTTATCCCCAGGACGTGCTCATCCGCGTCACTCCCGGCGTCGACGGGCACACCCACAAGGCCATCGCCACCGGCGTCGAGGACCAGAAGTTCGGCTTCTCCCTGGCTTCCGGGGCCGCCGCCGAAGCCGTCGGCCGGGTGCTCGCCCAGCCCAGCCTCCGGCTCGTCGGCCTGCACTGCCACATCGGCTCGCAGATCTCCCGCGTCGCCTCTTTCGAGGAAGCCGCCCGGCGCATGGTCGCTTTCCTGGCCGCCCTGCGCGTTCAGTACGGCATTTCCTTGCCCCAGCTCGATCTCGGCGGCGGGCATGCCGTTCCCTACCGTTGCGGCGATCCCTCGTTCGATCTTCACGGCTACGCCGACCGCATCCTCCGCGCCGTCAATTTCGAGTGCTCCTCACACCGGCTTCCGTTGCCCCGCCTCACCATCGAGCCCGGCCGAGCCATCATCGCCGCCGCCGGCGTCACCCTCTACCGCGTCGTCACCGTCAAGCACGGCGTTTCTCGCACCTTCGTCGCCGTCGACGGCGGCATGAGCGACAACCCCCGGCCTTCGCTCTACGGCGCCCGCTATGCCGTCCGCCCCGTCGGCCGCCACTTCTCTTGCCTGACCCGTCCCGCCACCGTCGTCGGCCGCCACTGCGAGGCCGGCGACATCGTCGCCGAGGACGTCCCCCTCCCCGCCGACCTCCACGCCGGCGACCTCGTCGCCGTCCCGTGCACCGGCGCCTACCACCATTCCTTGGCCTCCAACTACAACATGGTCGGCCGTCCCCCCGTCGTCGCCGTCCGCGACGGCGCCGCCCGCCTGCTCATCCGCCGCGAGACCGAGGACGATCTCCTGTCCCGCGACCTCGGCTGACCCTTTCGCCCGCAGCGGATCCGCCCACGGCGAATTCGGCCGCCGGCCGTCGCCGCCGGCGCGAGGATTCCGTCATGGCCGTCATCGAAGTCGTGCTCGGCGACATCACCAAGGAACGTGTCGACGCCATCGTCACCGCCGCCAACGAATCCCTGCTCGGTGGCGGCGGCGTCGACTGGGCCGTGCATTCCGCCGCCGGCCCCCGCCTCGCCCAGGCCGGCGGGGCCATCGGCCCGTGCGATCCCGGCAACGCCATGGCCACCCCCGCTTTCGACCTCTATCCACCCGTCAAGCACGTCATCCACACCGTCGGCCCGGTCTGGGACGGCGGCGCCTACGGCGAGGCCGACATCCTCGCCTCCTGCTACCGCCGCTCCCTCGAAGTGGCCGACGGCCTCGGCGTCCGCAGCATCGCCTTCCCCGCCATAGCCACCGGCCTCTACGGCTACCCCGTCCGCCCCGCCGCCCGCATCGCCCGCGAAACCCTCGCCGCCACCCCGACCAAGGTCGAACTCATCCGCCTGGTGGCCTTCGACGAGGAGAACTACGAGGCGCTGTCCGACTTCGGCGGCTCGGCGTCGGGGCTGCGGTAGCGGATCTCGATGCGTGGCGGCAACACCCGGATGACGACGTCATCGCCCTGCCGCGGCGGGCGCTTGGAGATCACGAGGCGCACCAACATGTAGACGGCGATCAGCAGCACCGTCAACGCGGCCACCAAGGGCCAGCCGGACAACCGCTCGATGGCGTCGACCACGACACAACCAGTCCTGCGACGATCCGGGAGCCGCCGCGGTCAGGTCGGGCGCGATCTCTCGCTACTGGCCGAGCTGTCGGCGGACCACTTTCCCGGAGCAGGCGTCCCCTTCCTGCACATGGTCCGCTCCGGTCACACAGGGCGCACCCAGGTGACCGGCACCACGAAAGCTAGCACCCGCCGGTGATGCTCGCGCCGATGGCCCACCACATCGACATGACCTTCTGCTGCCTCCAAAGCAACACGCTGACCACTGTCGCTCCAGCGGATCAACTCACCGGATCACTGCGGCGATGCGGTCCACAGCGCACTGATCGGAATGCAGGCGAGGTTCTCGCCGAAGGGGAGTTGTTGGTCCCCGCAGTAGACGACGAAGCCGGCGCGAAAGCGGTCGCCGAGGCGACGCTGGAGAAGCCGAAGGGAGCGGAAGTCGTCGGTGCGAACGGTCTCGGCGGCCTTGACCTCGATGGCGATCACCCGCCCGGCGTTGTCCTCCAGCACCGCGTCGACCTCGTAGCCATCACGGTCCCGAAAGTGGTACAGGCGGGGCATCGTGTCGCTCCAGGTGATCTGGCGCGCGAGTTCGCCCAGGACGAACGTCTCGACGAGGCCGCCCGTCGTGGCGTCGTTGGTGACTCCGGAAACCAGGTGAGCAGCCAGGCCGACGTCGTTGAACATCAGTTTCGGCGTGGCGACCGCCCGAGCTGTCGCGTTCGGCGACCAGGCCGGAACCAATCGGATCAGGTAGATGAGTTCGAGGAGGCCGACGTAATCACGGACGGTCGACGCGGGCAGCGCCAAGTCCGATGCCAGCCGGTTGTAGTTGAGCAGTCCACCGGACTGGGCGGCCAACGTGCCGATGAGGCGTCGCATGTCGGAGACGCGTTGGATGTCCGCGACCTGGTGGACATCACGAGTCATGATGTCGTCGAGGTAGGACCTGAAGAACTGGGTACGTCGCTTCGGGGTCTCACGGCGAACGGCCTCGGGATACCCGCCGCGGGACACCAGAGTCAGGTAGTCGCGACGGCGCAGTTCCGAGGGCTTCGCCTGAAGTCGCGTGCCATGAGTGAACGCGGCATCGACGAAGCCGTCGGGCTCACCGCTGATTTCGCCCTGCGACAGCGGGAAGAGTTCGACCGTCTCCGATCGTCCAGGTAGGGCATCGGGGAGTTCGCTCAAGCCGAGCAGCCGCGCCGAACCGGTCAGCAGGAATCGCCCCGGGCGAGGGTCGCGGTCGACGCTGTGCTTGATCGTCAACCACAGCTCGGGAACACGCTGGACCTCGTCGATGAGCATCGTGCCGGCGGAGTCGAGAAACGCCACCGGATCGGCGAGCGCGGAAGCCCTGGTTCGAGGGTCGTCCAGATATCGACGAACGCTGTCCGTACGGCCGCGCAGGCACAGCTCGGCAAGCGTGCTCTTACCCGTCTGGCGCGCGCCGTTGACGATCACGACGCGCGTGTCCGTCAGCGCCTCTTCCACCAGGTCAGCGGCTCGGCGGGGGACGTACTCAGTCGCGCTCGGCACAAGTCGATGATACCCGGTTTCGTGGATCTGCCGAAGACTGCTCCGTGGATCTGCCGAAGATCACGTCGTGGATCTGCCGATGACAGCGTCGTGGATCTGCCGGGAAGCCGGTCGCCGCACCGGCGCCGGTTAACCTAAGTGCATGCCTGCCACGACGACCCCATCTCTTCGGATCGGCCCGCACACGGTCGACCCGCCGGTGGTGCTCGCGCCGATGGCGGGGATCACCAACACGGCCTTCCGGCAGCTGTGCCGGCAGTACGGGGCAGGCCTGTACGTGTGCGAGATGATCACGAGCCGGGCG
>DATJJB010000464.1:0-5782 GCA_035492655.1 Kutzneria sp. | reverse complement strand
TGGTCGAAGAAGCCGTCGTTCTCGTCGTAGTCGATCAGCACGACGGTGTTGTCCCAGAGCTTCTTGTTGGCCCATAAGGCGTTCAGCACGGCCTGGGTGTAGGCGGCGCCGTCCACCGGGCGCGCCTCGGGATGCTCGCAGTAGCCGTAGGGCGCGACGATCCAGGACACCTTGGGCAGCGTGCCGGCGGCGCAGTCGGCGATGAACTCCGACAGCACGTGGTTGACGTCCTTGCCCTTGCCCGAGTCCGGCTCCCAGGTCTGGAACACGCTGGCCCGCCGGGACAACTCGCTGGTGTAGTCGGCGTGGTACTGCTGGAACAGCCAGAGCGGGTTGTCGCCGTAGTCGCCGACGAACGGGTGCGCGCCGTCGTCGCCGACCTCCTTGTTGGCGTAGACCTTCCACGACACGCCCGCGTCCTGCAGCCGCTCCGGGTAGGTGGTCCAGCGCAGCACGCCCTTGTAGTCGGCCGGGTTGTAGTTGACCGGGCCGCCGTACTTGCCGTCGGCGTCGATGGTGCCGGTGAACAGGTAGAGCCGGTTGGGCGTGGTCGGGCCCTGCACCGAGCAGTGGTAGGCGTCGCACAGGGTGAACGCGTCGGCCAGCGCGCGGTGGAACGGGATGTCCTGCTCGGTGAAGTAGCCCATGGTCATCTCGCCCTTGGCGGTGATCCACGAGTTGTTGGCGCCGCCGTTCATGGCCAGGTGCTGGTCGTCCCAACCGTGGCCGAGGTCGCCGAGGTCCTGGCCGTCCACCTTCGCGGTGTCCACATGGAACGGCAGCAGGGCGTTGCCGTCGGTGCGGAGCAGGTCGTACTGGTGGTAGATGTCCTTGCCGTTGGGCTGGATCACCGCGCTGCGGTCGGCGAAGCCGCGGGTGCCGCGCATCGTGCCGTAGTAGTGGTCGAAGGAGCGGTTCTCCTGCATCAGCACGACCACGTGCTCGACGTCGCTGATCCGGCCGCGGCGGCGCGGCTCGGCCAGCGCCTCGGCCATGCCGGGCGGCAGCGTGCCGAGCGCGCCGGCCGCCGCGACCGTGCCGGCGGCCGCGCCGAGGAACCGGCGCCGTGTGAGGGGGTTGACCGAGTCGGCCATGGGCGTGCTCCATCCGTGGTGGGGCGGGACCGCAGGCGAGGTTAATTGAGCGAAAGCGCGCGGAACACCCGTCATACGAACGGAAAAACGCGGTGAACGGGACTCTACTTCTCGGCGATGAGCTGCTTGACCTTGGCCGACAGTTCGGCCTTCTCAACCGGCAAAAGCGACACCCAGGCCACCCGGTGCTGCCGGTCGAGCACCAGCGTGGACGGCGTCGTGGTGCGCGGATAGCCCTGCAACACCAGCAGCGACCGGCCCGGCGGGTCGAAAATCGACGGATAGTCCAGTTTGGCGTTGTGATAGAAGTCCAGCGCCGCCGACCTGTCGTCGCGCACGTCCACGCCCATCACCTGGACGCCCTGGTCCTTGGTCTCGGCGTAGACCTGCTGGAGCTGCGGGGCCTCCAGGCGGCACGGCCCGCACCAGGCGCCCCAGATGTTGATCACGACGATCTTGCCGGCGTAGTCGCTCAGCTTCACCTGCTGGCCGTCCTGGAGCAGGCTGTCGCCGGACAGCTCCTTGAGCGGCTGGCGCTGCTGGTCGGTGTAGTCGATGTGGGTCTGCCCGCCGGGCGCGGTGAACTGGAACGTGCCCTGGCCCTGGTCGACCGCGTCCTTGCCGGTGGAACAGCCGGCCACCAGAGCCAGCACTGCCACGGCGACGGCGATCCGCTTGATCATGCGCCGGTCACCCTCGGGTCGGTGCTGCCGGCCGGCTCCGCGTAGCTGATCCGGATCAGCTGCTCGTCCTCGAACGTCAACGTGGTCAGCGAGGCCAGCGAGCACTGCCGCTTCCGCGGGTCGTGCCACATGTGCTTGCCCTCGAGGAACAGCCGCACGGTCCAGACCGGCAGCTGGTGCGAGACGCACACGGCCTCGTGCCCGGCGGCGGCGGCGCGAGCGCGGTGCACGGCGCCCAGCATCCGGTGCGCGATCTTCAGGTACGGCTCGCCCCAGGACGGCTCGAACGGGTTGCGCAGCTTGGGCCAGTGCTTGGGCGAGCGCAGCGCGCCGTCGCCGACCGACACCTTCAGGCCCTCGAACTGGTTGTCCGCCTCGATCAGCCGGTCGTCAGTGGCCAGCTCAAGGCGGTGCGAGTCGGCGATCGGGCCGGCGGTCTGCTGGGCCCGCTCCAACGGCGACGCGACGACGTGCACGATGTCGCGGTCGGCCAGGTGTTCGGCCACCCGCAGCGCCTGCTTCTCGCCCTGCGCGGACAGCCGGAAGCCGGGCAGCCGGCCGTAGAGGATGCCGTTGGGGTTGTGCACCTCGCCGTGACGCATCAAGTGCACGAGCGTGCGGGTCATCGGCTGTCCTCCTTGGCCGCGGCGGCGGCCGCCGCGGCGTGCGGCAGGGCCTGCTCGATGACCTCGAACGCGGCGTCGTCCATGGCGGCGTTGACGAACCACGCCTCGAAGGCGCTCGGCGGGGCGTAGACGCCGCGGTCGAGCAGGGCGTGGAAGAACGGCGGGAAGCGCCAGGTCTGGGCGGCCTGCGCGCCGGCGTAGTCGCGCACCGGCTGGTCGGTGAAGAAGACGCTGACCAGGTTGCCGGCGTACTGCACCTGGTGGGCGACGCCCTCGGCGGTCAGCGCGTCGGCGAACAGCTCGCCGAGCAGCCGGGCGTTGCGGTCCAGCTTGCGGTAGACCTCGTCGTCGGCCAGCCGCAGCTGGGTCAGGCCGGCGGCCACCGCCACCGGGTTCCCGGACAGCGTGCCGGCCTGGTAGACCGGGCCGCTCGGGGCCAGCCGGGCCATCACGTCGGTCCGGCCGCCGAAGGCCGCCGCCGGCAGACCGCCGGACATCACCTTGCCGAACGTGTACAGGTCGCCGGGCACGTGCTCCAGGCCGTACCAGCCGGCCTTGGCGACCCGGAAGCCGGTCATCACCTCGTCGATGATCAGCAGCGCGCCTCCCGCGTGGCAGGCCTCGCGCAGGGCGGCGTTGAAGCCCGGGTCCGGGGCCACCGCGCCCATGTTGCCGGCCGCGGCCTCGGTGATGATCGCCGCGATCTCGCCCTCATTGGCCGCGAACGCCGTCCGCACGGCCTCGATGTCGTTGTACGGCAACACGATCGTGTCGGCCGCCTGCGCGCCGGTCACGCCCGGCGTGGTCGGCAGGCCCAGCGTCGCCACGCCCGAGCCTGCCTGCGCCAGCAGCGCGTCCACGTGGCCGTGGTAGCAGCCGGCGAACTTGACGATCTTGCGGCGGCCGGTGAAGCCGCGGGCCAGCCGGATCGCGCTCATGGTGGCCTCGGTGCCCGAGTTGACCAGGCGGACCTGCTCGACCGGCTCGACGCGGGCGATCAACTCCTCGGCCAGCAGCACCTCGCCCTCGGTCGGCGTGCCGAAGGACAGGCCGCTGGTCGCCGCCTTCGCCACGGCCGCCACGACCTCGGGGTGGGCGTGGCCCAGGATCATCGGGCCCCACGAGCTGACCAGGTCGACGTAGCGGTTGCCGTCGGCGTCCCACAGGTGCGGGCCCTCGCCGCGGACCATGAATCGGGGCGTGCCGCCGACCGAGTGGAAGGCCCGCACCGGCGAGTTGACCCCGCCCGGCGTGGCCTTAGCCGCCCGCTCGAACAACGCACGCGAGGTGTCAACGCTGGCTGCCTGCTCGATCGTCACGACCCCCAGTCTTACAGGTGCCCGCGCGTGGCCGCCGTCACGTGGTCACAACGCCTGCCAAGGCGACACCGTCACGGCGTCGCCGCATTCGGTGAAGTTGGTCCCGTCGGCCATCTTCATCGCGACGAGGTCCTGCGGCACCCCCACCAACAGCACCGGCGGGCGGGTCGGGGCGGTCCCGGCGGCGCACGTGAAGTCGGTGCCCATGGGGGACGCGATGGTCGTGACGGCCTGGTCCCCGGGGGCCAGCACCACCTGATCAGCCGGGCCGCTCGGCGTCACGACCAGGTTCCGCGGCTGCGGCGAGAGGCCCCCGATGGCGACGTGCGGAGCCCCGGTGATCGTGCAGGGGTAGTCGCCCATGTTGGCCACGCTCACCCGCACCGCGACGGTGCCGAGCGGCGGCGGCGTCGGGATCGCCGGCAGCGCCTTGATGTCGCCCGCCGTGCAGGCCGGTGCCCCTTGGGGATGGGTGGTCACGGTGACCCCGCCACACGCCGTCAGCACCAGGCCGGCGAGCGGCAGAACGAGGATCGATCGGGTGCGCATACCCACCAGGACGACTCGCCCCGGCGGCGGTTGAGCCGCCGCACCTAGGGCCGCCCTTCGGTGCGAACTACGTCGATTCCTGGGGCAGCAGCACGCGGAACGTGGCCCCGTCGCCCGGGGACGTGTCCAGCTCCACCCGACCCCCGTGCGCGGCCACCAGCGCCGCCACGATGGCCAGACCGAGCCCCGTGCCACCGTTCTCCCGGCTGCGCACGGCATCGGCCCGGTAGAACCGCTCGAAGATCCGCTCGCTCTGCTCGCTGGTGAGGCCTGGTCCCTGGTCGGCGACCTCGATCACGGCCAGCGGCCGGCCGTCCTCCTCCTTTCGGGACAGTCGCACGTCGACCGGGGTGCCGGCCGGTGTGTGGGTGATGGCGTTGTTGACCAGGTTGCTGAGCACCTGCCGCAGGCGCGCCTCGTCGCCGAGCACGGTCAGCGGGTCGCTGTCCTCGTCCTCGTCGTCGGGGTCCATGGCCAGGTCCAGGTGCAGCCCGATCTTGCGGTCGGGGTCGAGCACCCGGGCGTCGTGCACGGCGTCCACGGCGATCACGGTCAGGTCGACCACCCGCTGCTCCAGCGGGCGCTGCTGGTCGAGCCGGGCCAGCAGTAAGAGGTCCTCGACCAGCAGCCCCATCCGGGCCGCCTGGTCCTCGATCCGGCCAAGCACCTCGGCCACCTCGGCGGTGGAGGTGACCGCGCCCTGCCGGTACAGCTCGGCGTAGCCGCGGATGGACGTCAGCGGAGTCCGGAGCTCGTGCGAGGCGTCGGCGACGAACTGGCGCATCTGGTTCTCCGAGCGCCGCGCGCCTTCCTCTGACTTCTGCCGCGCGGTGAAGGCCTCCTCGATCCGGCCCAGCATCACGTTGAGCGAGTTGGCCAGCCGCCCGACCTCGCTGCCGGGTCGCCGCACCGGCACCCGCCGGGACAGCTCGCCGGTGGCGATCACGTCGGCGGTCTGCTCGACCTCCTCCAGTGGCCGCATGCTGCTGCGCACCAGGGCATAGCCGAGCCCGGCGACCAGCACCAGCGCGCCGAGGCAGATCAGCAGGGACCGGACCCGCAGGTCGGTGACGGCGGTGTCGAGGTCCTGCTGGTCGGTGGCCACCACGATCTCGATGTTGCCCAGTCGCGCTGCCTCCACCCGCCAGCGCGGGCCGCCGCTGTCCCGCGAGACCAGCGTGGTCGCCGCGGTGTCGGAAAGCTCGCCGACCGGCGGCAGCGCCGGCCGGAAGTCGCCGTCGTCGGTCGGCTTGCTGAGCTCGCGGTAGCTGGTCGCCGTGCGCAGCACGACCAGGCTGCGGCCGGGCAGCCGGAACCCACCGGGCCGGCCGGTGAACGGCGGCCGCGGCCGGTCGACGGTGCCGTCCTCGGTCTGGCGCTCGGTGGAGACCAGCATCTGGTGCAGCCGGTTGTCCATCTGGCTGTAGAGATAGTTCTCCAGCACCTTGGACGTGATGAACCAGGCCCCGAACAGCGCCACCGCGACCAGCAGCACCAAGCCGGACACCAGG
>DATJJB010000463.1:0-13657 GCA_035492655.1 Kutzneria sp. | reverse complement strand
TCTCGGCGTGGCCTGGCTGTCGCTGATCGTCGGCGAGCAGATCAACGCCGACGCCGGCCTCGGCTACCTGATCAACAATGCCCGCGACTTCCTGCGTACGGACCAGGTCGTGGTCGGCCTGGTGGTCTACGCGGGGCTGGGTCTGGCCACCGACGCGCTGGTCCGTGAGTTCGGACCCCGCCGCGTGCTTGATGACCTGGACCTTGTTGTACGGCAAGGAGAATTCGTCGCGCTGCTGGGCAGAAGCGGCTCCGGCAAGTCGACGCTGCTGCGGATTCTGGCCGGCCTCGACCGTGAAGGCGACGGCGAGATCGCCGTCAACGGCACGGTGTCCGTCGCCTTCCAGCAGCCGCGACTGCTGCCGTGGCGACGGGTCTGGCGCAATGTTTCCCTTGGCCTGCACGGGGTCGACGGCCGATCGGTGGCCGAGAAGGCGCTGGCCGAGGTGCAGCTGACCGATCATGCCCAGGCGTGGCCGCTGACGTTGTCCGGCGGCGAGGCGCAGCGGGTCTCCCTGGCCCGGGCGCTGGTCCGTGAGCCCGATCTGCTGCTGCTCGACGAGCCGTTCGGCGCGCTGGACGCCTTGACCCGGCTGGCCATGCATCGGCTGGTCGACGACCTCTGGCAGCGGCACCGGCCGTCGGTGCTGCTGGTCACCCACGACGTCGATGAAGCGCTGACTCTGGCCGACCGGGTGCTCGTGCTGGACGAGGGGCGGATCGTTGCCGAGCACACCCCGCCCGTTTCCCGGCCGCGCCGGCCGGCCGACCTGACCGAACTGCGGGCCCGTGTGCTCGCCGACCTGGGAGTGACCGTCGATGAAGCTGCCTAACCTGTTGGCCGTGCTCGCGGTGGCCGGGCTGGCATTGGCCGGCTGCGGCGGTGCGTCGGCCGCGTCCGGGCCGGTGGTGCTCAAGGTCGGCGACCAGAAGGGCGGCTCGCAGGCGTTGTTGCAAGCCGCCGGATTGCTGGACGGCACTCCGTACAAGATCGAGTGGTCCACGTTCACCTCCGGGCCGCCGCTGCTGGAGGCGGCCAACGCCGGCGCGATCGACCTCGGCGGCGTCGGCAACACGCCGCCGATCTTCTCGGCCGCGGCCAACGCCAAGATCACCGTCGTGCAGGCCGGGCAGCACAAGGGCCCGGGTGACGCGATCCTGGTGCCGAGCGACTCGCCGATCCAGCAGCCCGATCAGCTCAAGGGCAAGACCATCGGCGTGGCACAGGGCAGCTCGGCGCACGGCCAGCTGTTGTCGGTGTTGAACAAGTACGGCATCGCGGTGTCCGATGTGAAGATCAACTATCTGCAGCCCTCGGACGCCTACGCCGCCTTCACCCAGCACCGCATCGACGCCTGGTCGATCTGGGATCCCTATACCTCGCAGGCGTTGTTGCAGGCCCATGCCCGGTCGATCGTCAACGGCAGCAGCGGCACCGCCAACGGCTACTCGTTCCAGGTCGCCGCCACGGCGGCGCTGTCCGACGCCGCCAAGGCCGCCGCGATCAAGGACTACCTGGCCCGGATCGCCAAGGCGCAGAAGTGGTCCGACACGCACAAGGACGAGTGGGCGGCGGCGTGGTCGAAGGTCACCGGCCTGGACCCGGCGGTGGCCAAGGCGTCCGTCAACGACGGCGCCACGCTGCCGATCCCGTTGGACGACAAGGTGATCGCCTCCGAGCAGCAGCTGGCCGACGCGTTCGCCACGGCCAAGGTGATCCCGGGTCGGCTGACGTTCGCGAACTTCGTGGACAAGCGGTACGAGAGCACGGGGAGCTGACGATGAGCGTTGTCCTGCACTGGTTCCTGCCCACCTCGGGCGACGGCCGCACCATCGTGGACCGCTTCCACGGCTCCCAGGAGGCCGGCGCGCCGGCCCAGCGCGGCCCGGACATCGACTACCTGGCCCAGATCGCCCGGGCCGCCGAGCAGCTGGGTTTCGTCGGCGTGCTCACGCCGACCGGCACGTGGTGCGAGGACGCCTGGCTGACCACGGCCGCGCTGATCGCCCAGACCGAGCGGCTGAAGTTCCTCGTCGCCTTCCGTCCCGGCACCATCTCGCCGACGCTGGCCGCGCAGATGGCCGCGACGTACCAGCGCATCTCGCGTGGGCGGCTGCTGCTCAACGTGGTCACCGGCGGCGATGCCATCGAGCAGCAACGGTTCGGCGACTGGCTGGAGCACGACCAGCGCTACGCCCGTACCGACGAGTTCCTGAGCATCGTCCGCAAGCTGTGGTCCGGCGCACCGGTCGACTTCGCCGGCCAGCACCTTCGCATCGCCGGCGGACTGGTGCCCGTGCCGCCGGATCCGTTGCCGCAGATCTACTTCGGCGGCTCCTCCGACGCCGCCTTGCCGGTCGCCGCGCGGCATGTCGACGTGTACCTGACCTGGGGCGAGCCGCCGGCCCAGGTCGCGGAGAAGATCGCCCGCGTGCGGGCGTTGGCCGAGGCCCAGGGCCGCACGCTGCGCTTCGGTATCCGGCTGCACACCATCAGCCGGGACAGCTCCCGTGAGGCGTGGGCCGAGGCCGACAAGCTCATCGCGGCCATCGACCCGGCGTCGTTGTCCAAGGCCCAGGCCCAGCTCGGGTCCAGCCAGTCCGTCGGGCAGCAGCGCATGGTCGCCCTGCACGGCGGTCGGCTGGACAAGCTGGAGATCTACCCCAACCTGTGGGCCGGCATCGGGCTCGTCCGCGGCGGCGCCGGCACCGCGCTGGTCGGCAGCCACCAGGAGGTCGCCGACCGGATCGAGGAGTACCACTCGCTGGGCATCGAGGAGTTCATCTTCTCCGGCTACCCGCACCTCGAGGAGGCCTACTGGTTCGGCGAGGGCGTGCGGCCGGAGCTCGTGCGGCGTGGGCTGATCTCCGCCGATCTGCCCAAGGCCGCGCCGCGGGAACTGGTGCCGGCGCTGTAACCGCGGGGCCGCGCTCATTCGCGGATGAGCGCGGCCTCCTCCAGGTCCAGTTCCCGTTGCACCCGGCGGAAAACCTCGTCGTCGATCTGGCCGTCGTTCCGGGCCGCGATGAACACCTCGCGCTCGGCCGTCAACATCGTCAGGCGCAGCCGCTGCCACCGGGCCGCCGGCGTCTCACCGACCTCGTTCCCGTCGCGGCCCAGGCGTTCCCACGCCGCGTTGCCACGGTGCTCGGCCAGCAGCTTCAACCTCGTCACGACGTGCTCCGGCGTCTCGCCGTCGGCTACCTCGTCGAGGCGCTCCACCGACACCTTGGCCGCGCGGTACTTCGCCTCCGCCTCGGCCAGCGTGTCGGTGTGCTCGTCGGTGCTGCTGATCTTGAGCAGCCGGATCAGGCCCGGCAGCGTGAGTCCTTGCACCATCAGGGTTCCGACCGTGACGACGAACGTGCACAGGATGATCACCTCGCGGCCCGGCACGTTCAGCGGCAGGCCCGAGGCCGCCGCCAGCGACACCACGCCGCGCATGCCCGTCCAGGCCACGATGAACACCCAGCGCGGCGACGGCATCGGCTCCCGTGCACGGATCTTGCGTGACAGCAGGCGGGGCAGATAGGTGCCCGGGTAGACCCACAGCACGCGGATCACCATCGCCGCCAGCAACACCAGCAGCGCCGCCCCGAACACCGGCCAGGTCGCGCCGCTGTCCGCCAGCACGAACCGCAGCTGGAGGCCGATCAGGCCGAACACCCACGACTCCAGCAGCACGTCCATCGCGCCCCAGACCGCCGTCTCCTGCAGCCTGGTCGCGTAGCCCGCCTTCGGCGCGTTGTGGCCCAGGTACAGGCCGGCCGCCACCACCGCCAGCACGCCTGACGTGCCCCGCGACTCGCCGATCAGGTACGCGCCGAACGGCACCAGCATGCCCAGGGCGCTCTCCAGCACGTTGTCGTGCAGACGCCGGCGGATCCAGTGCACGATCACGCCGATCACGTAGCCGATCAGCGTGCCGCCCACCGAGGCCATCAGGAACGTCTCGATGCCGGTGCCCCAGGACATCGCCGTGCCCGTGGCCGCCGCGACCGCCACCTTGAACGCCGTCAGCGCGGTCGCGTCGTTGACCAGGCTCTCACCCGTCAGCACCGTCATGATCCGGCGCGGCAGGCCCAGCTTGCGGCCGATCGCCACCGCCGCCACCGCGTCCGGCGGGGCCACGAGTGCACCAAGTACCAGTGATGCCGGCAACGGAAGGCTCGGAATCAGCAAGTGTGCGATCAGCCCCACGCCTAGCGTGGTGGCCAGCACCAGGCCGATCGCCAACAGGCTGATGGCCCGGATGCTGCGGCGGATGTTGACGTACGAGGACTCCAGGGCGGAGGTGTAGAGCAGCGGCGGCAGCACGAGCACCAGCACCAGGTCCGGATCCAGCCGGAAGTCCGGCATGCCCGGCACGAACGAGACGGCCAGGCCGACCGCCACCAGCAGCAGCGGGGCCGGCCAGTCCAGCCGGCGGGCCAGCGCCGTCACCGCGAGCGAGCCGGCCAGCAACAAGAGGATCTCGACGCCCTGCACGAGCGGAAAGGATATGCAAGATGACCTGTGTTCACGTGCCTTCCGAGAGCGCGGTCCCGCAGAGTTCGGTCGGCTGCCAGGACTGCATCGCCGCCGGCCAGCGCTGGGTCCACCTGCGACTGTGCCTGACGTGTGGCCACGTCGGCTGCTGCGACTCCAGCGTCGGCCGGCACGCCTCCGGGCACTACCGCTCGACCGGGCATCCGGTGATGCGCTCGCTCGAGCCGAGGGAGTCCTGGCGCTGGTGTTTCGTGGACGACCAACTCGTCTGAAACCGCACCTGTAGGCTGTTCGGTCGTGCGCGTCCTCGTCATCGGGTCTGGTGCCCGGGAGCATGCCCTGTTGCTGGCGTTGTCCAAAGACCCCGCCGTGACCGCGTTGGCCTGCGCCCCCGGCAACGCCGGCACGTCCGCCGTGTCCGAGACCTACGGCGTCGACCTCGCCGACCCCGGCTCGGTGGCCGCCCTGGCCAAGGAATGGAACGCCGACCTGGTGGTGATCGGGCCCGAGGTGCCGCTGGTCGCCGGGGCCGCCGATCCCGTCCGCGATGCCGGCATCCCGTGCTTCGGGCCGTCCAAGGAGGCCGCCCGGATCGAGGGCTCCAAGGCCTTCGCCAAGGACGTCATGCAGGTCGCCGGTGTGCCCACCGCGCGTAGCGAGATCGTGGACACCCCCGCTCGGCTCGATGCCGCCCTGCACCGGTTCGGGCCCACCTGGGTCGTCAAGGACGACGGGCTGGCCGCCGGCAAGGGCGTTGTCGTCACCAAGGACTACGACGTCGCTCGGGCCCATGCCATGCACCTGCTCGACGGTGGGCATCCCGTGCTGCTCGAGTCCTTCCTCGACGGTCCCGAGGCCTCGCTGTTCTGCGTCGTCGACGGCACCACCGTGGTGCCCCTGCTGCCCGCCCAGGACTTCAAGCGGGTCGGTGACAACGACGCCGGTCCCAACACCGGTGGCATGGGCGCTTACACCCCGTTGGACTGGGCCCCCGCCGGCCTCGTCGACGACGTCGTCGCCCGGATCGTGCAGCCCGTCGTCGACGAGCTCGCCGCCCGCGGCGCCACCTTCTCCGGCCTCCTCTACTGCGGCCTGGCGTTGACCTCCGACGGCCCCCAGGTCATCGAGTTCAACTGCCGCTTCGGCGACCCCGAGACCCAGGCCGTCCTCGCCCTGCTCCGCACCCCCCTCGCCGGCCTTTTCCTGGCCGCCGCCGAGGGCCGCCTCGCCGCCCACCCGCCCCTCGAGTGGGAGGACGGCGCCGCCGTCACCGTCGTCATCGCCGCCGAGGGCTACCCCGGCCGGCCCCGCACCGGCGACGTCATCACCGGCGCCGAGATCGACGGCGTCCTCCACGCCGGCACCCGCCGCCGCGACGACGGCGCCGTCGTCTCCGCCGGCGGCCGTGTCCTCTCCGTCGTCGGCACCGGCCCCTCCCTCTCCGCCGCCCGCGACGAGGCCTACCGCCTCGTCTCCCTCGTCGAGCTCACCGGCTCCCACCACCGCTCCGACATCGCCCTCCGTGCCGTCCAGGGCGACGTCCACATCCCGTAGGAACCGTCCCGCCCCCGCCTCCGTCGAACTCAGGCACGGCACACGCCAACGTTGGTAGCCTGCGAACCGGGTCCGAGTAGTCACGAAGCGTGCGGGGGCGGTCTTCATGGAGAAGGCGGAACAGGTCGGCGCCGACCTCGGCGCCATCGGCGCCATCCTCAATCCGTTCAGCGGCGTCGCCAACGAGTACGCCGGCATCAGCGGCGGTCAGATCACGGTCAACCACGACACGGTCCTCCAGGTCGGCAAGGTCATCCACGACCAGTGGCAGCAGCTGGTGGACATCACTCGGCCGAAACTCGTGGGCCTGAGGGTCAACAAGATCGGTGACGACAAGGTCAGTGCTGCGGCGACCACGGCGTGGAACGCCGCGCTGATGACCAATGACGATTCGTACTACAAGCGGATCAATCAGTACATCGACGGCCTGGAGGCTCTCGCCAACAATCTCAGGACGGCCGCGCAGCAGTATGGCTACACCGAAGAGCAGATCACGAATGCGTTTGGAGCGGCAGGGTGACGGTTCGGATACGACTCGGTGTGGCTTTCGTGTTGGCGGCAGTCGCGGTGGCCGGTTGTTCGCCCACCACCGATCCCGGCCATCCGGAGCCGACGTCCACCACATCGGCCTCAGGATCGGGGAAGCCGCAGCTGTCGCGCCCGAAGGACCTGAAGATTGCCGACGTTGATCCGTGCTCGCTGCTCACGGACGCGCAGAAGACGCAGATGAACATCACTCACACCGGGCCTGGACCTGGCTCCACCGAGGATGGATCGCCGTCGAGCTGCTCCTACACGGTGCTCAAGCCGACTGAGTTTTCGCTGAACGTCGCGCTTGATTCCAAGCTCGGTATTGAGGACTGGCTGGGCGGCAAATACGAAGGACAGGATCTGCGGCAGCTATCGGTCCAGTCCTACCCGGCGGCGCAGACCCTGCTGCTCACCGAGAAGTTCTCGGATCCTAATGCAGGCGGCTGTCAGACCCTGGTGAGCACAGCGGCCGGGCAGGAACTGCACGCGAGTGCGCAACAGGGGTTGAAAAAGGGCCTCACCACGACTCAGCTGTGCGACCTGTCGAAGCAGTTGGCCGGTCTTGCTTTGACCACATTGTTGGCGAACCAGTAGAGGCGGAGGGCGACCATGGCGGACTCACTCGGTGACTTCCGGTTCGACGGGTACAGCAACGGCGACCTCGCGGACCAGGTCAACAAGATCAAGTCGGGGGCCGGGGCCAAGGCGTTGCAGCCGGCGATCGACACGCTGCACAGCGTCGCTCAAGACCTGACGTCGACGAACCAGCTGCTGACCACGCAGCTGGCGAAGCTCGGGGTGGACTGGCAGAGCGTGGCGGGGGACAAAGCGCAGCGCCTGATCACGTTCAACAGCGACTACAGCGATGCGGCGCAGTACCACATTGATGACACGAACAGCGGGCTGACGACGCAGAGTGACTCGCACACGGTGGCGCAGAGTGCGCCGGCGCCGTCGACGGACACCAACAAGTCCTTCGGGGACAACGTGGCCGGGTTCTTCGGCTACCAGACGGATCACGCCAAAGAGGTCGAACAGGCGCAGGCCGACCGCGAGCAGGCGATCCAGCAGCTGAACTCCTACCAGTCCAACACGGTGGACGCGCTGGCCAGCACGACGCCGATGAGTGCGCCGCCGACGATCGGTCTGACGGCGCAGCCGGTGCAGGGGACGGACATGTCCTCGATGGCGGGCTACGGCACGACGGCGGGCAGCTATGGCGGCCCGGGTGGCAGTGGCGGCGGATATCCGGGGTACTCGCCGGTGGGCGGGGGCGGGAGTGGCTTTACGCCGCCGGGTGGGGTGCCGGGCGGCGGGGTGCCGGGACCGGGTGGCGTGACGGGGATCGGACCGGGTACGGGAAGGCTGCCGGGGGCGATGCCGCCGGCGGCGGCAGCGGCGGGTGGGCTGCTGGCGGAAGAAGTGGGCCTGGGGGCGGCGCTCGCGGGCGGGGCGGGGGCGGTGGCGGCGGGGGCCCGGAGTGGGAACCCGAACGCGATGGTGCGGGGCGGCGGCACTAGCGCGCAGCCGGGGGAGAAGGCGAACACGCCGAGCCGGGCTAGTGCGACGGCGGGGGCGATCGACGAAGAGAAGGCGGCGCAGGCCCGGGCGGCGGAGCGGATCGCGCCGGGGAAGGCGGGCGCGCCGGGTGCTGGCGGCCAAGCGGGGGCGGCGGGGCGCGGCGGGAAGAAGGAAGAGGACAGCGAGCACGAGCGGAAGTACACGGTGGAGGAAGACCTGTTCGGGGACCACCGCCGGGTCGCGCCGACGGTGCTCGGCGAGGACCCGGACGCCTAGCCGATGCAGCCGACGGTGCTGTCCCGCCTGGACTTCGACGTCCTCTGGGAGAACGAGCGCTTCCCCCGCCGCCACGTCGCGCTTAACGTGCCGAGCCCGGGCGAGACGCACACGGAACGGGCGAGACTGGTGCAGGAGACCTGGCGCTCGCTGGAGCGAAGGGGCCTGGCCGAACGCGGCCGGGCGGCGCCGGATCTCGCGGACGACCTGGCGCTGCTGGCCTACCCGAGGCAAGCGGTGTACGGCTTCATCTGGGCGCCGGACCGCAAGATCTCGCTGCTGGCGGCGTCCAACGGCGGCAGTGCGCTGATGGGCGTGGTGGACGGCGACGAGGTGTGGCTGATCAAAACCGAGTCGATCGCGGACGCGGCGGTGTCGGTGGCGGGCGAGGCGAGGCCGGGCCCCGGCCAGTCGGTGAGCCTGCCGACGGCGCTGCTGACCGGCGCGGATGCCCGGGCCAAGGGTGACCCGCAGCGCCTGGTGCTGGAGCTGTCGGACGAGAACGTGCCGCTCGGCCAGGCCCAGGCGCTGGTCGGCATGGTGGCGGGCATGACGACCCGCGGCCAGTTCGGTGTGGAGACGGCCCGTGGCGCGGAGCGGCCGACGCGGGCGAGCCGGGTGGTGGCCTTCCACGACACGCCCAACGGGCGCTATCTGCATCTGGTGAAACCCAGCGCGGACCGTACGGAGTGGAGCACGATCACCCCGGCGGACAACCGGCTGCTGGCGACGAGCGTCCGGGAGCTGCTGGACGAGGCCTGATCACCCGTCGGGCTGAAATCGGAACCGCCGGCGGCGCTGGCCCGTCAGAGTGAGGCGAGAAGGGGGGCACCGTGACGGCAACGAAGTACAACTTCGACGCGATCGACGCCTGCCGCGGCGCGATGAGCACCCAGGCCGGCCAGTACGGCGGCGTCGGCGACGGCTTCCAGGGCGGGACGACCAGCGCCGACGTGTTCGGCCAGCTGGCTGCCTCGGCCGGCTTGGCCAGCGCGATCGACGGTTTCCAGAGCGCGGTGCACGGCGAGCTCCAGGCGGCGGAGAGCCTGCTGCGCAAGGTGGAGTCCTCGCTGGACTCGATCGAGACGACGTTGCAGGACCAGGAGAAGGCCAACGCGAGGGGACTGACGGCGACATGAGTGCGGTCGACGACGTCGCGGGCCTGCCCGGTGGCGGCGCGGTCGCCGAGATCGCCCGCAAGGTGGAGAAGGCCCAGCCGCAGGCGATCAGGGACGTGGCCAAGCACTGGCGGGACAGCGCGGCCAAGTGCGACACCCAGGGCAAGGCCGTCACGTCGGCGGTGAACGCCCTGGACGGCGCCTGGTCCGGCGGCTCGGCCGACGCGTTCACGGCCTACATGGGCAACTTCACCAAGGCCGGCGGCTCGATGTCGGAGGCGCTGAACAACGGCGCGGCGGCGCTGGAGTCGGCGGCGAACACGGTGGAGCAGGCCAAGTCCGCAGTGGACAGTCGCTGCGAAGGGCTGCTGGGCGAGGTTCGAAGCTGGGACGCCGCCCATCCGCAGCCGAAGGACGGCGAGCGCGAGGCGGCGATCGAGCCGTTGTGCGACGCGGCCAAGGGTGACGTGCAGAAGACCGTCGACGCGGCCGACAACGAGCTGAGCAATGCTCTCAACCAGCTCAAGAGCGCGACCTTCATCGGCGCCAAGTTCTCCGTGCTGCCGGCGCCGGGCGAGCAGACCTTCGTGCCCGGGCCCGGCCGCACCATCGACTGGAAGGCCAATCCCGACCCCAATCCGACCAAGACCTCGACCGAGACCCAGCATTCGACCGGCGGCGGAAGCGGCGGCGGTGGTGGTGGCGGAGGAGGCGGTGGCGGTGGTGAAGGCGGCGGGGGCGGCGGCCTCGGCCCCAGCGGCGGCCCGCCCGAGGGCGGCGGCGGCCCCGCGCCGCAGGGCCAGGTCAAGGAGTGGATCGAGGAGGCGATGAAGATCCTCCAGGAGAACGGTGTCGACACCTCGAAGATGAGCGAGAACGACATCTGGGCGATCATCCAGCACGAGTCCGGCGGCAACCCGCACGCGATCAACCTGTGGGACTCCAACGCCAAGGCCGGCCACCCGTCCAAGGGCCTGATGCAGTGCATCGACGGCACCTTCCAGTCGAACAAGCTGCCCGGCCACGACGACATCTACAACCCGGTGGACAACATCATCGCCGGCGTCCGCTACTCGATCGCCCGCTACGGCTCGGTGTCCAACGTGCCCGGCATCCGGGCCATGTCGCATGGAGGGGCCTACCAGGGCTATTAAGGTGACGGCATGGTCGTCGCCAAGCGCGCGGATGTGCCGCCGTTTCACGTGATGGATGTGGTGTCCGCCGCCGCCGAGCGCCAGCGGACGCACGGTGACGTGCTGTCGCTGGCCGCCGGCCAGCCGTCCACGCCGGCGCCGGCCCCGGTGCTGGCGGCGGCGCACCGTGCCCTGGAGACGCAGCCGTTCGGCTACACCGAGCAGCTCGGCATCCCCGAGCTGCGGGAGGCCATCGCCGGCCACTACAAGACCCGCTACGACCTGGACGTGTCGCCGGACTCGGTGATCGTGACCACCGGCTCGTCGGGCGCGTTCCTGTCGGCGTTCCTGGCCGCCTTCGACGCCGGCGACCGGGTGGCGCTGCCCCGGCCGGGCTACCCGGCCTACCGCAACATCCTGGCCGCCCTGGGCTGCGAGGTGGTGGACCTGCCGTGCGGGCCGGAGGTCGACTTCAAGCCGACGGTGGAGATGCTGCAAGGCCTCGACATCAACGGCGTGGTGATCGCCAGCCCGGCCAACCCGACCGGCACGGTGCTCGAAGCCGAGCGGCTGAAAGAGATCGCCACCTGGTGCGAGGAGAACGGCGTCCGCCTGGTCAGCGACGAGATCTACCACGGCATCAGTTACGGCGAGCCGCTGGACTGCGCCTGGCGGACCTCCCGCGAGGCGATCGTGGTGAACAGCTTCTCCAAGTACTTCTCGATGACCGGTTGGCGGCTGGGCTGGATGCTGGCCCCGCAGGAGCTGACCAGGCCGGTCGACCGCCTCACCGGCAACTTCACGCTGTGCCCGCCCGCGCCCAGCCAGTACGCCGCGGTCGAGGCGTTCTCGCCCGAGTCGTACGCCGAGGTGGACGCGCACGTGCGGCGCTACCGGGCCAACCGGGACCTGCTGGTCGCGGGCCTGGCCGAGCTGGGCATCGACAAGCTGGCCCCGGCCGACGGCGCGTTCTACGTGTACGCCGACATCTCGCACCTGACCGACGACTCGATGGCCTGGTGCAAGCGGTTGCTGGCCGAGACCGGGCTGGCCATCGTGCCCGGCATCGACTTCGACCCGGTGCACGGCGACCGCTTCGTGCGGCTGTCCTTCGCCGGCGCCATGCTGGACATGCAGCGGGCCCTGGCCCGCCTCGGGGACTGGCTCCCGTAGAGCCACTCAGGGCGACCCTGATTCGTCCCTGATCTGACGCCGAAAACCCGCCGTTCTCAGCAGGCGGATGGCAGGCTTGGGGCAAGGCAAGCTGATGAGGGAGTCCGTCATGGTGTTCGTCGCAATCATCGCCGTCCTGCTGATCGCGTGGCTCGCGATCGCTGTCCTCGGCGCACTGCTCAAGGGCCTGTTCTGGCTCGCGATCATCGGGGGCATCCTGTTCGTCGCCACCGCGATCTACGGCGCGATCAAGAACAAGTCGCGAACCTGACCAGGGTGTCGGCCAGCTCGTCGGCCGACGTCCAGCGGTGGGCGGTCCAGCCGGCGGCGACGGCACCGTCCACATTGGCCTGACGGTCGTCGACGAACAGGCAGTCCGCCGCCCTGGCCCCCAGTTTGCCGACCAGGGCGGCGTAGATCTCGACGTCGGGCTTGGCCAGCCCGAGATCGCCGGAGAACAGCAGGTGCGTGAAGTGCTCGGCCCACGGCTGCCGCTCGGCGACCCGGCCGAACGAGCTGGGGGCGTTGGACAGCAGCGCCAGCCGGGCGCCCGAGCCGGCGAGCCGGCCGAGCAGCTTCACGGTCCGGTCGTCGGTGGGCAGCCAGCCCTCGATGTCCAGCCGGGTCAGGTCCTCGGACAGCGCGGCGTCCACGGAGACGCCCACGTGCGCGCAGACGGCCCGCCAGTAGTCGAGGTCGGGCAGGCCGCGGTCGTAGGCGTCGCGCTCGGACCAGTAGCCCGGCTCGAACGACTCCGCCGAGACGCCGACGCGGGCGGCCATCGCCGGGATTGCCTTGGTGTGCAGGCTGATCACGCCGCCGTAGTCGAAGACGAGCCAGCTCAACTGGCGCTCCCGATGCGGTGCAGGGCGTCCTTCACGTCGGCCGTGCTGACGTCCCGGTGCGTGACGAAGCGGACCTGCCCGGACATCGGCCCGGTCTGAATGCCCAACCGCCCCAGCATCTTGATCGCGTTGCGCGGGTCGGGCACCGCGGCCAGCACGATGTTGGTCTCCGGGGTGCGCACGCTCCAGCCGAGCTCGGTCAGGCCCTCGGCCAGCAGCTTGGCGTTGGCGTGGTCGTCGGCCAAGTCGTCGATACGGTCCAACGCGACCAGCCCGGCCGCGGCCAGGATGCCGCCCTGCCGCACGCCGCCGCCCAGCATCTTGCGCACCCGCCGTGCCTCGGCGACGAACTCCTCCTTGCCGGCGACGACCGAGCCGACCGGCGCGCCCAGGCCCTTGCTCAGGCAGACCTGCACGGTGTCGACGCCGACGGCCAGCTCGGCCGGGGCGACACCGAGCGCGACGGAGGCGTTCCACAGCCGCGCGCCGTCCAAGTGCACCCGCAGCCGGCATTCCCGTGCTGCCGCGACGAGCTGCATGTGCTCGCCCAGCGGCATCACCGTGCCGCCGGCGCCGTTGTGGGTGTTCTCCAACGACAGCAACGTGGTCTTGAGGCCGTGGTACGGCGCCTCGTTGCCGGCGATGTCGTGGATGGCCGCGGCCGACATCCGGCCGGGACCGGCGTCCCAGTCCATCGCGTACGGCATGCCGCCGGCGATCCAGGCCGCGGTGCCGAGCTCGTTGTCCAGCACGTGCGAGGAGTGCGCGGCCAGGAACCGGTCGCCCCGGCGCAGGTGCAGGAACAGCGCGATCAGGTTGCCCATGCTGCCGCTGGGCACCCACAGCGCGGCCTCGGTGCCGACCAGGCCGGCCACCCGTTCCTCGAGCGCGCGCATCGTGGGGTCGTGTTCGAGCACGTCATCGGCCACCTCGGCGGAGGCCATCGCGGCGCGCATCGCCTCGTCCGGCTTGGTCACGGTGTCCGAGCGGAAGTCGAGCAGCGGCTGCTGGGTCACGG
>DATJJB010000462.1:0-12649 GCA_035492655.1 Kutzneria sp. | reverse complement strand
CACCGCCGCCGCCCCCACCAGGGCTTCCTGGATCGCCGCGCGCCGCGCCGCCTTCTCCTCGTCGGTGCCCTTCGGCAGCCGGTACGCGTCCGTCACGCCCGTGAAGGCCTCGGCGTCCGCGTCGGCCAGCTCCACCGCCGTCTGCCGGTGTTCGGTCGCCCGCGCCAGCGCTTCCCGCATCGTCGGCTCGTGTTCCGCGTACTTCGGCCGGCCCACGGTCAACTCGCACACCATCGACACCAGTGCCGCCGCCATCGCCGCGTGCATCGCCGCCACCGCCCCGCCGCCCGGCGCCGGCGCCCCGGACGCCAGGTCGTCGAGCCAGGCCCCGATCTTCTGCTCCCGCATGGGATCAAGCCTAGAACCGCCGCGCGTCCCCGAAAGCGGCACGAAGAACGGTTTTGTGTGCGACTGACGCCACGAAGGCGGACTTGGTGGCGAACAAACAGCGCCCGAGGCATAAAGAAGCGCCGCAGCCCTGGGGGTCGACTGCGGCGCTCCGCCGTGAGTTTCCAACTGCTGAGGTCGGGGGGATCACGGGCCCACGCCAAGGATAGCGTGTTTCGCGGGTCAGGGAAGCCCTCGGTCCCCACTTTCTGCAATTTGCTGTCGGCGTAGGGTTGACCACGATGCGTATCACTGCCTTCCGGGCCCTGATGGCCGAGGAGTTCGGCCGGGTCCGGTCCGAGATGATTGCCCGCGACCACGTGTTTTCCCAGCTGGACGGGATGACCGTGGACCAGGCGTTGGAGGCCGGCGTGCCGGCCAGGACGATCTGGCGAGCGGTGTGCGAGGCGTTCGACGTCCCCGGCGAGCGGCGCTGACCGGGTGGACGGCGTGTCGGTTTTCCCTCGAACAGGTGTTCGGCTAGCCTGGGGGTCAGCGGGTCGCCGAAATTGTCAGACCCTCCCCGTAGCGTCCTCGGTGACGACAACCGGCGGCGGGCCCTGGGACAAGCGGGCCACGCCAGACAGACAGAGGTGGACTTCCCATGGCACCAGCAGCACCGGACAAGGACAAGGCGCTCGAGCTCGCCCTGGCCCAGATCGACAAGAACTTCGGCAAGGGCTCGGTGATGCGCCTCGGCCAGGAGGGTCGGGCGCCCATCGAGGTGATCCCGACCGGCTCCATCGCGCTGGACGTGGCGCTGGGCATCGGCGGCCTGCCGCGTGGCCGGGTCGTCGAGGTCTACGGCCCGGAGTCCTCCGGTAAGACGACGGTGGCGCTGCACGCGGTGGCCAACGCGCAGCGCAACGGCGGCATCGCCGCCTTCATCGACGCCGAGCACGCGCTGGACCCGGACTACGCGAAGGCGCTGGGCGTGGACACCGACGGCCTGCTGGTCTCCCAGCCGGACACCGGTGAGCAGGCGCTGGAGATCGCGGACATGCTGGTCCGCTCGGGCGCGCTGGACATCCTGGTGATCGACTCGGTGGCCGCCCTGGTGCCGCGGGCCGAGATCGAGGGCGAGATGGGCGACAACCACGTCGGCCTCCAGGCCCGCCTGATGAGCCAGGCGCTGCGCAAGATGACCAGTGCCCTGAACAACTCCAACACCACCGCGATCTTCATCAACCAGCTGCGCGAGAAGATCGGCGTCATGTTCGGCTCGCCGGAGACCACGACCGGTGGCAAGGCGCTGAAGTTCTACGCCTCGGTGCGCCTGGACGTGCGCCGTATCGAGACGCTCAAGGACAGCGGTGACGCGGTCGGCAACCGGACCCGGGTCAAGGTGGTCAAGAACAAGGTGGCCCCGCCGTTCAAGCAGGCCGAGTTCGACATCCTGTACGGCCACGGCATCAGCCGTGAGGGCTCGCTGATCGACATGGGCGTGGAGCAGGGCATCCTGCGCAAGTCCGGCGCCTGGTACACGTACGAGGGCGACCAGTTGGGCCAGGGCAAGGAGAACGCCCGCAAGTACCTGCTGGAGAACCCGGACGTGGCCAACGAGATCGAGAAGAAGATCAAGGAGAAGCTCGGCATCGGCGCCAAGCTGGACGCGGAGGACGCGCCGGCGCCGGTCGACTTCTGAGCCGGTGACGGAGCAGGAGGCGTCCGGCGAGACCCCCGCGGTGCGTGACGCGCCGGAGGTTCGCCGGGCGCAGGATCTCTGTGTGCGGCTGCTCGGCGTGCGGGCCCGGTCCCGCACCGAGCTACGGCAGGCCATGGCCCGCAAGGAGTTCGAGGAGGAGGTGGCCGAGCTGGTGCTCGGCCGCCTGGATCGGGCCGGCCTGATCGACGACGAGGCGTTCGCCCACGAGTGGGTGGCGTCGCGCCACAGCCACAAGGGCCTGTCCCGGCGGGCGCTGGTGAACGAGTTGCGCCGCAAGGGTGTCGACGACTCGGTGGCCGCCCAGGCCGCCGCTACGGTCAACGAGGACAGCGAGCTCGAACGCGCCCGCGAACTCGTCCGCCGCAAGCTGCCGTCGGTCGCCCGGGTCGACGACACCACCAAGCTCCGCCGCCTGGTCGGTGTGCTGGCCCGCAAGGGCTACGCCGAGGGCATGGCCATCCGGGTCGTCCGCGAGGAACTGAGCCGCGAGGGCAGCTCCGGCATCCCCGACGACGACTTCTGAGCTCTGGGGACAGGCCACGCCGCTGACCGCTGGATGACGTCGTTGATGGGGCAGCACGGTTCGGGGCGTGCTCCCCACGGCGCCGGGCCGAAGCAGGCGACCGCCGCTGACGCGGTCAGCCGCGCTGATGTGGTTCGGATGCGCTCAGCGGTGCAGGACCGCTGAGGTGTGCCGCCTTGGTGACGCCGGGGCGGAAGCCGGGCCACCGGTGCGGGGTCGGCCGTGGGGCCGTCGCGAGCTCAGCGCTGCCAGCGGAACTCGTGCATGGCCTGGTGCCGGCCGCCGCGCATCATGACCATGGTCTCGGTGTCCTGGAACATCTGGTCCACGGTCATGCCGAAGAACTGGGCCTGCGCCTCGATCTCGTCGCCCTCCTCGGGCGGCACGAAGCGGTGAAAGCGGATGGTGTCCGGGTCATCGCTGCTCATGTCGTTCATCTACGCGGCCGGAGCCGGATGTGCTCAGCGCCGCCACGAATCGATTCGCCGAAAGTCACGGACTTCACCCGGAGGGAGGAAAGAAACCGGGCCAGGGGATGGCCCCGACGATGGTGGGAGCGACCGGCTTCACTGCGCATTGGGCGTCGGACGCGGCCTCGTATTACGTAGGCTGACGCGGTGACAAAGCTGCGGGCACGGCATGTGGTCTGGGACTGGAACGGCACCCTCCTGAACGACAACCACGCAGTGTTGGCAGCCGTGAACACCGTGTGCGCACAGTACGGCCGGGCCGCGGTCACGCTGGACGAGTGGCGTGCCGTGTTCAGCCGACCCATCCTCGCCTGCTACGAGAAGGTGCTGGGCCAGGCGCTCACCGTGGCGGACTGGGACGTCATCGACCGGCAGTACCACACCGCCTATCGCCTTGAGCTGGACAGCTGTGGCTTGGCCACCGGGGTGCCCGACCTGCTGCACCAGTGGCGCGACGCCGGCCGGACCCAGTCGCTGCTGTCCATGTGGTTCCACGACGAGCTCGTGCCGCTGATCGGAAAACTGAGCCTCACCGACCTGTTCAACCGGGTCGACGGCCTGCGCGGCTACAACATGGGCGGCTCCAAGGCCGCGCACCTCGTCGAGCACCTCAAGGCTCAGGACCTCGACCCCGCCGAGGTCATCCTGATCGGCGACGTCGTCGACGACGCCGAAGCCGCCGCCCAGGTCGGTGCCCAGTGCGTGCTGGTGACGACCGGCATGATGCCGCGATCACGGCTGGCGACCGCCGGCGTGCCCGTCACCGATTCGATTCCCGAGGCCCTGGCTCTGATCGACGCATAACGCGATGCCATGACAGGGCGGCCGGCACGCCTACGGCGATGCCGCTGAGACCGGCCAGGCCGATGGTCAGGGGCGTGCCGATCAGATCGGCCAGCAGGCCGGCCACCATGACGCCGACGCCTTGGACCGTCACGAGTCCGCTGACGACGATGCCCATCACCTGAGCCCGTCCGGCGCTCGGAACCGCGCGGGCCAGGGACGCGGTGTCCTGGGTCTGATAGGCCTGCGCCAAAGCACCCGACAGCGCTAGCGCTGCTAGCGAAACCAGCAGGCTCGGCTGGACTGCGCAAACCAGCAGCGGCAGGCCGGCCAGCACTGCTAGCAATCCGAGCAGGCGCGGTCGAAGGTGTTCCGGGATCCATCGGGCCAGCACGAAGGCGCCGAGCACCGACCCCGCCGGGTCCGCCGCCATCAGGAGGCCCACGCCAACCGTGCCGGTCCCGATCGCCGCCGCGTACGGCGCGGCCAACCCTTCCGGCACCACGTAGAAGCCGGCCAGCCAGCTCAGCACGGCCAGTGCCCGCACCGCGGGATCGCCGAACACCACGCGGACGCCCGCCCGCACCGATCCAGCCGCGGACCGACGGGAAGCGCGCAGCGACCGAGCGGCTGAGGAGTGAGGGTTGCTGGATGAGGGCCTGGGACCGGCAGGTGGTGGTCCGCTGGGTGGGGCCCAGGACGAGGGCGGGGAGATGGCGGCGGGGTGGTGGACGCCGGTGCGGACCAGGAGGGCCGACGCGACGAAGGTGAGGGCGTCGACCACCAGGGCCCAGTACGGGGTCAAGGCCGCGACCAGGACGCCGCCGCAGGCGAAGCCGGCCAGCTGGGCGGACTGGATGGTCATGCCGCGGAGGGCCAGGGCGGAGACGTAGAGCTCGCCGGACAGCAGGTCGGGGAGCAGGGCCTGTTGAGCGGCGCGGAAAGGACCGCCGAGCAGGGTGACGGCGACCAACAGGAGATAGAGGACTGGCAGGGGCATGCCGGGGACGGCCATGGCGGCGACGAGGAGGGCTCGGGAGAGGTCGCAGACGACCATGACGGTGCGCCTGGCGACGCGGTCGGCGACCCAGCCGAGGAGGGCGCCGCCGATGAGCGTGGGCACGAAGGTGAGGGCGTAGGACAGGGCGGTGAGCGCGGGGGAGGAGGTCCGCTGGAACACCAGCACGGCGAGGGCGACCCGGGCCAGCTGGTCGCCGGCCTGGGACAGCGCCTCGCCGGCCCACAGCCAGCGGAAGTCCGCGACCGCCAGCACCGAGCGGAACATCAGCCCAAGGTAGCGGCATCCGCCCGGTGCTGCGGGGTTTTGACCAGGTCACGGCCGGAGATCGGCCCGGCGTTGCGGGGTGATCAGGTCGAGGGGGTGACCGAGACCCGGCGGCGGGTGAGGCGGATCAGGCCGGCGATGACGACCATCACGACGCACGTGACGATGGCGGTCTGCACGAGGAAGTCGGTGAGGGCGCCGGACTGGAGGTAGGAGCCGAGGGCCAGGGCGACGAGGGCGCAGACGGCGCGGTCGATGATGGACTCGATGGACAGCAGCGTTGCGCGGTAACGGGAATCGGTGATGGCGGCGTTGAGCAGGGCCCGCTGGATGGGGAAGGAGAGCCCACAGGCCAAGGAGAAGACGCACAGCGCGAGCACGGAGCCGACGATGCCGAGCAGACCGGCCAGGGCGAGGGTGACGGCCATGGCCAGGGTGAGCACGAAGACGGACCGAACGTCGCTGATGTGCCTGCGCAACCAGTTGGGCCGGGCGGCGCCGAGGGCCTCGAAGACGGTCATGAGGGCCATGACGACGCCGTACAGCACCACGGGCGTGTTCTTGCTGTCCAGGATGGGCTGGAACAGGTTGACGGAGCAGATCCGGGCCAAGGTGAAGATCGCGACGCCCTGGACCATGAGCAGCACGAGCAACCGAGAGCCGCGCATCTGGGCGAAAGCGCCCCGGAGGGCGACGGAGATGGGCGGGCGTTCGGGGCGGACGGAAGGGGTGGTGGCTCGAGCGGTGTGCTGCCGGGACGAGGTTGAGGCGGGCGGAGCGGAGACGGTGGGCGTGCCAGTGCTGGCCGGAACTGTTGGGCGGCGTGGGATGGCGGGGAGAACCAGCGCGGCCAGCACGGCGATGGCGGCGTTGATGGCGCTGAGCCAGTACGGGGAAGGCATGTTCCACTGCATCAACAGACCGACCACCGGCCAGCAGACGACCTTGCCGATGAGGCTGTAGGAACGGCCGTAGCCCTCGGCCTGGGGGTAGGCCTCGCCGGCGCCGGCGGCGTGCATGTACTCGTACAGGTAGGCGCTGGCGGCACCGGAGACCAACGAGCGGGCGAGGGCGATGAGCAGGAAGTGGACGAGGAAACCGGTGTAGGAGACCAGGAACACCGGGGTGAGGTTGGCGGCGATCAGGACCACGCCGCCGGCGACGAGGCAGTGGCGGTAGTCGAAGCGGTCGGCGACCATGCCGGTGGGGATCTCGAGCAGGCAGAAGGCGATGTAGTAGATGCTCTGGATACCGAAGATCTGCGTGTCGGACAGGCCGATCTGCCGCTGGTACTCGTAGAACACGGGCAGCCAGAGCAGCAGGCCGAAGAAGAACTGGAAGGTGTAGCTGAGCCACACCGCGCGACGGACGGCGGCGTTCATGCGCTGTACGGCCGTAGTTGGACGATGGTGATGCGTTTCTCGTCGGCGATCCACTCGACGTCGACGGGCGAGTCGAAGGTGTAGTCGGGCGAGAAGTGGGCCTGCAGCAACCGTCCGGCGATGGCCAGGCGTTGGAGTTGTTGGCGTGCGCCGAGATCGAGGTCCTCGGCGGCGTCGCCGAGTGACACGGTACGGCCGTCGCCCTCGACGGTGGAGTACAGGTACTGGATGGGCAGCGCGGCGCCGGACACGACGTCGATGACGGAGTTCACCGACACGTTGACGTACACGTTGCGGAAGTCCTTGCGGTTCAACGGGTTGGTCGTCACCATGACGCCGCCGACGGTGCCGTCGACCTGCTCCTGGACGATCACGCCCATGTAGCTGTCGTCCAGCGAGATGCCGGCCTGCTGGCGCAGCCGGACGCTGCGCGGCGACACCAGGGAGGCCCAGACCTCCTTGATGGACGAGAAGATCCGGTCGGCGGTGGTCACATGGTTGATCGACTCGTAGATGCCGGCGGCGGAGAAGCCGGCCAGGTCCTCGGCGTTGGACGAGCTGCGTACGACGAAGGTGCGCACGCCGCCGAGCTCGGACACCAGGGCGCTGTCGACGGCCTCGCGCAGGTCGTCGGGAATCCGGGTGCCGCGAATAAGTCGTTGCAGCTCAAGACAGAGCCGGTCGACGTCGGGAACATCGAGCTCCAGCGCCATCTTCAGCTTGCCGATGGCCTGCTGCACGCGTGGCGACGACTCCAGGAAACGCCGCTGCACCGAGAACGGCAGGGCGATTCCGCGCGGCACGGCGATGTTGTCGCGCAGCAGCCGGATGGCGGCGTCGTTGAGGTCGGCCCCGACGGGCACGTCCAGCAGCTTGGCCAGGTAGGGCAACAGGTTCTCGCGCGGCGGCCGGCGCACCTGGTAGAAGCCGAGCAGCCGGCCGGAACCGTTGGCCAGCACGTGGTGCAACTCGCCGAGGTTGGCCGCCTTGGTGCCGTAGCGGTGCCGGTCGTGCAGCCGCAGCCGGTCGAGGCTGGTGATCGGCGAGGTCTGGGATTCCGGCTCCTCCAACACGATCCGCTGCGCGTACCAGGCCGGCTTGCGGGCGACGTCGACCGGTTCCTCGGTCGGCGTCAGGGTGATCTCGTCGGCCGCCGGGTCGACCTCGTAGCGCACCCAGCGGCCGTTGAGCTGCTCGGCGTCGATCCGGTCGAAGACGCCGAGCTGCACGGCGTTGGGCACCTGCCAGCCCGAGGCCAGCACATTGGTGTGGGACAACGGAGTCGTGTGGTGCGCGTTCACGATGCCGGCCAGTCGCGGCACGTCGTCGGGCACCCGGTGCATGACGATGATGTCGTACCACTCAAGGGAATCGGCGGCGGCCCGGTAGTCGGCCTCGGTGCGGAAAGCGCGCAGCCGGCCATGGGCGGCACCGGGATTGAGCGGCACGAAACGGGCCGACGAGAACAGCTCGTGCGCGCGAATGCGCGGCACCTCGGCGGTCGGGATCTCGGCCAGCAGCTCTTCCTGGCTGTGGTTGGCCGGCTTCACCAGCACCGGCAGCGCCGGGTCCACCGCGGCTCGCACGGCCAGGTAGAAATAGGCCAGCATCGGCCCGGACATGGTGTCCACCTCGACCGTCTCCAACGACAGCATCCGCCGGTCGTCGGAGGTGTGCAGGGCGAGGATGCCGAGATAGAAACGCCGGTCCTCGGCGTGGTAGATGCTGTGATTGAAGTCATCGATGCCGGCCTCGAGTTCGGCTTTGCCGATGCCGAGTATCTCCGCCGCGATGTATTCGGCGTGGAAGGAGTACCGCGCGTCGTTGATGAAATGGATGTGCCCGCCCGGCCGGTCGACGACCACCTTCACGAACGGATAGCCGCCGAGCCTGCCGGCTAACTGGGTGAAGGCGGTCATGGTGAGTTGAGCATCGATCAGTGCCGGTGCGTCCACGTGTTTCTCCCCAGGTCTGGTCCGGACGGCCAGCGAACCTACCATGCGGGACGAAAGGGATTCGCTGCTCCAACAAGGGGATTGCTCGATTTTCGCGGAGAGACGGCCCGTTGACGCTGGAGACGAAGCGAAGTGTGAAGCAGAACACGAGAAACGGGGCCCCACCCGCCCGGGAGGCCCCGTTTCCGCCGTCCGCGCGCGGCTAGTTGAGCTGCACGTGGAAGATCGCGTCGTTGCTGTTGTTGCCGGTGCTGTCCTTGTCACCGCTGGAGTTGGTCAGCCACAGGCCGCCGTCGGGCGCGGGCTCGACGGTGCGCAGCCGACCGTAGGTGCCGTTGAAGTAGGCGACCGGCTTGCTGGTGGTGTTGCCGGTGATCTCCATGCGGTACAGGCGCTGGCCGCGCAGCGCGGCCATGAACAACACGTCGTGCACGATGGCCAGGCCGCTGGGCGAGGCGTTGGCGACCGGCCAGGTCTGGATGGGCTTGATGAACTTCGAGTTGCCGCAACCGCTGCCGGACGTGCCCTCGCAGGACGGCCAACCGTAGTTGCCGCCCTTCTGGACCAGGTTCAGCTCGTCCATGATCGAGTTGCCCAGCTCGGCCTCCCACAGCCGGCCCTGCGTGTCGAAGGCCAGGCCCTCGACGTTGCGGTGGCCATAGCTCCAGACGTACTTGCCGGCGAACGGGTTGTCCGCCGGCACGCTGCCGTCCGGGTTGAGCCGCAGGATCTTTCCGTTGAGGGAGTTGAGGTTCTGCGCGTTGTCGCCGTTCTCCCCATCGCCAACGCCGGCGTACAGCTTGCCGTCGGGGCCGAAGCGCAGCCGGCCACCGTTGTGGAACTGGTTGCGCAGAATGCCCTTCAGCAACACCTGCTGGCTGCCGGTGTCGAGCTTGCCGCCGGTGTACTTGAAGCGGGCGATGCGGTTGTCCGACGACGTGGTGAAGTAGACGTAGATCCAGTTGTCGGACGTGAAGGTCGGTGAGATCTCCAGGCCGAGCAGGCCGCCCTCGCCGTTGGTGCCGGAGACGCCGGGAACGGTGCCGGCGGTGGTCTTGGCGCCGGTCTTGGGATCCAGGTGGATCAGGTTGTGGGTGTCCCGCTCGTTGAACAGGATCGTGCCGTCGGGCAGGGTGACCAGGCCCCAGGGCACGTCCTTGTCGTCGGCGACCTTGGTGACCTGGCCGGGCGTGGTGCCGCTACCGCCACCGCCGCCCGAGGTCTTGCCGGTGACAGCCGCGCTGGGCTTGGACACGTTGCCGGCGGCGTCGCGCGCGGTGACCGTGTAGGTGTGCGACGAGTTCGGCGCGAGGCCCTGCACGGTGAACGAGTTCGTGGTGGCCAACCCGACCTGTGAGGATCCCTCAAGAACGGTGTAGCCGGTGACGCCGACGTTGTCGGTGGACTTGGTCCACGTCAACGAGATGGAGTTGGCCGTGCTGCCGGCGACCTTGAGGCCGGTCGGCGCGCTCGGCGGCGTGTTGTCGCTGGACTTCTTGGTCGTCACCTGGACCGTGTTGCTGGCCTGGGAGACGCCGCCCTTGGTGTCACGGGCGTTGAGGTAGAAGCCGTAGGTGGTGTTCTGGGTCAGGCCGGTGATGGTGGCCTTGAGTGTCTTGCCGTCGACCGACTTGGTCAGCTGACCGTCGTGGTAGATGTCGTACGCGGCCAGGCCGACATCGCTGCTGGACGCGCTCCACGACAGGTCGACCGTGGTCTCGGTGATGTTGGCGGCCTTGAGGTTCTTCGGCGGCGTCGGCACGGCCGCGACGCTCTGGGCCGACGCGAGCGCCGGCACGGTGGTCAGAGCAAGTCCGGCGGCGAGCGCGCCGGCGAGCAGGGCGCCGGCCACGGCCAGCGACCGCCGTGTGCGTGGTGCCACGGATACCTCCCACTGGTTCGGTATCGCGGCGGCGGGTTACAAACGTTTTCATAAGGTTGCAGCCGAGTCAACCGCCGGTGCCGACGACCCTACGGCGAGTGAGGCTCGCGTGCGGTGCAACCGATTACAGCAATCGGCGGGCCCCGTGCCACGGGGCCCGCCGATCGTCCACAAAGGTCAGTGCAGGGCGGCCGCCGCGGCGGCCAACTCCTCCACACGCTGCCAGTCGCCGGCGGCGAGGGCGTCCTTGGGCGTGAGCCAGGAACCGCCGACACACCCGACGTTGGGCAGCGCCAGATAGTCCGGAGCCGACGAAACGGTGATACCGCCGGTGGGACAGAAGCGAAGACCGGGCAGCGGACCGTAGATCGACTTCAGGTACGCGGCCCCACCCGCGGCCTCGGCGGGGAAGAACTTCAGCACGGAGCAGCCCCGCTCCGCCGCCCGCATGGCCTCGCCGACGGTGCTGACGCCGGGCAGGAAAGGCAGCCCGGTGGCGGCGACGGCGTCCAGCAGCGCGTCGGTGGAACCGGGCGTGACGATGAACCGCGAACCGGCGTCCACCGCCTGCTTGGCGTGCTCCGGCGCGGTGACGGTGCCGGCCCCGACCACCAACTCCGGCACGGCGGCCGCGATGCGCTCGATGGACCCGAGCGCGGCCGGGGTCCGCAGCGTCACCTCGATGACCCGGATCCCGCCGCGCAGCAGCGCCTCGGCCACCGGCACGGCGTGCGCGACGTCGTCGAGCACGACAACGGGCATCACGGGGGACAGTTCCAGCAGCTCGGCCGGGGTAGTCATGATCCTCACTTCCAGGTGGTCACGGGGACGGCGAACTGCTCCGGGGTGAGCGTGCTGCCGAACACGCTCGCGCCCTCGTCGGCGGGCCCGATGGCCCGTCGCAGCGGCGCGAACAGCTCACGCCCGGTGCCCGTCCACTCCTGCTCGGCCGGCGGCCCGTCCACCAGCCGCCGTCCCATCAGCTCGGCCTCGTCGACGAACACCTCGATGCTGCCACGGTTGGCGTCCAATCGGATGACGTCCCCGTCACGCACCCGGGCCAGCGGCCCACCGGTCGCGGCCTCCGGCGTCAGCTGGATGGCGGCGGGGATCTTGCCGGACGCGCCGGACATGCGGCCGTCGGTGACCAGCGCGACCCGGTGCCCACGGTCCATCAGCACGCCCAGCGCCGGGGTGAGCTTGTGCAGCTCGGGCATGCCGTTGGCCTGCGGCCCCTGGTTGCGCACGACCACCACGACGTCACGGTCGAGCTCGCCGGCCTTGAACGCCGCGGTGAAGGCCTCCTGCGTGGTGAAGACCCGCGCCGGCGCCTGCACGACGCGGTGTTCGGCCGCCACGGCCGACACCTTGATCACGGCCCGCCCCAGATTGCCGGCCAGCATGCGCAACCCGCCGTCGGCCGAGAACGGCTCGCTGACCGGCCGCAGCACGGCCGGATCCAGCGAAGCAGCAGGTCCGTCACGCCAGACCAGCTTGCCGTCGTCCAGGAACGGCTCCTGCCGGTACCGGTCCAGCCCCGGCCCGGCCACGGTCTGCACGTCGGCGTGCAGCAGGCCGGCGTCGAGCAATGAGCCGACGAGGAACGGCACGCCGCCGGCGGCCTGGAAGTGGTTGATGTCGGCGCTGCCGTTCGGGTACACGCGGGCCAGCAGCGGCACGACGGCCGACAGCTCGGCGAAGTCGTCCCAGCCCAGCTGGATGCCGGCGGCGGCGGCGATCGCCGGCAGGTGCAGCGTCAGGTTGGTCGACCCACCGGTTGCTAGCAGTGCTACGACTCCGTTGACCACGGCCTTCACGTCCACGATCTCGGCCAGCGACGAAGACCGGGCCAGCCCGACCACGCGCCGGCCGGCCTCCTCGGTCAGCGCCTTGCGCAGCGGGGTGTTCGGCGGCACGAAGGAGGCGCCCGGCAGGTGCAGGCCCATCACCTCGACGACCATCTGGTTGGAGTTGGCGGTGCCGTAGAAGGTGCAGGTGCCGGGCCCGTGATAGGACGCCGACTCCGCTTCCAGCAACTCCGCGCGGGTGGCCTTGCCCTCGGCGTAGAGCTGCCGGATCCGGGCCTTCTCCTTGTTCGGCAGCCCCGAGGTCATCGGCCCGGCCGGCACCAGCACGGCCGGCAGGTGGCCGAAGGCCAACGCGCCGATCAGCAGCCCGGGCACGATCTTGTCGCACACGCCGAGCAGCAGCGAGGCGTCGAACATCTCGTGCGACAGGGCGATGCCGGTGGCCATGGCGATGACCTCGCGGCTGAACAGGGACAGCTCCATGCCGGGCTGGCCCTGGGTGATGCCG
>DATJJB010000461.1:0-3767 GCA_035492655.1 Kutzneria sp. | reverse complement strand
GCCTGTCACACCGGCGACCGCACCTGCTTCGATGCCGGGCTTTTGGCGCCGCCTCCGGCGTCGCGGCTCGGCCCCTCGTGACCGGTGCCTCGCCCTTGCCGGATTTCACCCGCCGCGTCCGCTCGGGTGGGGTGGCGCGTTAGGTGGCGGCGGGTGAAATCCGCCAACCGGGCGAAGCACCGGCGGGGCCGAGCGATCAGGTGCTCTGACGTTGCATCGGGCAGACCCCGGCGTCGAGCCATTTCTCGCGTAGGTCGGCGGGGATGGTCAGGGCGGTCGACTGGCCGTTGGTGAGGGTCCGGACGCTGCCGCCCAGCAGGAGACTGCCGGCCTTGTCCAGGATGGACGTCGCGACGGCGCTACGGTCCTCGGCCCGTTCCAGCTTGCGCATCACCCAGGTGCCGGCCCGCACGACACGGTTCCAGCCCCGCGAGTTCGGCACGGCCATCCAGTCGGCCACCTTGGCGTCCACGGTCTGGCGGACCATGGCCGACACGACACCGTCGAAGGCCTTGCCGGGCACCATGTCCTCGTACAGCCGGATGAGATTGCGGGTCAGCTCGACACCCTCCGCCGACGGCCCGTAGGTGGCCTCGACGATGACGGCGTTGAGCTCCCGAGCCTGCTCGATGGACTCGGGCATGGCCTCGACGGGAATGCCGAGCATCGCGCCGGTCACCCGCCAGACGTAGTAGTAGCTCTCGGCTTCCTGCTCGGTCACCGAGATCCCGATCCGCCGCATGCCGTCGACCACCTGCACCGAGAAGATCAGCAACGCGCCGAGCATGTCCTGCTGGCACAGGGGAATCCCATCGGCCTCGACGTCCCAGCGACCCGAGCGCGCGATGAAGTGCCGCACGGCGGCGTGGATCAGCCGGGTCTTCTGGATCGTCGGCACGAACGAGCCGCCGCGGCCGAACGGCTGCCGGCCCATCATGTTGATCACGAACTGCGAGGTCTCGGACAACCGCCGGTGCGGCTGGTTGAGCCGATGGGTCAGGGCGAGCACACGCGACGGGCGGGGTTGGGCGTAGCAGTTGACCATCGCGCCGAACGACAGCACCGAGGCGACGTGCACCCCGTCGTCGACGAAGAACTCGTACGCCTGGGCCACCCGGTCGGGATCGGCCCACGCCGGCGGATCGTCCGTCGCGATCAGGAAGGCGCGCACCGACTCCGGCAGATCCTCCGGAATGGGCTGGTCGTTGTCCCGCAACTGGGCCAGCACCGCGTTGACGGCATCGACCCGGCCGGTCCCGACGAGATCGGCGATCACCGCGTCGGCGAGCGGATCTCCTTGGCGCATCAGCGCTTCCACCGCAGCCATGTCGATCATGTGGGCCCCGTCCGCACTCGCCGAACTCGTGTCAACAGTGCTAGGGCACGCGCCGGAGGCCCCACCAGACCTCCGCGCCCCGACCGCCCGAATGGACGGTCGAGATCAGCCGAACGGCCCACCGGGGAAAGGCTCAGACCTCGCCGGTGAGGTAGCGCTGGAGGGTGGGGCCGACGCTGGCCACCAGGGTGTCGATATCGGCGGAGGCGATGGGCTCCAGCCGCATCACGTACCGGGCCAGGCCGAGGCCGGCGATCTGGGAGCCGAACAGGCCCAGCCGCAGTTCCGGCTGGTCGACGCCCAGTTCCTTGAGCATGCCGCCGAACACCGAGCTGATGAACTCGCGCAGCATCGCGGCGGCGGACTCCTGGGTGGCGGCGCTGCGGACCAAAGTGGTGAAAGCGCCGCCGCCGCTGCCGTCCCACACGGTGATGAACTGGCGCACGACCCGGGCGCCGAGTTCCTCGACCGGACCGGCGGCGAACACGTGGTCGCGGACGAACTCAGGAGTCACGGGCAGTTGCACGGCCGCGGCGAACAGGCCCTGCTTGCCGCCGAACCAGTGGTTGACCATGGCCGCGTCGACCTCGGCCCGCGCTGCGATGGCGCGTACCGTGGCACCGTCGAAGCCCTGCTCGGTGAAGACTTCCCGGGCGGCCGCGAGCAGGGCGGCCTTGGTGTCGTCGCCGGCGGGCCGGCGGCCCCGCCGCTTCGGATCTGTCACGTGCGCTCCTAATTTCAACAACCATTGAAATCTAGGGTCGCATCCGCCGCGCGTCAACCGCATAGCAGAATGGCAGCCATGGTCAGTGCCTTCGGGGAGGTCAGTCCCAGCCGCGAGGAGTTCCGCGCGCTGGCGGCGCAGCGCAGGGTCATCCCGGTCGTCCGCCGCCTGCTGGCGGACGCCGAGACGCCGGTGGGGGTGTACCGCAAGCTAGCCGCCGACCGGCCCGGCACCTTCCTGCTGGAATCGGCCGAGAACGGCCGCTCCTGGTCGCGCTGGTCCTTCGTCGGCGTGCGCAGTCCGGCGGCGCTGACCGTGCTCGACGGCGAGGCGGCCTGGACCGGCACACCCCCGGTCGGCCTGCCCAGCGGCGGCGACCCGATGCGGGCGCTGCGCGACACCATCGAGATCCTGCGCACCGACCCGCTGCCGGACCTGCCGCCGCTGACCGGCGGCATGGTCGGCTTCATCGGCTACGACGCGGTGCGCCGCCTGGAGCGGCTGCCCGAGCTGGCCGAGAACGACCTCCAGCTGCCCGAGATGGTCATGCTGCTGGCCACCGACCTGGCCGCGCTGGACCACCACTCGGGCGCCATCACGTTGATCGCCAACGCGGTCAACTGGGACGACTCCCCGGAGCGGGTGGACGCGGCGTACGAGGACGCCGTGCGCCGCCTGGACCGGATGACCGAGGAACTGTCCACCGAGGCCCCGCCGACGGCGTCGGTGCTGCGGCCGGCCGAGGTGCGCATGCGCCGCCGCCGCACGTCCGAGGAGTACGGCGCGGCCGTGGAGACGGCCAAGGAGGCCATCCGCGCGGGCGAGGCCTTCCAGGTGGTGCTGTCGCAACGGTTCGAGATGGACACCACCGCCGACGCGCTGGACGTGTACCGGGTGCTGCGGACCACCAATCCCAGCCCGTACATGTATCTGCTGCGGCTGGAGGGCTTCGACATCGTCGGCGCCAGCCCGGAGGCGCTGGTCACGGTGCGCGAGGGCAAGGCGACCGCGCACCCGATCGCCGGCACGCGCTGGCGCGGCGTCGACGCCGACGAGGACGCGTTGCTGGAGAAGGATCTGCTCTCCGACGCCAAGGAGCGGGCCGAGCACCTGATGCTGGTCGACCTCGGCCGCAACGACCTGGGCCGGGTCTGCCGGCCGGGTTCGGTGCACGTGGTCGACTTCTTCAAGGTGGAGCGGTACAGCCACGTCATGCACATCGTCTCCACGGTCACCGGCGAGCTGGACGAGGGCAAGACCGCCTTCGACGCGCTGGCCGCCTGCTTCCCGGCCGGCACGCTGTCCGGCGCGCCCAAGCCGCGGGCCATGGAGCTGATCGAGGAGCTGGAGCCGACCCGGCGCGGCCTGTACGGCGGCATCGTCGGCTACCTGGACTTCGCCGGCGACGGCGACACCGCGATCGCCATCCGCACCGCGCTGGTCCGCGACGGCGTGGCCTACGTGCAGGCCGGCGCGGGCATCGTGGCCGACTCGAACCCGCAGGCCGAGGACACCGAGTGCCTGAACAAGGCGCGGGCCGTGCTGGCCGCCATCGCCACCGCGGAGACGCTGCGGCCGGCCCGCGAGTCGGTGACCGCCGATGCCTGAGCGGCGTCCACTCTGGACGGTGGTGGGCCTGCTGGCGCTGGCCGCGCTGCTGCTCTGGGTGTCGTCGCTGATGACGTGGTCCTGGACGCAGCACAGCGA
>DATJJB010000460.1:0-18919 GCA_035492655.1 Kutzneria sp. | reverse complement strand
GATCTGCATGCACATCGAGCGGATCTACCTGCCGGAGTCGCGCTACGACGAGTTCAAGACGGCGTACGTGGCCAAGGCGCGGAGCCTGGACGTCCGCGCCGCCTACGAGTTCGGCCCGGAGATGGGCTCGCTCGTCTCCGTTGAGCACATGAAGCGGGTCATGTCCCATGTGGACGACGCCGTGGCCAAGGGCGCCACCGTGTTGTGCGGCGGCAAGCCCCGCCCCGATCTCGGCCCGGCGTTCTTCGAGCCGACGATCCTCGAAGGCGTCACCAAGGACATGCTCTGCGGCGTCACGGAAACCTTCGGACCCGTGGTCGCGCTGCACAAGTACCGCACGGTCGACGAGGCCGTCGCGCTGGCCAACGACACCGACTACGGCCTCAACGCCTCGGTCTGGGGCAGCGACGTCAACGCCGCCCGGGCGGTGGCCGCGCGCATCGAGTCGGGCAACGTCAACATCAACGACATCCTGGCCACCGCCTACGCGGCCAAGGGCACGCCGTCCGGCGGCTTCAAGAAGTCCGGCGTCGGGGCCCGGCACGGTGATCAGGGCCTGCTCAAGTACACCGACGTGCAGAACATGGCCGTGCTGAAGAAACAGGTCATGGGCCCGCGGCCCGGGCAGGACCCGGACAAGTACGTGACCAGCATGCTGTCCGGGCTGAAGATGATGCGGCGGTTCAGGATTCGCTAGCGGAGCTGCCGTATCGTCGTTACGTAACGGTGATGCTAAGGTCACGGGATGCCCCGGGCCAAGCAGCGCACCGAAGACCTCCGCGAGCGCGGCCTGGCCGGTGCGCTCGCCGTGCTCGACGAGGACGGCGTGGCCGGGCTGACCACGCGGGCCGTCGCCGGCCGGGCCAACGCCTCGCTGCCGGCCATCTACGAGGTCTTCGGCGACAAGGCCGGCATCGTGCGCGAGGTCTTCTTCCACGGCTTCCACCTGCTGGCCGAGGACCTGACCGCGCTGCCGGACACTCCCGACCCGCTGGCCGGCGTCCGACAGCTGGCCGAGGCGTTCCGCCGCTTCATCGTCGGCAACCCGGTGCTGGCCGAGATCATGTTCGCCCGCCCGTTCGCCGACTTCGACCCCACCGCCGAGGAGACCAGGGCCGGCGTGCGGGTCCGCAAGATCTTCACCCGGCAGGTCCGCGACGCCGTCGACGCCGGCCTGCTGGTCGGCGACCCCACCGACATCGCGCTGGTGCTGTTCGTCTACGCCGAGGGCATGGCCAAGGCCGAGAACGCGCACCGGCTCGGTGGCACCAGGCACTCCGTCGACCGCCGGTGGCGGCTCGGCCTCAACGCCCTGCTGGACGGCTTCAGCGTTGCTTCGCGTAGCGCGACGGACTGACCCCGAGCATGCGCTTGAAGTGCCGGGTCAGGTGCGACTGGTCGTAGAACCCGACCTCGGACGCCACCGTGCCGGCCGGCATGCCCGACAGCAGCAGCTCCCGCGCCATCTCCACCCGCCGACCGGTCAGGTACAGGTGCGGCGGGATGGCGAACCGCCGGGTGAAGGCGCGGACCAGGTGCGCGGGATGGGTGTGCAGCAACCCGGCCGCCTCGTCCAGGGTGAGGCCGGTCGTCAGCCTGGCGTCGAGCAGATCGTGCAGATCGTCGGCGACTCCGCGGCGCGGCGGCGCGAGGTCGACGACGTGCCGATGGAACTGCGTGGACAGACGATCCACGATCAACGCCAACCGGCTCTGCGCCTCGAAGGACTCGCCTGTTAGCGCCAACACTCCATGCAGGCGACCGATTCGGTCCCACAGCAGCGGGTCGGACAGATTGGGACGGTCGGTGGCCGGGCCGATCAGCGCCGCGTCGAGGGCGTCCTCGGCCAGGTAGATGACCCGCTTGCGGAAGCCCTGCGGCGCGGCGGTCCGGCCGTCGTGCGGCACGTGCGGCGGCAGCAGCAAGACCTGCGAGCGCAGGGTGTCGTGGTCATGACGGTCCAGATCGAACCGCAGCACACCGTCGTCGAGGATCAGCAGGGTCCAGACGGTGTGCGTGTGCAGCGGGTAGGCGTGCTGGGTGAAATGGGCGTGGAACACCTCGGTGATGCCGGGCACGTCCGGGCGCCACGCCCGAACCTCGGATTCACCGACCATGTCAGGAACGTACAAGACCGTGGCCGGAATCGGCAGCACGATGACGGCCATGTCCGCTCACTCACGCTCCGGGCCGTACCTGTACCTGCTCATCACCATGGTCCTGTTCGGCACGGCGTTCACCGGGTCGAAGGTCGTCGTCGGCGAGGTGCCGCACGACGTGGCGGCCATGCTGCGGTTCGGCGGCGCCGCCGTGTTCCTCGTGCTGCTGCTCGGTCTGAGCCGTGACGGTTCCCGGTTTCGGTGGCGGGACCTGGTCGTGGTCGGCGGCGCCGGCCTGATCGGCATCTTCGCCTACAACTTTTTCTTCTTCTGGGGCCTGACGTTGTCCCCCGCCGTCGACGGCAGCCTCATCGTGCCGGTGTTCAGTCCCGTCCTGACGACCGTCGCGCTGCTGGTGTCGGGACGGGAAACGGCGTCAGCACTGAGGATCACGGGCCTGCTCACCGGTGTCGCCGGCGCGGTCGTGTTCTTCGTCGGCATCAGCGTCGGCGGCGTTTCCGGCGCACGCGTCGGCGGCGATCTCCTCTACGTGCTGGCCGCCGCGTGCTGGGCCGTGTACAGCATCATCTCCAAGAAGGTGCTGCGCGGCATGGCACCGCTACGCGCCACCACCTACGCCACCGGCGTCGGCGCGCTGGCCCTGGCGGTCGCTGCCATCCCGTCACTGTCCACAACGGACTGGGCCGGCGTGCGACCGTCCACATGGGCCATTGTCGCGTTCCTGGCCATCGGACCCACCGCGATCGCCTACCTGTTCTACTTCCGCGCGTTGCGGTCGGTCGGGCCTGTTACCGCTACCATCAGCATGTTCACCGTGCCGGTGTTCGGCACCGTGTCGTCGGTGGTGTTCCTCGGCGAGTCCTTCACCGCGATCCAGGCCATCGGCGCGCTCATCACCATTGCCGGCGCGCTGCTGGCCGTCCTTCAGGGCAGCGGAAAGGCCCGGCAGTCCACTGCGGACTCCGGCGGCAGCGGGCTGGCGCCGGCCGGCGAAAGGGCGTCCAGCACGAGCATGACGTAGCGCTGCCAGCCGTACTCGACATACGGCACGCTGGTCAACATCATCAGGAGCCGATGCACGTCGTCCGGCGTGACATCGGACCTGACGAGACCAGCCTCCTGTGCCCGGCCGGTCAGCTCGCCCAGCGCCGTGCGCAGCGGGGCCGCACCGTCGCAGCTGATCACGCAGAAGTTGGTGGCGGCCGTCGCGAGGTTGCGGTCACGGATGGCAAGCGCCAGGGTCGCCTCGATCAGACCGACGAGACCGTGCAGCGGATTGTCGTCCGCCTGCGCGCGCTCGATGGCCGTTCGCAGGTCCTCCGTCACGTTGAGGTTGACGACCGCCTGGAGCAGGTCATCCTTGCAGGGGAAGTGCCGATAGAGGGTCCGGATGCCCACGCCGGCCCGGCGGGCCACCTCCTCCAGCGGGGCGTCCGGGCCGAGGTCGGCGAACACGTCCCGCGTCGCGCGCAGGATGCGCTCGCTGTTCCGCACCGCGTCGGCGCGCACGGTCCGCTCGGAGGCCACCTGGTGATGGTAGCAACCGACAGGCGACTGCCACTTGTGCTAGCGTCGACAGAAGTGACATTCGACTGCCACTTGGAGGGGCATCGTGACACTCGCACTCATCGGCACCGGCATGATCGGCAGCACCGTGGCCCGGCTGGCCGTCGATGCCGGGATCGACGTCGTGCTCAGCAACTCCCGTGGACCGGAGACGCTGGCCGACCTGGTCGCCGAGCTCGGTCCGCGGGCCCGTGCCGCCACCGCCGCCGAGGCGGCCGCGGCCGGGGACATCGTGGTCGTGACCATTCCGCTGCACGCCTACACCAAGCTGCCGGTGGCCGAGCTGGCCGGCAAGACCGTGATCGACACCCTGAACTACTACCCGCAGCGTGACGGGAACATCCCCGAGCTCGACTCCGGCGAGCTGACCACCAGCGGACTGCTGCAGCGGCACCTGGTCGGCGCGCACGTGGTCAAGGGGTTCAACAACATCTACTTCAAGGCGCTGGCCACGCTCGGCCGGCCGGCCGGCGCGCCCGACCGCAGCGCGCTGCCGATCGCCGGGGACGACGCGGCGGCGAAGGCTGCCGTCGTCGAGCTGCTGGACCGGCTCGGTTATGACGCGGTGGACATCGGCGGATTGGCCGACAGCTGGCGCAGCGAGAACGGAAAGCCGGCCTACGCCATGGCTTACGTCCCGGAGGCGCCGGCCGGCCTGTCCCAGGAGGACGCCATGCGGTGGTTCACCGAGTCGGCGCCGGTGCCGGCTTCGGCGGAGCGGATTCGGGAGCTGCTCGCGAAGGCGTGACCGCTTCGGTCACTCGGTGCGCAGGGCGGACAAGCGGGTGGCGGCGCGCAGGGAAGGCAGACTGCACGCCGCCACCAGCAGCACCAGCGCAACGGCGACGGCGGCGAAGATGCCGATGGTCGGCCAGTCGATCCGCAGGGCCTGGCTGGTAAGGCGAATGACCAGGGCGGCGATGGCGATGCCGACGCCGATCGCGACAACGACGCCGAGCACGACGGGAACGGCGGTCTGCCACAGCAAGGACCGCGCCAGGACTGAGCGGGGAACGCCGGCGGCGGCGAGCATGGCCAGCGGGCGGCGGCGTTCGCGGACCTGTTCGAGGGTGAGCACGAGCATGCTGACACCGGCCAACAACAGCGTGAACACGGAGCCGGTGAGCAGGGCGGCGCGGATGGTGACGAAGGCGTTCTGACCGGCGTTGACCAGGTCGCTGGTGCTGGACGAGACGAAGACCTGCCAGGTCAGCGGGGCGACGGCAGTGGCGATCTGGTCGGTGGCGTCGGGCTGGGCGGGATCGGTGACCACCCAGGTCTCGGTGTGGCGGGCCGAAGGCAGACCGGCAGCCAGTGCTGGGGTGAGGACAACACCGTCCACAATGTACGGACCGGAGCCGCGAGCGACGGGCTGGGTCACGACGGGCAGATCGGGAACGGTAAAAGAGCCCAAGAACTGGCTGGCCCCGGCACCGTAGGTGGCGGCGGCCAATCGCCACGTGTCGCCCGGGCGAGGAGCGGGCTGGGCGGCGGAGCTGGCCAGGAAGCCTTGACCGTCAACGCAATGGTCGACATGCAGGACCAGAGTGATGGTGGCGCAAGGGGCAACGGTGACGCCGTAGGTCAAGGAGCCGGTGGCGAAAGCGTCGATGCTGGCGACGGGATAGACCTGCTTGGCAGCGGGCACCGTGGCCAACGCGGCCGTGACGCGAGAAGCGCTGCCAGCAGTGGAATAGACCGTCACCCAGTTGTCGGCCGAATCGGGCGGCGTGTACTGGACGGCGGTCGACAGCAGCATGAGCTGCATGGCGATAGCGGAAGCCAGGACCACGGCAACGCCGCTGACGACACGGGCCGGCGTGCCGCTGTCCAACTGGAGACGGCGGATGGCGAGCTGCCACGACGGCGTGCCGCCGTGGATGCGGTCGACGGAACGTTCCAGCAGCCACGGCAAAATCGCCGGCACGCCGATGAGCAGCGCCGAAGCGCCGATGGTGACCTGAGCGATGAGCCAACCGTTGGTAGGGACGGAGCCGGCGGCGAGCAGCAGGGCGATGCCACCGACGATCAGGGCGAAACGCCACCAGGCTCGACGGCGGACGGGCTTGCCCCCACGCACGACGCCGAGGGGCTCGATGATCACGCTGCGCATGGCGAACAGCACGGTGCCGACCGTGAGCACGGGGACCAGCAGCACGACCAGCACGGTCAACGGCACCGACGGCACGACGTCGGAAGTGAAGAAGCTCCAGCCGAGCAGCTCGAACCGGGGAGCGAACTGACGCAGCACGAGGAAGGCCACGGTGCCGAGCAGCAGACCGAAAGCGGCGGCGACCAGTGATTCCGCGGCGGCGATCCGACGGACCTGACGGTCGCCGGCACCGACAAGGCGCAGCGCGGCCAGCCGCCGATCACGTTGCGCGCCGGCGATCCGGCTGCTCACCGAGACGAAGATGAAGATCGGGATGAGCAGGGCGACGCTGCTGATCACGGTGACGATCAACAGGGTCGGATCGCCGAAGCCGGAAGCCCCGAGGCGGCCGAAGGAATACGCACTGACCACAGTGGACAGACCAGGACCGCCGGGCAGTGGGCCGGTGCCGGCGTAGAACAACAAGTCGGCCGGGCCGCGCAGGCCGGCGTCGCCGATCACGCCGACAACCTGCTGCGGAAACCGTTGCCGCAGGTCGGGATTTTCGGCGATCAGCCGGGCGAGGGCCGGCGAGAGCACGATCTCGTCCGGGCCGGGCAGCGTGCCGAGGCCCGGTGGCACCGGCGCGTGGGGACCGGTGCCGTGCAGGTAAGACCCGTCGACGGACAGGGTCTTGAACGACATGGAGGACTGCAGCACCTGAGTCGGGTTGACGCCGCTGACCACGGTGGAGTTGGCCTCCCGGCCGGCCGACCGGCCGTTCATGCCGGTGGTGATGGTGCCGATCGACGCGAACAGCAGCAGCACGGTGGCGGCGAGCCCGATGCCGATGGTGCCCAAGGCCAGGCGAGCCCACGATGTCCGCCCGCCGCCGACGGCCAGCCGCAGGCCCAGCGCGAAGTCGCGCGGCCAGCTGTCCCGGGCGACCGGCCGCGACACCGTTGATGTCACAGGAGGTGCTCCCGGGTTCGGCCGTCACGGACGATGACCTCACGGTCCGAGTAGGCGGCGACGCGTGCCTCATGGGTGACGAGCACAACGGCAGCCCCAGTGTCCTTGGCCGCGGCGACAAGCAGCCTCATCACCCGCTCGCCGTTGAGTGAGTCCAAAGCGCCGGTCGGCTCGTCGGCGAAGACGACACGCGGCCCCGCGACCAACGCCCGGGCCACGGCGACGCGCTGCCCCTGACCGCCGGAGACGTCTCCGGGGCGCTTCCCGGCGACGTCGGCGACCTCCAGGCGTTCCAACCACTCCCGCGCAGCTTCGTCGGCGGCGCGCCGGGCGACACCGGCCAACCGCAGCGGCAGCGTCACGTTCTCCAGGCACGACAGCTCCGGTACCAGCTGCCCGAACTGGAACACGAAGCCGAAGTCGGTACGCCGCAGCGCGCTGCGTTCCATGTCGGACATGGCCCCGATGTCGGCGCCGGCGTAGTGCACGGCCCCGGCGTCCGGCGCGATGATGCCGGCCAGGCAGTGCAGCAGTGTGGACTTGCCGGAGCCCGATGGCCCCATCACCGCGACCACTTCCCCCGCGTAGACCGCGAGGCTGGCCCGGTCGAGCGCGGGCGTCGGCCCGAACGCCTTGACCAGATCGGTGCCGCGCAGCAGCGCCTCGGCCCGGCGATCACCGGCCAGCGTGCCGTCCGGGGACGGTGTGGTCACGCTCATGACTCCCCTGCCTGCCGTCTTGAGCAACTCTCGCACGCCCGCTGACCGGGCGCTCGTCACTATACACCACGTCTATAACTTGAGTGTATAGCCGATATGCGCAGGTCAGCCCAGGTGGACGAGGCGAGGCCAGAGCTGTTGCCAGGTCCACTGCCGACCGCTGCACACCACGATCGGGGCATGCTGAGCCTGGTTGCCGACGTCCGCGCCGAGCTCGACCGTGCCGACCGTGGTGCACTGCGCGAAGGCCGGGGCCAGCAGATCGGGGTTGATGCCGACGGCGACGGCCGTGGTCGCCGAGTCCGGCGGCAGCCACTTGGCCAGCTCGTTGTGACCGCTGTAGACGTCGGGCAGGTGGTCGGCGTCCTTCCAATGCGCGAGCGCGCCGGCCTCGCCGTAGTCCTGGGCCAGCAGCACCGTGTTCCGGTCGGCCGGCAAGGCGGCGGCGACCTGGCTCGCCAGCTCCGGCCAGCCCATGCTGTCGCGCACCTCGACATTGGCCATCGAGATCGGAGTGTCGGCCACCACGGATTCCGGCAGCACCGGCAACGCGAGCAGCACCGACAGTCCCAGATTCAGCAGCAGCGCGGACGCGATCACGCGACGCCGACGAAGGCTCACCATCCAGCGGTCCGTCAGCACGGCACCGGCCGCGAGCAGCACGAACAGCATCGGCGCGGAGTAGTCCATGCGACCACCGCTCACGAACACCGCGGCCAGCGCGACCAGGAAGGCCACGCCCATCGCGCGGACCGGGCGCCACTCGGGGCGACGGAGCAGCCCGACCAGGCCGGCCAGCCAGACCGGGGCCAACGGCAGGCCGACCAGAATCAGCTGGCCAGGCAGCATGAACAGCCGGTTCCGGTCGCTGTTGCCGGCCGCGCCCAGCGCCGCGGCCATCTTCAGCTGGGGCCAGTCATGCATGGCCTGGTACAGGATGTTCGGCGCGCCGATGACCAGCGCTATCGCGACGCCGGCCCACAGCCGGCGGCTCGCCAGCGCACGGCGCGGACCGACGGCCGCGAGGCCGACCAGCAAACCCAGGCACAGCAGCGCAATCAAATACTTGTTGTACAGACTCAGTCCGACGGCCACGCCGGTCCACAGCCACCATTTGCCGTTGCGCAGGGCCTTGAGCGCGAACAGCGCCACGACTTCCCAGGCCACCAGGTCGAAACTCGAGGTCAGCAGCGTGTGGCCGACCAGCAGGAGGTAGCACGAGCCCGCGGTGCCCAGGGCCGCGATCAGCTGTGCTCTCGCCCGGCCACCGAGCTCGGCGGCGATCATGGCGGTGAGCACCACGGCCGCCGCCGCGCACAGCGCCGCCGGCACCCGGATGCCGAGAGCCGTGTCGCCGAACAGGTGCGTGGCCAGGCCCGCCAGCCAGGGTGTTAGCGGCGGTTGGTCCACGTAACCGAGGGCCGGATGATCGCTCAGCATCCGGAAATAGAGCTCGTCCCGGTAGTAGCCGTAGCGCGAGGCCAGGGCGAGCAGCATCACCACCACCGCGACCGCCACCGCACCGATCTCGGGCCACGCGGTCCGCGGCCGGGCGACAACCCGGACGTCCAGCGTCATCTGTGCCATATATCGGACTATACACTGCGTGTATACACCGCTTGTATAGCTGGATTGCCGCAGGTCAGGACCGCAGCCAGCGGGCGGCGGCGGGCAGGGCGACCTCGACCGGCGGCAGGTCCGGATACCAGGCCCGCTCCCACTCCAGCGAGACCCATCCCGACCATCCACGCAGCACTTCGGCGCACTCGGCGAGCGGCACTTCACCCTCGCCGGGTGGCAGCGGCGTCGGATCGGCCGCGCGAGCATCCTTCAGCTGGAAGTAGCCGAGGTACTCGCCGAGCACCTCACGAGTGCGGGTCGGCGACTCGCCCTGCCGCCACGGGTGCACCGCGTCCCACAGCACCGCGACCTGGGGCGACTCGAACGGTTCGACGATGCGCCGCGCGGCCTCGCCGGTCGGGTGCGAATCGTGGGTCTCGACCAGCAGCCGCACGCCGGCCGCACGCAGGTCGTCGAGCACCGCCGCGATCCGGTCGTGCGGCTGGCCGTCACCGCCGGGGAACACCCGGATTGCCGGGGCGCCGAGCTCGTGCGCGAGGTCGATCAGCGCCCGAAGCTCGGCGATCACCGGCCCGTCCGGGCCCGGCGCGCACACCTTGGCGTAGCCGGCCAGGCAGGCGATCTCCAGCCCGGCGTCCAGCACGACCCCCGAGGTCATGCCGAGGTGGACCTCCTCGTCCGGATGAACGCGGATCTCCAACCCCTCGCAGCCGTGCGCGAGGGCGATCCGCGCGGCGTCAGCCAACGGCACGCCGGGCAGGCCCAGCGTGCTCACCGCGAACCGCCAGGCCATCAGGTGCCGTTGATCAGTCGAACGGCCAGGTCGGGGCTGAACTGGCCGGCCGGCACGGTCGGCGCGACGCCGCACTGGCCGTCGGACACACCCGGTGTCTTGATCCACAGCAGCATGTCCGCGCCGCCGCCGGTCCGGGGCGTCGTGCCGAGCTTGCGGCCGGCCGGATTGCACCACTCGCCGTTCGAGCCGTTGCCGTTGCGGCTGGTGTCGATCACGAACCCGACGGTGTGGCCGAGGGCGGCGTTGACCGAGTCGGCGTAGTCGATCGACGAGGTGGTGGTGTAGAAGTTCGACACGTTGAGCGCGAAGCCGCGGACGTCGCCGACGCCGGCGGAGTTCAGCCGGCCGGCCATGGTGTTCGCGTCGACCCAGCCGGCGTGGCCGGCGTCGAGATAGGCGCTGGCGTTCGGGGCCTTGTCGTGGAACATCCGCGCCGCGAAGGCCAGCATGGCCAGCCGGTCGGAGACGTCCGACGACGAGGTCATGCAGCTGATGTCGGCCAAGCCGTCCGGCTCGATCACCACCACGGCCGCCCTGGTGCCGATGCCGGCGGCGAAGCTGGAGATCCACGTCTCGTAAGCGCCGATGCTGCTCGCGCCGCCGCTGGACTCTCCCCCGCAGACATCCCGCTCGGGCAGGTTGTACGCGACCAGCACGGGCAACAGGTTGTGGCTGGCTGCCGCACCGACGTAGCTGGCGACGGTGCCGCCGATGTCGGCGTCGTCGCCGAACCAGCGGGCGATCGGCTGGCCGGCGATGGCCGACTGGATGGCGCTCGCCCGGGAATCACCCGGGTTGTCCCGCACCCACACCGCCGGGGCCGAGTCCGGATTGACGTAGAAGCCGGTGGTCGCGGCGTGTGCCGGGACGGCGCTGGCCAGTAACAGGAGTACGGCCGGGACGGTCCACCTCATTGTGGACCTCCTTTCAGGAGTCGGCGAAGGCGGTGATCCAGGCCAGCGCGGAGTTCCAGTTGATCGCCACCTCGTTGGTCGAGTACGAGTCGATCTCGTCGAGGTAGCACTTGGCCGGCGGGCAGCCCGGCAGGTTCTGCTGGGCCACCGGATCGTCGAGGCCGGAGTTCGGGCCGCCGGCCAGCGAGCCGGCCGGTGGGCTCGGCAGCGCGGGGTTCAGCTCGTGGGCGAAGATCCGGTTGTGCTGGTTGTGGCTGGCCCGTTCGCCGTAACCGGTGATGAAGGACTGGTTCACCGCGTTGCGGCCCAACAGGTAGTCCATCGATGCCAGCACCGCGTCGCGGTAGCCGGGACGGCCGGTGAGGTCGTAGGCGGTGGCGATGATCAAGGCGTTGTTGGCGGTGGCACTGTTCGATCCCCACACGTACTGGCCGTCCGTCGGCAAGTACGGGTTGGGATAACCCTGGGAGCGCAGGTCTTTCACGTACTCGTCGGCCACCTTGAGGATCCGGGCCCGGGCCTTGAGCACCCGGTCCGGCGGGAACCGCCACGGCAGCCGGACGATGGTCAGATCGGTCAGCGCTCCCGTGTCACGCCACGAGAATCCGGCCGGCGTGAGCCCCGCCGTGAGGTGGCTCAGGTACGTGCGATCCCCCGTCGTGGCGTACAACTCCGCTGCGGCCCAGGAAAACTCGTCGCTCACGTCGGTGTCGGCGTACGCGCCACCGCCCACACTGTCGTCGGCCGGCGCGTAGATCGCGGGGTGCGCCAGCGCCGCCTGCCACGCCGTCTTGGCCGCCGTCAGGCACCGCTGCGCGAAAGCCTTGTCCCACCTGGCCCATACCCGTGCGCACTGTGCCCCCACCGCCGCGAGGTTCAACGTCGCCGCCGTCGACGGCGCGTGCAGGTACCTCGGCTGCGGGTCATCCTGCGGCATGGTCGGCAGCGGCGTCCAGGCCAGGTCGTGGACCTTGTGGTGCACCATGCCCGCCAGCTCCTGCCCGGCCGGCACCTGCATGCGCAGCAGGAATTCCATCTCCCACCGCGACTCGTCCAGCACGTCCGGCACGCCGTTGTGGTTCTCGGGCACGGCCAGCAGCCCGTCGCCCGAGCGCCGCCGCTCCTGCATGTCCATCAGCTGCCAGGCCGCCAGCGCCCCGTTGACGACGTATTTGCCCTGGTCACCGGCGTCGTACCAGCCACCGGCGACGTCGAGACTGTAGTCGCAGGTCCCGGGCAGGCACGGCACGCTCGTGTCGCCTTTGTTCGGGGCGACGCCGATGTGCCCGGCCGGGCGGGCGTAGGCGGGACCGACGTACTGCGCGTCGATCGGGGTGCCACTTCGGTTGAGGTAGAAGTACTCCAGCGAATCGCGGCGCAGTGAGTCGTAGAGGTTGTCGGCGATGTCGAAGGGTTCGCTGACCGCCGCGCCGACAGCCAGCGTGTAGCCCCGACCGCTGCGCCGGAAGGTGGAGAAGTCGGCGATGTGCACGTGATCGCCGGACATCGCGTCGTCGCCCTGTACCCGCGTGCGGCCCGAGTCGACGACTTTGCCCGTGTTGTCGCGCAGCTGCCAGGGCACGGATCGGGTAGCTGGGTCCACAATGGATGCCTGTTTGGGCCCGGACGGGAGATAGCCGAGCTGGTTCACCCGCACCGGCGAGCCGTAGTCGTGCCCGCCGCCCGGCGGGATCAGGCCGCCGGTCAGGGAGACGTCGTCGAGGCAGAAGGTGTACGCGCCGCCGTTCCCACCCAGCTGGAAGCCCAGTTGGCCGCTCAGGGTGGCGGCCGTCGCGATGCCGGTGAGGGTGAAGGACTTCGGCGTATTGGTGATCGTGGCGGCCTTGGTGAACATGGTCGTGTTCGGTGGCACGGCCAGCGCCAGGCCGGCCCGGATCGTCACGTCGGCGGTGGCGGATGCCGTGAAGCGCAGCGTGTACGGCTGGCCGGCCTCGATCGGGATGTCGTTCTCGCCGATCATCGAGTCCCACGGATGGGTTGTGCCGGCCGGGACATCGGCACACAGCCGACCGGCGTCCACTCTGGACGGTGTGCTGCCGCTGCTCCACCACGGTGACTTGCCGGCGGCGAAGGAGCCGTTGAGCACGCGTTCGTAGCCGTCGGCGTGGGCCGGCGGCGCGAGGCCGACGACCAGGGCGGCGGTCATGACCAGCAGGGCTCTTCTCACGAGTGGGTCACCACCAAGGGATCGAGGGCGATTCGAGTGTGCCGGCCGTCCCGCCAGTGCACGAGGACCAGCTCGCCGTCGGAGACCTCGACGAGCGGTGGCGACGGCAGCAGCGGATCGGCCGTGAGCACGGCCAGCGCGACGAACAGGGCGGTGCCCTCGACGTCGGCGGTGAGGCGGGGCATCGTGGCCCAGCGGGTGAACGCGGTGCCGTGCGGCGCACGGGCCTCGTTGGCAGATTCCCAGCCATGCAAGGGATACAGCTTTGAACGCAGGTCGTCCGACGCCGCCCAGCCGGTCAACTCGACCCGGCTGCCGCAGGGTGCGGCGACCACGCGGTGCACGCGAAGTTCCCACGGCCCACGGGCCAGCGTGAAGCTGTCCACCCGCAGGCCCGGCCGTATCGGCGATCCGGTGACGAACACGGGCCGGTGCCAGGAGGCGGCCCAGTCCGGCCCGCTGCCCAGCGGATGGATACGCCGTCGTACGCTGCCGATCCCGTCCACGATGAGGTTGACGTGGTTGTCGGCGACGTTGCCGCGCGCGGTCGGCCCGGTCCGGGTCGAATAGGCCAGCCGGCCGTAGTGGGGGTCGTCGCCGGTCGCCGATTCGCCCTCCGCCGGGCGCACGTGATCGCTGCCGTGGTTGTGCAGACGGACGATGCCATCGGCCACAGTGGACTGGAGCAGCAGGCCCGGCGCCGGCATCGCCACGACGCGGTCGGTTTCCTCAACCGGCGATGATAGTTCCACGTCCGTCCACAACGGATGGTCGGCCGGGGCGAGCAGGCACACGAACGCCTTCGACGCCCAATACGGCGAGCCGGGGCCGGAATAGGGTTGCGCGGTGGGCGGATGCGCGCCATGCCAGCCGACGGACAACAGACCCCTCTCCTCGACCGCTCCGCGGCCGAGGAAGTACCGCAGCGCGCCGCTGAGCAGCCGACGAGAAACCCCTGGGGCCAGCGGCGTTTCGCCGGTGACCGCGCCGAGGCCGACGGCTGCCGTGGCGGCGAACCGATAGGTCAGGGATCGACCGAAGTGCAGCGGCGCGCCGTCGCCGCCGAACATCAGCGACAGGTCGGCCAGGTGCCGGCGCAGCCGCTCGCCATGGCCGTCCGGCTTGCCGGCCAGGTGCCCGTCGAGCACCGGGTAGAGGTGCAGCGCCCAGCCGTTGTAGTAGTCGAAGGCCCGGCCGTCGCCGTCCGAGTACCAGCCGTCGCCCTGATACCAGGTGTCCAGCAGCTCAAGGGCCCGCGAGCGGGCATGGGCGGTCTCGGCGTCACCGCGGCCGACGGAGTCGAGGAAACCGGCCACGGTGAACGGAAACAGGTACCAGTTGTTGGGCGACGGCACGTGCCTGAGCGCGCCGCGCAGCCAGTCCTCGATGCGGTCCTGCGTCGGCTCGTCGAGGCGGTCCCACAGCCACGGCCGGGTCAGCCGCAGGCCTAGCGCCACCGAGGCGGACTCCACCATCGGCTGGCCGGCGACGTCGTGATCGAGGATGACCGGCCACGACTCCGCGTCGTGCCGGCCGGGTGTGCGGGTGCCGGCGCCGATGCCCTCGGCGTAACGCCCCAGCCAGCCGTGCGGGTCGTCGCCGCCCGAGCCGGCGATCCGGAACGCAGCGGCCAGGAAGGTCCGGGCGTAGCCCTCGAGCCCGTCCGAGCGCACCCCGTTAGCCGAAGGCGGACCAGGCAGGTCGAGCAGCGCCCCGTGCGGGCTCGCCCAACGCCACGCCGCCTCGACGAGGCCGTCGGCGACCGCCTCCCAGTGCCGGCGGGTGTAACCGGTGTGGGGACTGAGCTTCCGGTCCTCCGGCGGCGTCATGCGCTGCGGCCCATCGACTCCGGCGGCACCGGATGCGCGAATCCCCGACCCGCCGCCCATCGGGCCAGCTCGGCCACCGCGGTGGTGGCCAGGCGACGCCACTCGGTGCCCTGCGAGCCGGCGAGATGCGGCGTGATCAGCACGTTGTCCAGCTCCCACAAGGGATGGCCGGCCGGCAGCACCTCCGGCTCGGTGACGTCGAGCACCGCGCGCACGCGACCGGCGGCGGCCGCCTCGGCCAGCGCGTCCTGATCGACGATCGCGCCGCGAGCGGTGTTGATCAGCACCGCGTCCGGGCGCATCGACGCGATCAGGTCGCGGCTCACCAGCCCGCGGGTGGCCGGCAGCAGTGGCGTGTGCACGCTGACGACGTCGCTGCGGGCGAACAGCTCGGCCAGGCCGACCGCTTCGGCGCCGAGATCGGCGGCCTCGGCCGCGGTCACGTACGGATCGTGCAGCAGGATCCGGAAGCTGTGCTGCCACAACAGCTCGATCACCCGGCGGCCGATCATCGACGCGGACAGGATGCCCACCGTGCGGTCGAAGTTGCCGACGTTCGCCGGCACCGCCAGCCAGTCCCCCGGCTGCCTCGCGGCCCGATACCCGCGGGCCTGCTCCAGCACCTTCTTGCCGGTCAACAGGATCATCGCGATCGTGTACTCGGCGACCGGCAGCGCATTGGCTCCGGCGGCCGACGAGACCGCGATGCCACGGGCCCAGCACTCGTCGGTGACGTGCCCGCGGACGGAGCCGCCGGTGTGCACCACCGCGCGCAACCGCGGCGCGGCGGCCAGCACCGCGGCATCCAGCGGCGGGCAGCCCCACCCGGTGACCAGCACTTCGGTGTCGCGCAGCACGGCGTGGGCCCGCGCCGTGCCCAGGTCGTCCAGTGCCGGCCCGGGGGCCAGCTCGCATACCCGGCGCAGGGCGGCCAGCGCGGATTCGTCGAGCACGGCGGCGGCAGTGGCCGCGGCCATGGCGAGAGCGGTTCGGGGTCGACGCACCAGCCGAGTATGTGCGGATGAACGCTTTTCGGTCAATCAAACGCGATGATTCGATCAAACGCTCATAGTTGAGGCGCGGATCTTCAGTTCGGGCAGCACGGCCACCCGCCGGGGCCGGCCGCCGTCGGCCAGCCGAGCCAGCAGCAGCTCGGCCGCCGCCCGCCCGACCTCGGCCTTGGGCGGCGCGATCGCGGTCAGCGCGGTGCTGCCCATCGGCGCGACGACATCGTCATAGGCCACCACCGAGCAGTCCGCCGGCACCCGGATGCCGGCTTCCTCGAGCTGCTGGCACAGCATCAACGCGTCGACGTCGCTGTGCATGACCGCGGCCGTCGCCGCCACCGACCGGATCAGCTCGGCCACCGGCGGCGAGCCGTCCGGCACGGTCGGATCGGCGCACGCGTCCGGGGCGCTGAGCGTGCTCGCCCAGTCCTCGACCTCCGGCCGGGCCGCGCAGATCTCGGCGAAAGCCGACCGCAGCGTGCGAGCGGTCGGGCTGTCGTCGCGGGCCGCGAGCACCACGCGTCGGTGGCCGAGCCCGATCAGGTGGTCGATCGCCAGATGCATGCCGTACCAGTGATCGGTGCAGGCCGAATCGGTCGCGTGCAGCACGCTGCCCGGCCGGGGTCGGCGTTCCATCAGCACCACCGGCACGGCCAGCCCGGCCAGCCACCGGTAGTCGGCCTCCTCGTCGGCCAGCGTCCGCCAGCGCGGCGCGATCAACAGCCCGCGCACGCCATCGGCCACGATCCGCTCCGCGATCGGCCGCTCGGCCCCGGCCACCCGCGGCGCGATGTGCAGCACGGCCCGCAGACCAGCCGCCTCCAGCGCGGCACGAGCCCCGTTGACCGCCTCGTCCAGGTAGGCGTGCCGCTCGGGGATCACCAGGGCCACCGCGCTGTCCTTGGGGCGAGCCGGTAGCGGCGGCGCGTGCAGCGACCGGACCAGGCCGTGGCCGCGCGCGAGCTTGCCGTCGACGGCCAACTGCTCCACGTCGCGGCGCACCGTCACGATGGAAACGTCCAGCTCAGCGGCCAGATCGGTGACCCGAGCCTGCCCACGGCCGTCGACCGCGGCCAGTATTCGCCGCCGCCGCTGCTCGCCCGGTTCCCGCATGATCGCCCTTCTGATCGTTTGATCGTTCGGGGCAGCATAACCGTTCTGGCCCTCCGGCCGGGCCCCCGCGTTCTGCTAGCTTCCGGAGCATGATCACCAGGACGTTAGTGGCGCTCGCCTGCGTGCTGTCGACCCTGATCGGTGCCCCGGCTGACGCCTCCCCCTGCACGCCCTCGATCGACGGCTACACCCAGTGGCTCGCGTCCGGCGAAGGCACGACCGTGCCGGCGACCGGCAGCCTGCTCGTCCGCCAGGGCCACGGCTACGCGGCCAAGGTGACTTTCCTCAACACCGAATGGCATGTGGCCGTGCTGTGGCTGGGCAACCAGTTCGAGGCGCAGACCGACCTGACCCGGTCCAAGGGCTTCACCCTGACCTACAGCGCCACCGACGACGTCTACGTCCAGCTGCGGCCGGCCTCGCACTGGAGCGGCGGCGACAAGTGGGTCACGAAGATCCCGGCCACCGGCGGCAAGATCGTGCGGCGGTTCTTCAGCTTCGCGCCGGCCGACTGGACGTGGCTGCCGGAGCTCGGCCGGCCCTCGTACTCGTTCCCGCAGGCCCTGACCGACGCCCGCGGCCTGGTCTTCGTCGGCAAGACGGCGAACCAGCTCGACTTCCGCGGGCTCCAGGTCGACGGCTACCGCCCACCGCGGGTGTGAGCGGTAGCCGGTGTCGACTACTTCTTGTAGACCGCCGCGCTGCCGTAGAGCACGTTGGTGAAGCTGGAGATGTAGGTGTGCTGGTCGGTCCCGTCGAGGTTGTACGTCAGGTACACGCCGTACCCGCCGGACACGGTGCGCTTGGCGAGGTCGGCCGCCGTGCTGGTGGCCGTCGCGCCGATCTCGATGGCCGCCGGTGACAGGCCCGACTTGGGCAGCTTGATCGCGGGCACGCCCCAGGTGCCGTAGTACGGGTTCCAGGCGTAGTTGAACTTCGAGTCCACGCTCACTCCGTTGTAGCTCAGCCGGGACGCGGCCGGCCCGATGTTGTACAGCGAGATCAGCTTGGTCGGCATCAGGTTGCGCAGCGCCGTGACCAGGTAGACGAACGAGCTGGCGTTGGGCTGGCCGGTGCCGTTGTTGCCGTACTCGGCGTACTCGTCGTCGAAGTCGATGCCGTCGAGGCCGTACTTGGTGACGGTGTCGGACAGCTGCTTGGCGAACGCGGCGGCCGCGGCCTGGCTCGGGAAGTTGGCGAAGCCGGCGCCCTGGTGGTTGCCCAGGATCGACAGCATCACCTTGATGCCCTTGGCCTGCAGCGGCCGGATCTCGGTGGCCGCGTTGTCCAGCGTGCGCTGCACGTTCGGGTTGTTGTAGAGGTACGCCGACTTGGTGGCGGTGTCGTAGTTTATGTTGGCGGCGAAGATCACCGCGACGTCGAAGACGTTGCCGCCCTTGGCCAACGCGTACTTGCCCACGTTGACCATGCTGTTGTTGTTGACCTCGACGTAGGCCACCGAGATCGGCCCCGTTTTGGCCACCGTCTTGGCCACCGCCGCCGGGGCCGTTCCTGTCGTGCCGACCAGCGCCGCCGCGGCCGCAACGGCCACCGCGGCCGCGATCCGCCCTAATGTCACCATCGTTGACCGAACTCCCATCACGTGAACGTCAATTCGGCGAGTCAAATGTCAACCATTGCGCGAGGACCGCACACATGCCCGGCAACCCGGTCCTCACCTGGACATTCATCTCCCGAACAGTACGTATGACAACAGGACAACGTTGTGCTCCACCCGGGCGAACCGGCGCTTACGGAAATGACATCGCCGACCGGTGTGTTCGATGGCAGCATCGTCGGCATGGAGACGTATCCGCCCGCGCCGTGGTGGTCCGCCGGCGCGATGTGGATCGCCCCGCTGTCGGTCGGCGGCCGTCGGATCGTGCTCGCGGTCGTCCGGTATCGCGAAGGCACCCTCAGCTACAACGAGGTGTTCTTCGGCAGCGTGGTGCGTCGCGGTCTCCGGGTGGGCCTCTCGGTGCACGGGATCTGGGTGGACAGCGTGGCATCGCTGTGGGGCGG
>DATJJB010000459.1:0-2533 GCA_035492655.1 Kutzneria sp. | reverse complement strand
TGGTCGGCGGCTGAGGGCTACCGGGACAGCTCCAGGGCCAGGAAGAGGTCGACGCGGTCGGCGAACCGGGAGAGGTCGCGGGCGGTGAGTTCCTCGACGCGGCTCATGCGGTAGCGCAGGGTGTTGACGTGCAGGTGCAGGCGGGCGGCGGCCTGGCTCCAGGAGCCGGAGCAGTCGAGGAAGACGCGCAGGGATTCCAGCAGCTCGGAGTGGTGTTCCTGGTCGTACGCGCGGACGGGGCCGAGCAGGCGGCGGCAGAAGGACTGGCGGAGCTCGTCGGGTAGGGCACCGAAGAGGAGCTGGTGGGAAGCGAGCTCGGAGCCGGCTACGACGGCGGCGTGGGAACCGTTGTGGGAAGCGACGTTGCGGGCGTAACGGGCCTCGTCGACGGCGGAACGCAGCCGTGAGCCGGGACCGGGGGTGCTGACGCCGAGGGCAAGGCGGCAAGGGCCGAGGCCGGGCTCGATGGCGCGGACGCCGGCTCGCAAGGAGTCGAGCAAGTCGTTGCCGGCCAAGGTGATCGCGACGGCTTCACCGTCCACATCGGTCACGAGGCCGTCGACGAGCTCGTCCAGGACGTCCAGTGCGAGACCGGCCTCGCCGGTGATGGTCATGGACACCACGCACAGCTGGTCGTCCGTGCCGAAGCCGGCGGCAGTGAGCCGGGCGCTGATGTCGGCGGCGGGCGTGGATTCGTCGGCCAGCAAGCCCAGCAGCTGGGCGGCGGCGCGGCGCTCGACGACCCGGCCGGCGGCCAGGGCCGAGCGTTCCAAGCCGATCAAGGTGGCCAGCTCGACGGCGATCTCATGGTGGTCGGCCGTCCAGTCGGCGACGACCAGCGCCCAGCAGGACAGCCGATGTCCGGTGCCGACGGGGAGCACGCGGTAAGACCCAATCTGGCTTTTACCTCTGACAAAGCCGGCAGCGACCGCCGCGCTGTCCGGGAGTTCGGCGACGCCGGCCACCACGCGCCCGGTGGGGCTGCTGACCCAGCACGGAACGCCCAGCTCAGTGGCCCCGGCGGCGACCAGGCCGTCCAGACCGCCACCCTGGCCCAGCGCGGCGACCAGGCGCCGGTGGTGCTCCAACACGGCGCTCGACCGGCGGACGTGTTCGGCGGCCAAGGCCGAGACGACGCGCTGGGTGATGGACGTGAACGAGACGTCCAGGGGCACGGTGAACAGCCGGACGCCGTGGCGTTGGCAGGCGTCGAGCACGACATCGAAGGTCACCGGCCCGATCTCGGCGGTGCCGACGCCGAGGGCGACGACGCCCATCTCGGCGATGGCGGCCACGAAGGCCTCGGCGTCGGTGGGCTCGTGGTACCAGAGCATGCCGGTGAGCACGACCTCGCCGCCGCCCAGGTAGCGGCGCGGATCGCGCAGGTCGGTGATGTAGATCCAGCGGAACTCCGGGTCGGGCTCGGTCGCGCCGACCAGCAGCCGGAGCCCGAGCGCCGGATCGGCCAGCAGCTCTCCGAGACGCACGCCGTGCAGCGTACTTGGAGGATCCTCCAAAAGACCCGCCCGATCGGGTCGGCGTTTCGTAACCTCCGCCGCTAGCCGCTGACACGGCCGGACTGTGTACTACGTCACGTGGAATTCCTACGACCGAACTCCCTGGCCGAGGCCCTGGCCGCCAAGGCGGCGCAGCCGGACGCGGTGCCGATCGCCGGCGGCACCGACGTGATGGTGGAGCTGAACTTCGACCACCGACGGCCGGCCGCGCTGCTGGACCTGACCCGGGTCGACGAGCTGGCGCAGTGGTCGGTCACGCCGGGTGGCACCCGGCTGGGCGCGGGCGTGCCCTACGCGCGGATCATCACCGAGCTGGGCGACCGCCTGCCGGGGCTGGCCATGGCGTCCCGCACGGTCGGCTCGCCGCAGATCCGCAACCGCGGCACGGTCGGCGGCAACCTCGGCGCCGCCTCCCCCGCCGGCGACACCCACCCGGTGCTGCTGGCCACCGACGCGGTCGTGGAGGTGGCGTCCGTCAGGGGCAGCCGGGAGATCCCGATCGGCGAGTTCTACCGTGGCGTGAAGCGCAACGCGCTGGAGCCGGACGAGCTGATCATCGCGGTGCACCTGCCCCAGGGCAGCGGTCCGCAGCAGTTCAGCAAGGTCGGCACGCGCAACGCCATGGTCATCGCGGTCTGCTCGTTCGGCCTGGCCCTGCATCCGGACGGTCAGAAGGTCGGCGCGGGCATCGGCTCGGCCGGGCCGACGCCGATCCGGGCGGTCGAGGCCGAGCGGTTCGCCGCCGAAGAGCTTTCGTGGGATTCGCCGAAGCCGCTGACCGACGGGCTGGCCCGGCGCTTCGGCGAGCTGGTCGCCGCCGCGGCCACGCCGATCGACGACGTGCGCGGCACCGCCGCCTACCGCCGGCACGCGCTGTCCGTGCTGGCCCGCCGCACGCTCACCTGGGCATGGAAGGACTACGCGCGATGCGCCTGAACGTCACGGTCAACGGGGAGGCCAGGCAGGCCGACGACGTGTGGGAGGGCGAGAGCCTGCTCTACGTGCTGCGCGAGCGG
>DATJJB010000458.1:0-43190 GCA_035492655.1 Kutzneria sp. | reverse complement strand
GCACCTGGAGGAGTCGCTCGGCCAGCAGGTCAGCGACGCCCTCAACACGGATCAGTACATCAAGACCCACACGGTGCTGATCGAGAACATGCTCACGCCCATTCTCAACGGTGACGCCGACCAGTCGGTCAAGGACGTCCTCACGCCGCTGTTGGCCCACCTGAAGGCGGCCCACCTCGACGAGTCCCTCGGCCAGCAGGTCAGCGACCTGCTGAACGTGGACCAGTACGTCAAGACGCACACCGTGCTGGTGGAAAGCATGCTCGAACCGGTGTTCAACCAGCTGACCTGCTGATCGCCGGGCCGCGGCGGTCAACGTGGCCCGCCGCGGTCCTTTCCCCGCACCGAAAGGGACCCCATGCCCGACACCGCAGTGCTGCCGGTCGGCGAGCGCACCGCCCTGCCGCCGCCCGGTGGGTACCGGCTCGCCGGCTGCGTGCTCGAACGCACTTCACTTCCCCTGCTGCACCGCAGGATCCCGACCAACGGCGGCGAACTGACGGTCGGCGACGAGACGACACTGACGCTGGCCGACCTGATCACCGCCACCGTTGCCGTCGAGGGCCGGCGCCGACTGCGTATCAGCGGCTGGCTCGACCTGCGCGACCGACGGCACACCCTCCGGCTCACGGCCCGCGTCGTGCACGTGGACGACGACGCGCTGGTGTTCGCCGCCACCGGCACGGCGGTCGCCGCCGGCCGCCGCCGACTCCGGATCGAGGCCGCCATGGAGTTCGTCCGATGACCCGCCGACTGCTGTCCGCGTTGCTGGTGCTGCCGTTCCTGACGTTGTTAGCGCCCGCGCCCGCGGTCGCCGCGACGCAGGCCGTCACGATGGCGCACTACGCGTTCGCCCCCGCGGCGATCACCGTGCACGTCGGCGACACCGTCACCTGGACCAACCAGGATCAGGCGCCGCACGACGTGACCACGACCAGTGCGCCGGTGCCGCTGCACTCGCCGACGCTGTCCACCGGCCAGTCCTGGACGTACACGTTCAGCCAACCCGGCACGTACTCCTACATCTGTTCCATCCACCCCGACATGAAGGCGCAGGTCACCGTGCTCGCCGCGGCCACGACAGCGCCGACACAGCGACCGACCCCGACCACTACCCGGCACACCACAGCCGGTGGCGCGCCCGCCGCCACCGAGCATCCGACCACGATGACCATGACGACCACGACGAGCGCCCCACCAACCACGACCACTGCCCCGCAGGTGATGCAGGCGATGGCGCCGACTGATCAGTCCACTCTGGACCCGATGTTGCTCGTCGCCGGCCTGGTCGCGGCCGTGGCCACGCTGTGCCTGCTGCTCATCGCGTCACGGGCTGCCGACTAGCCGGTGGGTCCCCGCGGCGAGTTCGCCGCACAGTGCGCGGATCTCGGCGATGCCGGTGTCGGTGTCCGGCGCGTCGAGCATCCGGCGCACGATCGCCGAGCCGACGATCACCCCGTCGGCGAAGCCGGCGATCTCCTGGGCCTGCTTGCCGTTCGACACGCCCAGCCCCACCAACACCGGCAGGTCGGTGGCCTGCCGGATGCGCGCCACCAGGTTCGCGCCGCTGACCTCCGAGCGCATCCCCGTGACGCCCATGGTGGACGCCGCGTAGACGAATCCCGTGCTGGCCTTGGCGATCTCGGCCAGCCGCTGGTCGGTGGAACTCGGCGCGGCGATGAAAACGCTGTCCAGACCGTGCTTTTCGGCCACCTCACGCCACGGCAGCGAATGCTGCACCGGCAGGTCCGGCAGCACGCAGCCGGCGCCGCCGGCGTCCTCCAGCCGCTGTGCGAACCGCTCGATCCCGTACTGCTCAACGGGATTCCAGTAGGTCATGACCAGCACCGGCACCTGCGTCTTCGCGACCACCTGCTCCACGGTGCGCAGCACGTCCTCGGTCCTGGTCCCGTTCTCCAGGGCTCGGGTCACCGCGTCCTGGACGGCCGGGCCGTCCATCACCGGGTCGGTGTAGGGCAGGCCGATCTCCAGCGCGTCGCACCCGGCTTCCACCATGGCGATCAGCGTTCGGACAGCGTCGTCGACCGTGGGGAAACCGGCCGGCAGATAGCCGACGAGAGACTTCGTGTTCGGCTTGAACATGCTCACTCCCCCACCAGGTCGAAGTAGCTCGCCGCGGTGTCCATGTCCTTGTCGCCGCGACCGGACAGGTTGATCAGCACGACCTCGCCCAGCTCGGCGTTGAGTTTGATCGCGCCGGCCAGGGCGTGGCTGGACTCGATGGCCGGGATGATGCCCTCGGTCCGGGCCAGCAGCCGCAGCGCGGCCATCGCCTCGTCGTCGGTCACCGGCACGTACTCGGCGCGGCCGCTGTCCCGCAGGTGGGAGTGCTCGGGCCCGACACCGGCGTAGTCAAGGCCGGCCGAGATGGAATGGGTCTCCAGGGTCTGACCGTCCTCGTCCTGGAGCACGTACGAACGCGATCCGTGCAGGACACCCACCTTGCCCCCGGCGAACGTCGCCGAGTGCCGGCCGGTCTCGACCCCGTCGCCGGCCGCCTCGCAACCGATCAGCCGGGTGCGCTCGTCGTTCAGGAAGGGATGGAAAGCGCCGATGGCGTTGGAGCCACCGCCGACACAGGCCAGCACCGCGTCGGGCAGGCGGCCGGTGCGCCGCAGGATCTGTTCCCGCGCCTCGACTCCGACCACCCGTTGCAGGTCACGCACGATCGTCGGGAACGGATGCGGACCGGCGGCCGTGCCGAACAGGTAGTGCGTGGAGTCCACATTGGCCACCCAGTCGCGGAACGCCTCGTTGATGGCGTCCTTCAAGGTGCCGGCGCCGGTCGGCACGGGCACCACCTCGGTGCCGAGAATGCGCATCCGGGCCACGTTCAGCGCCTGCCGCTCGATGTCGAGCGTTCCCATGTAGACAGTGCAGTCCAGGCCCAGCAGGGCACAGGCGGTCGCCGTCGCGACCCCGTGCTGGCCGGCGCCGGTCTCGGCGATGATGCGGGGCTTTCCCATGCGCTTGGCCAACAATGCCTGGCCCAGCGCGTTGTTGAGCTTGTGCGAGCCGGTGTGGTTGAGGTCCTCACGCTTGAGGAACACCCTTGTCCCGACCGCATCGGCGAAGCGCGGCACCTCGGTCAGCGGGGTCGGCCGGCCGGCGTAGTTCGCCAGCAGGTCGGTCAGCTCGGCCGCGAAGGCCTCGTCGTGGCGGGCCTTGTCGTAGGCCACGGTGAGCTCGTCGATCGCGGCGACCAGGGCCTCGGGCACGTACTGGCCGCCGAAGCGGCCGAAGACGCCCGTCCCGTCGCCGTCGGCGGGATGGAAAAAAGACGTGGGCATATGCGGTTGTCCTTACGGGATAACGAAAAGGGGGCTTCGAGAACTCAGCCCTGCCATCGCATCCCGCGGACCTGACCCGGTTCGCAGCCGATGTGGTACCGCACCCGGCGGCCCTTGATCCGACGCGCGGGCGAGCGGGAGCCACGCGGGGCCCCGCCGAAGCGCACGTCGTCCGTCACGAGGCGAAGGGTAATAGCGTGACCGTCGCCGACACAACCGGTTCGGGGTTGAGCTGTTCCGGTTGCCTCGGCGCGCCGGCCCGGGGATCGTGGTGCCATGGAACGGGACGGTGTCGCGCTGACCAATCTCGACCAGCCGCTGTTCGACGGGGCCGAGGCCACCAAGGGAGACCTGGTCGACTACCTCGACGCCGTGCACCCGCAGATGGTGTCCGTGCTCACCGACCGGCCGCTGTCGGTGATCCGCGCGCTGCGCGACCAGCCGTCGTTCATGCAGAAGAACCTGCCGAAATACACGCCCTCCTGGGTCGCCCGGCAGCCGATCTGGGCCGAGGCGTCCAAGCGTGAGGTCTCGTACGCGCTGTGCAACGACCGGCGGACCCTGCTGTGGTTCGCCAACCAGCGGGCCGTCGAGTACCACCCCACGCTGTTCCTGCGGGACCAGTACGCCCATCCCACTCACCTGGTCCTCGACCTCGACCCCCCGGCCGGCGACTCCTTCCGGCTCGTCGTGCAGGCCGCTCATCTGATCCGCCAGGCCTTGACCGACTGCGGGCTGTCCGGCGCGGTGAAGACCTCCGGCTCCAAGGGCGTGCACATCTTCGTGCCCATCGCCGACTCCCCCGTCGAGGACGTCGCCGCCGCCACCCGCGCCATCGCCGCCCGTGCCGAGCGCCTCGACCCCGCCCTGGCCACCACCGCTTTCATCGTCGAGGACCGGCACGGCAAGGTCTTCCTCGACTCCACCCGCGCCGGCGGCGCCACCGTGGCCGCCGCGTACAGCCCTCGCCTCCGCCCCCGCGTCCCCGTCTCTTTCCCCGTCTCCTGGGACACCCTCGACGACGTCTCCCCTGCCGACTTCACCATCCGCACCGCCCCCGCCCTCCTCGGCACCACCAATCCGTGGGCCGACTCCATGCCCGCACCCCAGCCGTTGCCTGAGGACCTGGTCGCCGAGGGCCACACCATCCCGGTGGCCCGCGTCCAGGCCATGCACGAGGGCAAACGCCGCGCCCGCGCCCGGCGGGAGTAGCCCCGCGAGCCCGCCCCCACCACCTCACCCCCGCTCTCGTGCACATTCGAATGTCACATGCACGTCGTACTTGCCTCCCTGCGACACATCCGGACCGCATGTGCCCCGATCCGGGGGCTGTGCGGCGTGCGATACCGCTGGTCGCGGCCGTCAGCCACTAAGTTGAACGCCTCCGACCGCCGCCGAAATGAGCCGACCTTGGCATCGAGCAGCACCTCCGCCTGGGCGCCGCTGGCCGCCCGATCGTTCCGAGCGCTGTGGCTGGCGCAGTTCGCCTCGAACGTGGGCACCTGGGTGCAGTCGGTGGGCGCACAGTGGCTCGTGCTGGATCACGGGCCGACGGTGGTGGCGCTGGTGCAGACGGCGAGCACGCTGCCGGTGTTCCTGTTCGCGCTGCCGGCGGGGGTGCTGGCGGACCTGGCCGACCGCAAGAAGCTGCTGGTGTGGGCGCAGCTGTTCATGACGGTGGTGGCGGCGCTGCTGGCCCTGGCGACGTTCACCGGCGGCATGACGCCGGGCCTGCTGCTGACGCTGACGTTCCTGCTGGGCTGCGGCGGCGCGCTGGTCGGCCCGGCCTGGCAGGCGATCCAGCCCGAACTGGTGCCGCGGGACCAGCTCAAGCAGGCGTCGGCGCTGGGCGCGGTGAACATGAACACCGCTCGCGCGGTCGGACCGGCGCTGGGCGGCCTGCTGGTGTCGGTGGCGGGCGTCGGCTGGACGTTCGCGCTGAACGCGGCGTCGTTCGTGGTCATCCTGCTGGCGTTGCAGCTGTGGCGGCGCGCGCCGCAGCCCCGGCCGAGCGAGACCGAACGTGAGCACACGGTGGCGGCGGTGCGGGCCGGCGTGCGCTACCTGCGGCACGCCCCGGGCATCCGCCGGATCCTGCTCCGGGCGCTGCTGTTCGTGCCGGCGGCGTCGGCGCTCTGGGCGCTGCTGCCGACGATCTCCGCCCAGGTGCTGCACCTCGACTCCGGCGGCTACGGCCTGATGCTCGGGGCCCTGGGCATCGGGGCCGTCGCCGGCGCGCTGGCCCTGCCGGCGATGGGCGGCCGGATCAGCGGCACCGCCACGCTGATGATCTCCGGCACGGTGTTTGCCCTGGTCACGGCCGTACTGCCGATAGCGCCGAACGCCCTGGCGGCCGGCGTGGTGCTGATCCTGGCCGGCGCGGCGTGGATCGGCGTGCTGTCGACGTTGAACGCGGCCATGCAGCTGAACCTGGCCGGCTGGGTCCGGGCCCGCGGCCTGGCCTTCTACCTGGTCGTGTTCATGGGCAGCCAGGCGTTCGGCGCGGCGATCTGGGGCATCGTCGCCGGCTACGCCGGCCTGACCATCACCATGCTCATCGCGGCCGGGCTGCTCCTGCTGGGCGCGGTCACCGGCCTGTGGTGGCCGCTCTACGACAGCAACCTGGACCGGACGGTCGGCTCCGGCTGGCCCGACCCGTCGCTGGTTTTAGACCTCCGGCCGACCGACGGACCGGTCCTCGTGCAGATCGAGTACCGGGTGCCCGAGGACAACGTGACCGACTTCGGGCGCGCGATGACCGTGGTCGAGCGTTCCCGCCGGCGCACCGGCGCGACCAGTTGGGGCCTGCATCGGGACGTCGCCGACCCAGCGCTGTTCCTGGAGACGTTCCAGGTGCCGTCCTGGGCCGAGCACCTTGCCCAGCACCACTCCCGCTACACCGGGGCCGACCACGACGTGCTGGAACGGGCCCGACGACTGGCCGCGGGCGAGCCGACCGTGCGGCACGCGCTGGCCGCCCCGGCCTCGGTGGACTGACCGCACGCGGGTCTGGCACGAGCTGACCGGCGGCGAGCGGCATGGCCCGCTGCCGACGCTACTGCTTGTGCTGACGCTCGCGACCGGCGTCGTCGACGCGGTGAGCGTGCCGCCGGCACACGCACCGGGGTCGGCTGCTGCGCAACGTCGCGCTGATTGAGTTGTCGCTAGTGGCGTTGGCACTCCTCCTCTCGGTGTGGACCGACCTGCTGGTCGTGCCGACGAGCGCTGGCCGTGTTCACCATGTTCCTGGGCGCGCTGATCGGGCGGTGCTGGTCCTGCGCGTCCACCGGGCCTGGGCGCTGGCCGTCGCGACCGTCCTGATCGGACTGGTCGCGGCGGTCTGCGCGGTGCGCAGCCGGGGCTCGGCGCCCTGGCATGCCGTCACATCGTCAGCTTGATGACCGAGAAGGCCGCGCCGTGCGGGTCGTTGAGCACCGAGAAGCGGCCCTGCGGGATGTCCATCGGCGGCACCACGACCGAGCCGCCCAGCTCGACGCACTTGGCCACGGCGGCGTCGGCGTCCTCGACGGCGAAGTAGACCATCCAGTGCGCCGGCAGGTCGGCCGGGAAGTTGTCGCCCTCCATCGGCAGCATGCCGCCGACCGGCGCACCGCCGAGCGACCACATGGTGTACGTGCTGTCGGCGGCCGGCTGGTCCTCGTGGCCCCAGCCGAAAACGCCTTCGTAGAAGGACTTCGCGCCGGCCGGGTCGCGGGTCATCAGCTCGTTCCAGCTCATCGCGCCGGGCTTGTTGAACGCGGTCGCGCCGGGCATGGTGCCGGGCTGCCAGACCGAGAACACCGCGCCGCCGTTGTCCATGAACACGGCCATCCGGCCGTTGTCGCCGACGTCGCCCGGGGCCATCAGCACCTTGCCGCCGTTGGCCTCCACCTTGGCCGCCACGTCGTCGGCGCTGTCGGTGATCACGTAGGTGTTCCACGCCGGCGGCTGGCCCTCGTTGAACAGCGGGCCCGCGCCGGCGACCGGGTCGTCGCCGAGGTTGAAGATGGTGTAGCCGCCGAACTCCGCGCCGCCGACGTGCGCGGTCCAGCCGAACAGCTCCGTGTAGAAGGCTCTGGTCGCGTCCAGGTCGGGCGAGCCGAGGTCGATCCAGCCGGGCACGCCCGGCGCCACAGCGCTCATGATGGTGCTCCTCGTCGAGTCGCGGGACGGTGGGCCGTCCCGACACATGAGCATCGTCGCAGCGGGGTCTGACATTTCGGGGCGCGGCGGTTTCACCATAGAGTGACTCGATGCAGGTGCCCTCCCCGTTGACCGAGCTGCGCGACGAGCGACTTGGGGACGTTCGCCTCTATCTCAAGCGGGACGACCTCATCAGCCCCGACATTCCCGGCAACAAGTGGCGCAAGCTCAAGCACAACCTGGTCACCGCCCGTGCGCAGGAGCACCACACGCTGCTCACCTTCGGCGGGGCCTATTCGAACCACGTCCGCGCCACCGCCGCCGCCGGGGCTCGGTTCGGCTTCGCCACCATCGGCGTCATTCGCGGCGAGGAGCACCGGCCGCTCAACGATTCCCTGGCCCGGGCCGTGCGCAACGGCATGCGACTGTCCTACCTGGACCGCTCGACCTACCGCCGTAAGACCTCTCCGGAGGTGCTGATGGCCTTGGCCGCCGAGTTCGGCGACTTCTACCTGCTGCCCGAGGGCGGCACGAACTCGTTGGCACTCAAGGGATGCAGGGAACTACCGGCCGAAATCCCGGTCGACTTCGACGTGCTCTGCTGCGCCTGCGGCACCGGCGGCACCCTCGCCGGCTTCGCCGCCGGTCTGCGCCCCGGCCAGCACGCACTGGGCTTCTCCGCCCTGAAGGGTGGCGATTTCCTGGTCGACGACGTCCGTCGCCTGCAGATCGAGGCCTTCGGGGCGGCGACCGACAACTGGTCGATCGACGTCGACTCGCACTTCGGCGGCTACGCCAAGCACTCCCCCGAACTCGACGCGTTCATCGCCGACTTCCACCGCCGGCACGGCATCCGCCTTGACCGGGTGTACGTGGCCAAGATGCTGCACGGCGTGTTCGCCCATGTGCGCTCCGGCCGCTTCCCCGCCGGCACCACCGTCGTCGCCGTCGTCACCGGCTGAAATTCGGTTGCGCTCGCCACGAGGCTGGGATCATGACGTTGAGCCCGCAGTACGACGACCTCGTCTTCCATGGCCCCATGTCCTCCTACCGTGCCGACCTGCTCGTCCGCTCGCTCGGGCCCCTCGACGGCCAGCACGTCGTCGACCTCGGCTGCGGCTGGGCCGAGATGCTGCTGCGCACCGTCGCCGCCGGCGCCACCGGCGAAGGCGTCGACCTCAACGCCGACGACATCGCCCATGGCCAGAAGCTGGCCGCCGATCGCGGGCTCTCCTCCCGCGTCACCCTCACCGTCGGCGATGCCGGCGAGTGGTCCGGCTCCGCCGACGTGCTCATCGTCAACGGCGCCACCCAGGTCTTCGGCGGCGATCCCGTGCAGCACACCGCCAACACCCTCGCCGCCGGTCGGCGCATCCTGCGCCCCGGCGGTCGTCTCCTGCTCGGCGAGGGCTTCTGGGAGCGGGAGCCCACCCCGGAGCAGCTCGCCGTCATGCCCATGCCCCGCGAGCAGTACGGCTCCGTCGCCTCCCTCGTCGACCTCGCCCTCTCCCACGGCTACCGCCTGCTCTGGCTCTCCCAGGCCAGCCAGGACGAGTGGGACGAATTCGAATCCGGCCACGCCCTCGCCTACGAGCGCCGGCTGGCCGAGCACCCCGACGACACCGCCGTCCGCGAGCGCGCCGACCGACAGCGCACCTGGCGGTTGAAGGGCTGGCGCGGTGTGCTGGGCATGGTCTACCTGACCTTGGTCCTGCCCCGTTGACGCCGACCAGCCGACTTCCCCTCGACGAGCAGATCGAAGCACTGCGGGAGGTCCTGAGTCACAACACGGTCCTGACCGACGTGCTGGCCCGGGCGGCGGAGTTGGATCTGCCCGGGTGGTACCTGACCGCGGGCTGCGTGTTCCAGACGGTGTGGAACGTGGTGACAGGACGGCCGGCGACCGACGGAATCCGGGACTACGACCTGTTCTACTTCGACGACTCCGACCTGTCCTGGGCGGCGGAGGACGTCGCCATCCGCGCCGGCCACACGGCCTTCGCCGGCATCCCGGCCGAGGTGGAGATCCGGAACGAGGCGCGGGTGCATCTCTGGTACGAGGAGAAGTTCGGGGTGCCGTGCCAGCCCCACACCTCGACGGAAGCGGCCATCGACTCGTTCGCGGCGACGACGTGTTGCCTGGGGATCCGGTTGGAGCCAGGCACAAGGTGGCGGGTGTACGCGCCGCACGGACTGTCGGACGTGTTCAACCTGGTGGTGCGGCCGAACCCGGTGCTGGCGCCACGCCACGTGTACGAGACGAAGACCGACCGCTGGCGCAAGCAGTGGCCGGAGTTGACGGTGCTTCCCTGGCCGTAGTCAGGGGTGATAGCCGGGGCCGGGGTGCGGGGTCACGGAGGTGGCGGTGATCTCGCCGGCGCAGTGGCGGCAGGCGAGGTAGGGGGCGGCGGGCTGGTGGCAGTCGTTGTGGTGCAAGACGATGGGCGGGCCCTCGGGGGCGGGGAGGTAGGTGTCGCCCCAGTTCATCAGGGCGACGACGGCGGGGAAAAGGCCCTTGCCGGCGTCGGTGAGGCGGTACTCGTGCCGGTCCTCGTCGTACGGGACCTTCTCGAGCAGGCCGGCCTCGACGAGGCGCTTGAGACGGGTGGAGAGGGTGGGGCGGGGGATGCCGAGGTTGCGGGCGAGCTGGCCGTAGCGGCGCACGCCGAAGAAGGCCTCGCGGAGGATGAGCAGGGTCCAGCGTTCGCCGACGAGCTCGAGGGCCCGGCCGACGGACTCGGCGGTGAAGCGGTGGCGGAACTCCTGTTCGGCGGTCATCGCCGGCCCAACGAGGCGAGAAGCCTTGCGCCGCAAGGGTCGGAGGCGGTGGGGGGAACGATGCCGACGTGGTCGGCGCCGGCGGCGTGGAAGGCGGCGATGCCGGCGAGGACGTCGGAGCGGGAGCCGACGGCGCCGACGGCGGAGAGCAGCGACAACGGCAGGTCGGCGGCGAGGGCCGCGCGGGACTCACCGGCACGGGCACGGTCCACGAGGGAAGAGTAGCCGAGGGAAGCGAACATCTCGCCGTAGCCGGGAGGCGAGAGGTAGACGGCGGTCTGCGCGGCGAGCTGTCGCAGCACGGCGGCATCGGGGTCGAGGGCGACCGGAATCCACACGGCCAGGCGAGGAGGAGTCCGACCGACGGCAGCGGCGAACCGGTCCAGGTCGGCGCGAACGGAAGCGACATGGGCCGGGGAAACGAGGTTGAGCACGACCTCGTCGGCAACCTCGGCGGCGACACGGGTCATGGCGGGGCCGAAGGCGGCGACGGTGATGGGCAACCCGGGCTGCGGCCGACGCAGCCGGAATCCCTTGCTACGGACATAGGAGCCGGCGAAATCGGAGCGGCCACCGTCCAGAACGGACCGAAGGACGCCGACGGACTCCCGCATCCGCCCGGCGGCATGGGCCCATTCCCGATCGTGCCAACCGGAGACGATGAACGGACTGGAGCCGCCGAGGCCGATGCCGGCGATGGGACGGGCGAGGTCAGCCACGGAAGCCACGCCCAGCGCCACGGAAACCGGTGTGCGGACGGAGATCGGCAGCGGACCGACACGAAGGGCGATTCGCGAGGTGCGGAGACCGACCGCGGTGGCAAGGGAAAACGCGTCGTAGGTGGCCATCTCGCCCAGCCACATGGTGCCGAAACCACACCGCTCGGCTTCCAGGGCGATGCCGACGACCTCGTTGTCGGGCCGGTCCAACCAGTACGGCGCGACCACGCCGATATCGCTCACCACTGGGCCGTCTCGGTCGGCAGCCCGAGCAGCACCCGGCCGGCGAGCTCGAAGCTGGCGGGGTTGACCTGGAAGTGCGCGGTGGCGGTGTGGGCGTCCCGAAAACGGCGCTGCAACGGGGAATCCTCGTAGATCGACGAGCCGCCGCCGAGGTCGTAGACGGCGCTGACGACATCGGCGGAGGTGCGCACGGCATGGGTGCAGGCCAACCGGAGCGAAGTGCGAAGCTCGACGGAGACCTCCGAATCGGCAGCCTGCCAAGCGTCGTCGATGGCCTGGTAGTACAAGCCCCGAGCGGCCCGCAGCGAAGCCTCGGCGGCGGCGAACGCGCCCTGGGTGGCCGGCCGCTCGGCGGTGCTGCGGCTGGACCCGGTGGGCTTGCGTGCGGTGGCGAGCTCGACGAACTCGGTGAGCGCCCCACGAGCATTGCCCAGCGCGGCGGCGGCGATGGAGGCGGCGAAGAAACCGAACAGCGGGAACCGTTGCAGCGTACGGGAACCAGCAGGTGGTCCGTCGAGCACGGAGAACAAGCGGTGATCGGGAACGAGGACGTCCCGTGCCACGACATCGGTGCTGCCGGTGCCGCGCAGCCCGGACGTCTTCCAGGTGTCGAGGATCTCCAGCTCGGCGGTCGAGAAGGCGGCGGTGCGAACCTGCCCGTCCTGGAGGAACCCGAGGAAGATCCAGTCGGAGTGCCGCACGCCGCTGCAGAACGACCACCGTCCGGAGATCCGAACGCCGCCGTCGACCACGGAACCCTTGGCCCGTGGCGCCCACACGCCGGCGGCGACCGAAGCGGGGTCGCCGAACACCTCCCGCGCACCCTCGGCCGGCAGATACGCGCCGAGCAGGCTGCTGGTGGCGGCGATGGACACGCACCAGCCGGCGGAGGCGTCACCGACCGCGATGGTCTCGGCGGCCTCGAGGATCTCGGCGGCGGTGGGCTCGACGCCGCCGAGGTCAGCGGTCAGGCCGATGCGCAGCAGGTCGTGGGCCTTGAGCTCGGCGACGAGGCCGGGCGCCAGCTGCCGTCCCCGCTCGGTCTCCTCGGCCAGCTCACGCGCGACCGCGGCGGCCTTGACTGCGCTGGACAGCATGCGCCCTCCCGGTTCAGTTCCGTTACCGGTTCAATATTCTTACCGCCGACCCCGTGTGTCAACAGGTACCGTGCGTAGGGGAGAGGGGGGACGACAGATGCACGTGGACGTCCTGATCGTCGGCGCGGGGCTGTCCGGCGTGAACGCGGCCTACCGCCTGCGCACCCGGTCACCGCGTCGGACGTACGCCATCCTGGAGGCCCGGGACGCGATCGGCGGCACCTGGGACCAGTTCCGCTACCCGGGCATCCGCTCCGACTCCGACATGTTCACCCTCGGCTATCCGTTCCGCCCCTGGCCGAACCCGCAGGCGATCGCCGACGGCCCGGCCATCCTCGAGTACGTCCGCGACACGGCCTCGATGTACGGCATCGACCGCGAGATCCGCTTCGGACACAAGGTGATCTCGGCCAGTTGGTCCACAAAGGACACAATGTGGACGGTCGAGGCGGTGCACGACGGCGAACGAAAGACCTTCACCTGCTCGTTCCTCTACCTGTGCAGCGGCTACTACAGCTACGACCGCGGCCACGTCGTCGACTTCCCCGGCCAGGACGACTTCGCCGGCACCACGGTGCATCCCCAGTTCTGGCCAGAAGACCTGGACTACGCCGACAAGAACGTCGTGGTCATCGGCAGCGGCGCGACCGCCGTCACGCTCGTGCCGGCGATGGCCGGGAAAGCCGCGCACGTGACCATGGTGCAGCGCTCCCCCAGCTACATCGTGGCCCGCCCGCAGCAGGACGAGGCGGCCAACAAGATCCGCGCCAGGCTGCCCGACGCACTCGGACACCGGGTCGTACGGGCCAAGATTCTGGTCCGCAGCGCCATCTTCTACCAGTACATGCGCCGCTTCCCGACCCGAGCGGCCGCGTTGCTCCGCAGGGGCGCCGCCGCCGCGCTCGGCGACTCCGTGCCGCTGGACCCGCATTTCGCGCCGCGCTACAACCCGTGGGACCAACGCCTGTGCCTGGTCCCGGACGGCGATCTGTTCAAAGCCTTACGGGCCAAACAGGCCAGCATCGTCACCGACCACATCGAGACGTTCACCGCCGACGGTCTCCGCCTCAGGTCCGGCCGGGAACTCAAGGCGGACATCATCGTCACGGCCACCGGCCTGAACATGATCGCCGTCGGCGGCATCGCGCTGACCGTGGACGGAAAGCCGGTGGACAGCGGAAAAACGACCGTCTACAAGGGAATGATGCTCAGCGGCGTGCCCAACCTGGCGTGGTGCGTGGGCTACGCCAACGCGTCCTGGACGCTCCGGGCCGACCTGACCGCCCGCTACGTCTGTCGACTGCTGAACCACATGGCACGCAAGGGCTTCACGGTCTGCACCCCGACGCCGCCGTCCCGACCAAGCACCGGAAAGACGATCCTCAACCTCACCTCGGGGTACGTCAACCGAGCCGCGGCGATCTTGCCGAAGCAGGGCACACGCCGGCCGTGGCGGTCACGGGAGAGCTACCTCGTCGACCATGTCGACCTGACCTACGCCCCGGTGACCGACGGCGTCATGCGCTTCACGAAGCCTTAGCCGCCCGCAGGCGTTCCACGTGCCGCTGCTGCAACGCCGTGCTGGTGCGCAGGAAGTCGATGACCAGCAGCAGCTGCTCGGTGGTGTACTTGGCGGCGAGCTCCTGCTGGCCCTCGGCCAGTAACGGACGGATCTGGTCAAGGCAGCGCTGGGCGCCGACCTCGGTCATGCAGACGACCACCTTGCGCCGGTCGGTGGGGTGCGGCGCCCGGGAGAGCAGGTCGAGCCGTTCGAGGCGGTCGAGCATGGCGGTGACGCTGCCGGTGGTCAGGTTGAGGCGTTCGCCCAGCTCGCGCGGGGTGAGCTCGCCGGAGCCGAGCAGCAGTTCGAGGCAGCGCAGGTCGGTGCCGTTGACCCCGAGCAGCCGGGCGTTCTCGCGATCGAAGTCGTCCACCGCGGCCTGGTAGGCCTGGACGACCAGGCCCAATTCGGCCAGCACGTCCTGTGTCACGGTCACCCCTCCGGTTTTCTCTTGACAAGCAAAATACCCGTCGCTAGGTTCCTCGACAACCAAGATACTTGAAAATCAAGTGAGATGAGACGCCCATGCACGTGATGATCATCGGTGGCGGCACCGGCGGCATGTGCCTCGCGCACGGACTCAAGCGGGCGGGCGTCTCTGTCGCGGTGTACGAGCGCTACGGATCGCGCCTCGACGGCCTGTACGGCTACCGGGTCGGCATCGACCCCACGGGCAACCGCGCGCTGAAGGCATGCCTGCCGCCGGACCTGTTCGAGACCTTCGTCGCCACCTGCGCCCGCACGCCCCGACACCTCAACATCCTGACCCAGAACATGCACAGCACGGCCAGCTTCGAGCTGCGTGACGACAGCGACGACGTGGACAGCGAGCGGTCGGTCTCCCGGGCCACGCTGCGCCAGGTGCTGTTCAGCGGCATGGAAGACGTCGTGCACTACGGCAAGGTCTTCACCCGCTACGAGCAGAACGGCGACGGCACCGTCACGGCCTTCTTCGCCGACGGCACCATGGCCACCGGCGATCTGCTGGTCGCCGCGGACGGGACCCGCTCGGCGGTGCGCCGCCAGTTCCTGCCGGACGCCGACGTCACCGACACCGGCGTCACCGCGATCGCCACCAAGACCCCGCTCACGCCGCAGACCCGAGCACTGCTCACCCCCAAGGTGCTCAACGGCCTTTCGCTGATCTTCGGCACCAAGGGCATGGTCGGCATGCTGCACGTGATGGAGTTCCGGGCCGGCGAGCACAACGCCGGCGACTACATCAACCTGTCCATCTGGAGCTCGCACGAGCACTTCCCGGCCGGCACGGCCAAGCAGCGCGGCGCCGAGCTGGTCGCCACCGCGCTGCGGGCCACCGGCAACTGGCATCCCAACCTGCGCAAGCTGTTCGAGTTGTCCGATCCGGACGCGGCGTTCGCCATGCGCATCGCCACCTCGTCGCCGGTCACGCCCTGGCCGGCCACCAACATCACGCTGCTTGGCGACGCCATCCACACCATGACGCCGGGCCAGGGCGTCGGCGCGAACACCGCGCTGCGCGACGCCGCGTTGCTGTGCCACGAACTCACCGCCGCCGCCCGCCGCGAGAAGACGCTGCTCAAGGCGATCGGCGACTACGAGGCCGAGATGCTGCCGTACGGCACCGCCCGCGTCGCCGAGTCCCTCAGCAACAACGGCACCAGCGGCAAGGATCCGTTGTACAACCCGGCGACCGGCCGGCTGGCGCTGTTCGCCGCCCGCACGTACTTCAGCCTCACCGACAAGATTCCCGCGCTGCGCCGCAGGTTCCTCGACGGCATGTACGACTACCGCGGCACGGACGCGGTTTTGGAGGCGGCCACCAGCGGTGCCCGGCCACGGGTTTGAAGCAGTGCCATACCGAGCAGCACGATCACCGCGCCGACCGGCTCGTTCCAGGACGGCAGCTCGCCGAGCACCACGCCGCCCAGCCCGACGCCGACGATCGGCGTCAGGTAAGTAACGGTTGAGGCGTTAGTCGCGCCCCAGCCGGCGACGACGTTGGTGTTCCACACGTACGCCAGGCCGGTGCCGGCCACGCCCAGCACTGTCACGCTGAGCACGACCGCCCAGGTCAGGTGCATCGGCGCGGTCGCGACAAATGGTGCCGCCAGCAGCATCAGCACCGCGCCGATCCCCACCTGGACCGTCGTCACCGCGACCGCCGGCAGACCCAGCGGCGAGATGAACCGGCGGATGTACACGAAGGCCAGTCCGTAGCAGAACGTCGCCAGCAGACACGCGGCCTGCGCCGTGAGCGAGCCGCCGGCCAGCCCCTGCCACGGCGCGAGCACCACGATCACGCCGGCGAAGCCCACCGCCAGCCCGACAAGGCCGAGGCGGGTCGAGCGCTCGCCGGGCAGCGCCACCGCCGCGACCAGCATGGTCATCAACGGCGTGGTGGCGTTGTAGATGCTGGCCAGCCCCGAGTCCACGTGCTGTTCCGCCCACGCGAACAGCAGGAAGGGCATGACGCACAACAGAACCGCCACCACCGCGAGATGCGCCCACACCGCCGGGCTGCGCGGCAGCCGCTGCCGGGTCACCAGCGCGATCACCGCCAGCGCGGCGGCGCCCGTCACCAGCCGGCCGAGCACCACTTGTGCCGGCGAAAGCCCGTCCAGCCCCACCTTGATGAACAGGAAGCTCGCGCCCCAGGTCAAGGCCAGCAGTACAAATTGGACGGTCGTTCGCATGGGCCCAGCATCACACCGGGCAACCGGGCCCGCTGGCGGGATTCGGACCTGGCGCTCACCACCCACGGAGTCGGCCAGGGCGGAGCGGGCCTGACCTCAGCCCGACGTCAGCGGCCGGTCGTGCCCGACCCGGCGCCGACGCAGCAGCAGCACACCGGCGGCGGCCAGCACGATGCCGATCATGTTGACCACCAGCTGCACGACCGAGCCAAGGCAGCGGTCCCACTCGCCGAGCACCGCGGCCACCACCGCGTAGCCGGCCGCCGGCACGGTCGTGACCGACACGAACACCCCGACGAGGGCGGCGGACTTGGCCGAGGTCATGGCCAGCATGCCGGCCGCGCCGGCCAGCAGCGCCACGATCAGCGAATACGGCCCGACCTGGTAGACGAAGTCGACCTGGTGTGCCGCCAGCAGCACGGTGCGGTCGAACAGGCCGACCGCCCCGGCCAGGACGGTGACGCCGGCCGTGACCAGCATCGCGACCGGAAACCCGATGGCCAGCGCCAGCCCGGCCCGTCGAAGCAGGTCGGCGCGCAGCCGCACCAACCCGACGGCCAGTGCGGCCAGCGGCCCGAACTCGGGCCCCACGATCATCGCGCCGACGATGGTGACCGGCGAGTTGGTGACCACGCCGACCGAGGCCAGCACGCAGGCCAGCGTGAGGAAGGCCTGGAAGGTCAGACTCGGCTTGGCTTCCTCGCCGGTCTTGGCCAGCAGCTCCTCCCAGACGACGGCATCGGCGCCGTCGCCGGGGGCCGCCGCCTCCGCGCGGTCGACGGCGTCGGACAGCACGGTGTCCACCGCTTCCAGCGTGATGCCACCGACATGATCGACGTCCAGCCGGCACAACTCGGCGACGACCGCGTCGGCGGCCTCGCGCGCCACCGCGGCCTCGACGACGTCGCCGGCACCGTCCATCGCGACTCCGCGCAGCAGCACGACATGCGCGGCCCCGACCTGCCCGCGGACGACGTCGAGCACGGCGTCGGTGCGGCCGGCCGGCACGATCACTCTCAGGTGGAACACGATCAGACGATATCGTCCCGAGTCGGCTACCAGCGGTCCACGTGCAGGACGTCGTCCAGCGGCTGGCGCGGCGCGGGCTTGAAGCTGTCGCCGGTGTAGTACGCGGTCGGGATGAGCGCCGCCTGGTGCACGCCGTCGGGCAGACCGAGGATCTCCGCCACCTCGGACTCGTACGTGAGGTGCAGGGTGGTCCACGCGGTGCCGAGGCCGCGGGTGCGGGCGGCCAGCATGTAGCTCCACGCGGCGGGCAGCAGCGAGGCCCACAGGCCGGCCTGGTTGCCGGCGGGCAGGTCGCGGCCGGTCTGGATGCACGGGATCAGCAGCACCGGCACCTGCCCCATGGTGTCGGCCAGGGCGGCGACGGAGGAGTGCACCCGCTGCTGCACCGCCGAGCGCTCGACGTCGTCGGCGAACAGCTTGCCGGCCGCGCCCGCGGATTCCAGATAGGCGTTGCAGGCCCGGCGGTACACGTCGCCGATGGCGGCGCGCTGGGCGGCGTCGGTGACGACGACCCACTGCCATTCCTGACGGTTGGAGCCGCTCGGGGCCTGCAGGGCGATGGTGAGACAGTCCCGCACCACGGCCAGGTCCACCGGCCGGGACAGGTCGAGCCGCTTGCGCACGGCCCTGGTCGTGGTGAGGACGGTCTCCGCCGACATCTCGTTCATGCCTCAATGATTACCGGTGACGTCCAGGCACCTGGGCTTCACGAGAGGTGTAGTCGGCCTTCACAACAGCTTGTCGAGGGTGATCGGCAGGTCGCGGACGCGTTTGCCGGTGGCGTTGTGCACCGCGTTGGCGATCGCCCCGGCGACGCCGACGATGCCCAGCTCGCCGATGCCACGGGCGCCGAGCGGGCTGAACACGGTGTCCGGGTGGTCGAGGAAGCGGACGTCGATCGGCGGGATGTCGGCGTTGACCGGCACCAGGTAGGCGGCCATGTTGGCACCGGCGTAGCGGCCGGTGTCCGGCTCGACCCGGCTGTCCTCCAGCAACGCGCCGCCGATACCCATCACCACGGCCCCGAGCACCTGGCTGCGGGCGGTCTTCTCGTTGACGATGGTGCCGCCGTCGATCACGGTCAGCCAGCGCGCCACCCGCGGCTCGCCGGTCCAGCGGTTGACTCGGACCTCGCAGAAGTGGGCCCCGAAGGACATGTAGCCGTAGCCCTTGGTGGTGCCACTGGGCAGCGCGGACGTGCCCTCGACGGCCGGCAGGTCCAGCGCCGTGAGCAGGCTGCCGAAGCTCATGGCCACACCGTCGGCTTTGACGTTGCCCGCTTCGTAGACCGGAGTCTTGCCGTAGAAGGGAGACCGCGGGTTCGTGGCGGCCTGCGCCAGCAGAGCGGACTTGGCGGCGTCCGCGGCGACCAGCAGCGACGGCCCGTTGCTGGACGTCGACGTGGAGCCGCCGGCCGGGGTCGCCGGCGGCAGCGAGGAGTCGCCCAGTTCGGCCTTGATCGTGCTCACCGGCAGACCCAACGCCTGCGAGCCGAGGATGGCGAACACGGTGAACTGCCCGGTGCCGAGGTCCGCGCCGGTGCCGGAGACGACCGCGGTGCCGTCGGCCTGCAACCGCACCTTCATGGACGACTTGGCCCGCGAGGCCGGATACGTGGCGGTGGCCATGCCGAGGCCGACGAGCCAGTCCCCGTCGTGCACCGCGCCCGGCACCGGGTTCCTCTTCGCCCAACCGAAAGCGTTTGCGCCGACCTCGTAACACTCGTCGAGATGTTTGCTGGACCAGGGATTGCCGTTGTTCGGGACCTTCGCGGCGTAGTTCTTCTGCCTCAGCGCCAACGGATCGATGTTCAGTCTGACCGCCAGCTCGTCCATGGCGCTCTCCAGCGCGAACGCGCCGTGGGTCTCGCCGGGAGCCCGCATCGGGGTCATCGCCGACACGTCCAGCGGCACGATCGCCCGCGAGACATGGAGATTCGGCGACGCGTAGGCGGTCAGCGAGTGGTTGGCCACGTTCTCCGAGGACGGCCCGGACTGCGACTTGCCGGAAATGCCGTCGTGCTTGACCGCCACCAGCGTGCCGTCCTGCGCCGCGCCCAGCGACACGGTCTGGTGCGACGGCGGCCGGTGCCCCGACACGGCGAAGGTCTGTTCACGGGTCAGCGCGACCTTCACCGGCCGGCTCAGCGCTCGCGCGGCCGCGGCGGCCAGCGGGACGTGCGCCCAGTTGCCGATCTTGCCGCCGAACGCCCCACCGACATAGGGATTCACCACGTGCACTTTGGACTGATCGACACCGAGGGCACGGGCCATGTGGCTGACCACGTTCATCACGCCTTGGGTGGCCGTGTAGAGCGTGAGCCGGTCGTCGGTCCACACCGCGACGGCGGCGTGCGGCTCCATCGGATTGTGGTGCTGATGCGGGGTTGTGTACACGGCCGACACGGTCACCTCACTGGCCGCCAGCGCGGCGTCGATCGACGTCACGCCCGGGGCCAGGACCTCGGTCGGCGCGCCTTGCGGGGTCGCGGTCGCGACGCCGGCGGCGAAGTTCACGGCTCCCGGCTTGACCTCATAGGTCGGTGAAACCAGCGAGGCGGCGTCGCGGGCGTGTTCGAAGGTGTCGGCGACAACCAGGCCGATCACCTGCCCGTGGTACCGGACATTGTTGTCCTGCAAGACGGGCGCGGTCTCGTCGGTGGATCCGTCGCCGTAGCCGTAGAGCTTCAGCGGGTTGAACGGCGTGTACACGGCGAGGACGCCTGGCGCGGCAAGGGCTGCGGCTGCGTCCATTGTGGTCACGGTGCCGAGCGCGATCGTGCTGGTCAGCAGATACCCGTACGCCGTGGCGGCATTGTCGGCCGCGTACACCGCGCCGCCGGTGACTTTGAGGTGCGACTCCACCCGGGACAGTGAGACGGTCATCGCGCACCCGCCAGGGCCCGCGCGATGGTCCGCTGCACCAGCGGCACCTTGAAGCCGTTACCGGCCAACGGTTGGGCGCCCACGACCGCCAACTTCGCCGCCTCCAGGTAGCTGTCCTCGGTCGCCGGCTTGCCCCGCAGCGCCTGCTCCACGGCCTGCAACCGCCACGGACGGGTGCCGACGCCGCCGACCGCGATCCGGGCGTCCCGCACCACTCCCCCGTGCACGTCCAGCGCCACGGCGGCCGAGGCCAGCGCGAACTCGTAGGACGTTCGGTCCCGAACCTTCACGTACGTCTGCGGCCAGTCCAGCGCCGGCACGATCACCTCGGTGATCAGCTCACCCGGCCGCAGCTGGTTCTCCACCGACGGGGTGTCGCCGGGCAGCCGGTAGAAGTCGGCCAGCTTGAGCACCCGCTCGCCGTGCCGGTCCTGCGACCGGATCGAGGCGTCCAGTGCAACCAGCGCAACGGCCAGGTCGCTGGCATGGGTCGCGACGCAGGCGGCGCTGGTGCCGAGGATGGCGTGCATCCGGTTGTCCCCGTTGACCGCCGGGCAGCCGCTGCCCGGTTTGCGCTTGTTGCACGGCATGCGCACGTCCCGGAAGTAGTCGCAGCGGGTGCGCTGCAACAGGTTGCCGCCGATGCTGGCCATGTTGCGCAGCTGCGGCGAGGCGCTCAGCGCAAGCGCCGTCGACACCATGGACCAACGCCGCGCCACCTCGTGGTGCACGGCCACATCGGCCATCCGCTCCAGCGCGCCGATCCGCAGTCCCAGCGGCGTGCAGTGGATCCCGCGCAGCGGCAGGGAGTTGATGTCGACGACGCGGGTCGGCGTCACCACTTCGAGCTTCATCAGGTCGACCAGCGTGGTGCCGCCGGCCAGGTAGGCGCCGTCCTGGGAAAGCGCTTGCCGTATCGAACTCGCGGAACCGTAGTCGTAGGTCTTCACGAGTGGGCACCCCGATTTTGATCGACACGGCATTGCTTGATGGCGTCCACGATGTTGGGGTAGGCGCCGCACCGGCAGATGTTGCCGGACATGGCTTCCCGGATCTCCTCGTCGCTACGGGCGGTACCCTGCGCGACCACCTCCACGGCGGACATGATCTGCCCCGACGTGCAGAAGCCGCACTGGAATCCGTCGCAGTCGACGAAGGCCTGTTGCACGGGATGCAACGAATCGCCGGCCGCGATGCCCTCGATCGTGACGACCTTCTTACCGGCACAGGCGATCGCCAGCGTCAGGCAGGACACCACCCGCCGGCCGTCCACATGCACCGTGCAGGCCCCGCACTGGCCGCGGTCACACCCCTTCTTGGTGCCGGTCAACCCGAGCCGCTCACGCAGCGCATCCAGCAGCGTGACCGTGGGATCGGCGTCGATCTCGTACGCCTTGCCGTTGACGCTCAACCGAATCCGGTCCGGCGGGACTGCGTCGGCCCAGGCCCGGCCGGGGGCCACGGTGACCGTGCCGACGACCGACGCGGCCGCCGCGCTGCCCAGAAAACCGCGCCGGGACACACTTCCTGCCATGCGACCTCCTCAGGGAGAGGGTCGACGCGGCGGAGTCGACGTAACTCACGGTGAGGCTAGCAGCACGCCAGATTGACAGTCACCCACCTGCGTAGTGAGATGACTGCACCGCCGCGTCCCCGTGATCGAGGAGGACGACATGAGGGTCGCTGCGACGTTGGTCGCCGGTCTGACCTTGAGCACGACCGTGTTGGTCGGACACGCGTCCGCCGACCCGGTGCCCGCAGCCTGCCCGGTCGTCGCGCCGATGTACACCGCCGCCGACTACTGGCTCGCCCACGGGACCGACCTGGCCTCGGCCAGTTGGAAGAATGCCGTCTTCCACGTCGGGAACCTGGCCATGGTGCTGACCAGTGGCCAGTCCAACCACAAGACCCTGCCGTGGGCCCAGGCGCTGAAGTACCAGCTCGACACCGACCCGGCCAACGAGTTCGCCCCGGCGAACGAGGCGGCCGGCGAGGCCTATCTCGACCTCTACACGTACTTCCACCCGGACCCGCCGATCCTGGCCGCGCTGCGCGCCCGGGTGGCCGACGAGGTGGCCAGCGTGCAGGCCGGCCACGTCAAGTACTGGAACACCGTCGACGCGCTCAACCAGGCGTGGCCGCAGTTCGTGCGGTTGGGCGTGCTGGACAACAAGCCGGAGAACATCCAGGCGGCGCAGGACCTGTTCCACTACACCGAGAAGCGGGCCGGCGGCTTCGGCCTGTTCAACGAGTTCACCGGCCTCTGGTACCACGACGCCGGCCAGGTCGGCTCGTTCCAGTTCTGGTCGCGGGGCAACGGCGAGGCGCTGGCCGCGCTGGCCACCGTGTTGCGGTGGCTGCCCAAGGACGACCCGAACCGTCCGGAGTACGTGCGGGTGTTCCAGAAGATGGCCAACACCCTTCGGCTGGTCCAGCGAAATGACGGCTTCTGGAACGTGGATCTGCTCAACCCGTTCGATCACCCGGGCCCGGAGAGCAGCGGCACCGCGCTGTTCACCTACGCGCTCGGCTGGGGCGTGAACAACGGCATCCTGGACGCCGAGAAGTTCACCCCGACCGTGACCAAGGGCTGGAATGCCCTGACCACGAAGGCGTTGCAGCCCAGCGGGCTGTTCGGCTACGTGCAGGGCGACGCCACCGGTCCGCGCGGCGCGCAGCCGGTGACGGCTTCGGACACCGCGGCCTACGCCGTCGGGGCCTACCTGATGGCCGGTCAGCAGGTGGCGAAGCTGACCCCGGGCTGCTGATCTTTGGGGTTAGTCTGCGCGGTATGAGCGCGTTTGTGGTGACGGACGTGCCCGGCGGGCTCCCGCCGGGCACGCTCTGCTGATGGGGGCGCGCAAGGCGCTCATCGTGGCCACCGGCAGCTACGAGCACCGGGGGCTGCGGCGGTTGGCCGCGCCGGCGCACGACGCCGATGCGCTGCGGGCCGTGTTGGCCGACCCGGAGCTGGGCGGCTTCGAGGTGGACGTGGCGCGGGACCTGCCCTCGCACCAGATCCAGCGGCGAGTGGCCGACTTCCTGGCCGCTGCCACCCGCGATGACGTGCTGCTGCTGCACTTCTCCTGCCACGGCCTGAAGAACGCGGCCGGCGAGCTGTTCCTGGCCGGCACGGATACCGTGCCCAATCGGCTGTCCGCCACGGGGGTCGCGGCGAGGTTCGTCAACGACGAGCTGGCCGAATGCCGGGCCCAGCACGTGGCGCTGCTGCTGGACTGCTGCTTCGGCGGCGCGTTCGCCAAGGGCAGCGTGTCCCGCGCGGTCGACGACGTCGATGTGGAGCAGTCGTTTCCGCAGCGGCCGGGACGCAGCCGTGTGGTGATCACGGCGTCGTCGGCGACCGAGTACGCCTTCGAGGGCGAGGAGCTGGCCGAATCCGGTCGGCTGCGGCCGTCGCTGTTCACCGAGGCCGTGGTGGAGGGCGTGCGGACCGGCGACGCCGACCTCAACGGCGACGGCTCGGTGGATCTTGATGAGCTGTACAAGTACGTCTACGCAAGGGTTACCGCCGCGACCGCGCATCAGACGCCGCACCAGTCGGGCGGCGGTCACGGTGCCGCGCTGCTGGTCGCCCACACGCCGCTGGCCCGCCGCATCGCGCCCTCGGACGTGCCGGAATCCCTGACGGCACAGGCCAAGGATCTTGATGCCACGGCTCGGTTGGCGGCCGTCGGCACGTTACGGACGTTGCTGGTCGGCGACGACATCGCCGTGGCCGCCGGGGCGCTGACGTTGTTACAGGGCTTGACCGGCGACGACAGCGTGGCGGTGCGCACCGCGGCCGTGGAGGCGCTGGTCGTGGCCCAGTTGCGGCCGTCGCCGGCGCTGGTCGAACTCGGCGAGGAGACCGAGCAGACCGTGGCCTTCGCCGGCGCGCCGCTGGCCCGGATCTTCCATGTGACAACGGAAACCCGCTGGCTGCGGGTGTCGCACGAGAGCGGCGCGGTGGTCGTGCGGGCCGATCCGGCGGCCTATCCCGAGGGCTACGGCGAGCTGCGCGGCGACTTCACGGTGACCTCCCGGCTCGGGCCGGTCGTGGTGCCGGTGGTGTGCCGGCCGGCGGGTCGGTTGTGGGCGCGGGCCACGATCCCGGCTCCGGATCTGACGCGATTTCGGGACTGGCGCGTGCTTTTCGGCGTCGCGGTGGCGCTGCTGGTGGTCGTGCTCGGGGCGGCCGGCGACATGCTGGGCCACTCGACCTTCCTCGGCTTCGGCTACGAGGCGCTGCGCTGGGGGCCGCTGCTGGTCGGCATCCCGCTGCTGGAGCGGACCGGGCCGCGGCGGGTCGTCGGGCACGGCCTGGTGACCGCCAACGCCGTGTTTCTGCTGGTCGACAGCCTGGGCAGCCTGCATTCCGTCGGCAATGTGTGGTCCTGGCTGCAACTCGTGCTGGCCGCGGCGCTGATCGTGCTGCTGGGCATTCGGCTGTGGCCGTTCGACCAGGTGCCGCGCCGGGTGACGCTGGTGCCGCCGACCCGGCGGCCGTTGGCCTGGGTGACCATCGGCGCGGCCGTCGTCGAGCTGATTCTGCTGGTCGCGGCCGTGCCGTACGTCGATGCCGCGGGCTTCGACAGCTCGTTCACGATCAGTGGGGTGGGCGGGCTGGTGGCCGGTCTGCTGGCGGTCGTGCCGTGGGCCGGCCTGTGCGTGCTGGCCGTGCTGGCCCGGACCGTGACCGCGCCGCAGCGGCTGTTCGTGACCGCCGCGATCGTCGCGTACGCCGCGCCCGAGGTGTTCTTCATGCTCGGATCCCTGCTGCTCGGCGACACCTTCACCTACGTCGGCGACGACGTCTGGGGCCCGCACGTCAACGCCCCGTGGTTCGCGCTGCTGCACGCCGTGGTCACGGCCGCGTTGGCCGGCTCGGCCATCGCCGGGGTTCACCGGCGGGTGTGACGTCCGGCGGCTGAAGTTACGGTGGTCCGGTGCGAGCAGTCGTCTACGAGTCGTTCGGCGGCCGACCCGAGGTCCGCGAGGTGCCCGATCCGTCACCGCGGCGGGAGGGGGTGGTGATCGAGGTCCGCGCGACCGGGTTGTGCCGCAGCGACTGGCACGGCTGGCAGGGGCACGACGCCGACATCACCGAACTGCCTCACGTGCCGGGGCATGAGCTGGCCGGGGAGGTGCGCGCGGTCGGCGGCGACGTCACACGGTGGCGCGTCGGCGACCGCGTCACCGTGCCGTTCATCTGCGCCTGCGGGCGGTGTCCGTCGTGCGTCGCCGGTGACCAGCAGGTCTGCTCCCAGCAGACCCAGCCCGGCTTCACCCACTGGGGCTCGTTCGCCGAGCTCGTCGCGATCTACCGCGCCGACCTCAACCTGGTTCGACTGCCGGACGATCTCGACTTCGTGACCGCGGCCGGGCTCGGCTGCCGCTTCGCCACCGCCTTCCGATCCGTTGTGGCGCAAGGCCGGGCGCGGGCCGGCGAGTGGGTCGTCGTGCACGGCTGCGGCGGCGTCGGCCTGTCCGCCATCATGATCGCCGCCGCCGTCGGGGCCCAGGTCGTCGCCGTCGACATCAACCCCGCCGCCTTGGACCTCGCCAAGCAGTTCGGCGCCACCGTCACTCTGGAGGCGCACCCGGACGTGGTCGCGGACATCGTCGCCGCCACCAACGGCGGCGCTCACCTGTCCTTGGACGCCCTCGGCCATCCCGTGACGGCGTCGAATTCCGTGCTGTCCCTCCGTCGTCGCGGCCGCCACGTCCAGGTCGGGCTCCTGCCTTCCGGGCCGACTCCGCTGCCCATGGGCCGGGTCATCGGCTGGGAGCTGGAGATCCTCGGCAGCCACGGCATGCCCGCCCACGCCTACCCGCCCATGATGGACCTCGTCGCCGCCGGCTCCCTCCGCCCCGACCTGTTGATCGCCCGCACCATCACCCTCGCCGAGGCCGCCGACGCCTTGGCCGAGATGGACCGCTCGACCGCCGCCGGTATGACGATGATCAAGCCGTAGCTAGGTAGAACCACGGATGACGAACCTCTGTCCCGCGGCGAGGATTCCGCGGGACAGAGGGAGGAAAGATGTCCACTCAGGACACCGGGGACCACGGATCGCCGCTCGCGGGCCGACACTCGGCCGAGAAGCCGAGCGTGCGGTGGCCGTTGGTCCGCGACTGCATCGGGATCGCGCTGGCGGAGGCGCTGTTCTTCTGGCTGATCGCGCATTTCCGCCACCCCAGCTCGATGTGGCACTACGCGACGCCCTTCGCGCTGATCCCGGTGCTGTGCGCGGTGCCGGGCCTGGCGTTGGGCGGTCGTCGCCGGGTGCTCGTGGCGGCGAAGTGCGCAGTGATCGGCGGGGTCGTGCTGGTCCTGGGCTGCGGTGTGCTCGCGCTGTTCGACCGCATGTCGGACTGACTACAGCTTGTACTCGCTCTTGCCGGCCAGGCCGTGCAGCTTGTTGAGCTCCTCGGCGATCTTCTTCCACTCGCCGGCCCGCCGCGAGCCGTAGGCGTCGTCGCCGCTTGGCTTGCCGCCGAGCGGCAGCAAGGGGTCGCTGACGCCGTGCTCGAGGCGATAGACCAGGACGTTGTGGGCGGCCTTGAGCCACGGCTCGGGATCCGGCCGCGGCGGGGAGCCGACGGCGCTGGTGAGCCACAGGGGCAACGACTCGTTGGCGGCGAGCGCGTCGTTGAGGCGCTGCTTGGCGACCACGCTGATGCGGGCCTTGGCCGCGGCGACCTGGTCCTTGTCGGGACCGCCGCCGAGGTTGGCCTCCTCCAGCTTCTGCTGGTCGGACTCGATCATGCGCTGGGCCGCCTCCACGGTGGCCCACTTGGCCTGCACCTGCTTGGGCGTGAGGTTGATGTACCCGTCGCCGCCCTGCCGACGGCTGCCCGGCTTGGCCAGCTGGGTCTGCACCTCGGCGATCCGCTTGCGCAGCGCGTTGGCCTGGTCGGCCGTCAGCTGCCGGCGCTCGGCGTCGTGCGCCTGGGCCAGTGTCTTCACGGCGTCGGCCAGGTCCTCGTTCACGTCGTCGAGTCCCGGCCGCAGCCGCCCGCCGCGCTGCACGATCGCGGCCAACTGCTCCCGGACATCCGTGATCTGCTGCTGGAGCTGGTCGATCGCCTCGTTCACGGCTCCTCCTCACCTCGACCTGATCTTGCCGGACATTCCGGACCCGTGGGGCGCGACTTGGCCGCCCGTTCGGGGGAAGCTGGGCTGGTGCGATGCTGTCGTCCGTGAGCAGGGACGCGACCGGGCTGCGCCGGGGCTGGACGACCGGGGCGTGCGCCACGGCGGCGACCAAGGCCGCCTACACGGCCCTGCTGACCGGCGCGTTCCCCGACCCGGTGGAGATCACGCTGCCCAAGGGCCAGCGGCCGGCCTTCGCCCTGGCGGTGGAGTCGCAGGCCGACGGCTCGGCCATGGCCGGCATCGTCAAGGACGCGGGCGACGACCCGGACGTCACGCACGGCGCGTTGATCCGCTCCACGGTGTCGCTGGGCGAGGCCGGCTCGGGTGTGGTGTTCCGGGCCGGGCCCGGCGTCGGCACGGTGACCAAGCCGGGACTGCCGCTGGCCGTCGGCGAGCCGGCGATCAACCCGGTGCCACGGCAGCTGATGCAGGGTGTGGTCGCCGAGGTGGCCGCGGCGCATGGCGGTGCCGGCGACGTGGTGGTGGAGATCGCCGTCGACAACGGCGAGGAGATCGCCCGGCACACCTGGAACCCTCGGCTCGGCATCCTCGGCGGGCTGTCCATCCTGGGCACGACCGGCGTGGTCGTGCCGTACTCCTGCTCGGCCTGGATCGACAGCATCCGCCGCGGCATCGACGTCGCCCGCGCCGCCGGGCACCAGCACGTCGCCGGCTGCACCGGCAGCACGTCCGAACGGGTGGTCACCGAGCTCTACGGGCTGCCCGAGGACGCCCTGCTCGACATGGGCGACTTCGTCGGCGCGATGCTCAAGCACCTGCGCCGGCACCCGGTGCCACGGCTGACCATCGCCGGCGGCATCGGCAAGCTGGCCAAGTTCGCCGACGGGCACCTGGACCTGCACTCCGGTCGTTCGCAGGTCAACCACGAGCTGCTGGCCGCGTTCGTGACCACGGCCGGCGGCCCGCCCGAGCTGGTCGAGGCCGTCCGCACGGCCAACACCGCTCTGGGGGCGTTGCAGCTGTGTCAGGCCGCCGGGCTGCCGCTGGCCGACCTCGTCGCCGACCGCTGCCGGACCGTGGCCGACGACATCCTGGCTGACGGCAATCGGGTGGGCGCGGACATCGCCGTCGACATCGTGGTGATCGATCGAGCCGGCACGGTGGTCGGCCGCTCCGGGCATCCGGCATGATCCGTCCTATGCCGAACTTCCGTGAGAAACCCGTGCTCGCCGGCGAGACCGTGGTGCTGCGCCCGGTCATCGCCGACGACGCGGTCGACATGCTGGAGGTGCTGGCCGACGGCGACGTGCTGCGGCTGACCGGATCGCACGGCACCCTCTCGCCCGACGACGTCGAGCCGATGCGCCAGTGGTACGGCAGCCGCGCCGACCACGAGGACCGGCTCGACCTGGCCGCCGTCGACCGGGCCTCCGGCCGCTACGTCGGCGAGGTCGTGCTCAACGAGCTCGACCCGAACAACAACTCCTGCTCGTTCCGGATCGCGCTGGGGGCGACCGGGCAGAACCGCGGGCTGGGCACCGAGGCCACCCGGCTGGTGCTGGGCTACGCCTTCGAGCGGGTCGGCCTGCACCGGATCAGCCTGGAGGTCTACTCGTTCAACTCCCGCGCGCGGCGGGTGTACGAGAAGGTCGGCTTCCAGGCCGAGGGCGTGCTGCGGGACGCGTTGCTCTGGGAGGGCCAACGCTTCGACGCGCACGTGATGTCCATCCTGGCCCACGAATGGGCCGAGCACCGCGGCCGTCCCGAGGCCATGGAGTCACGCAAGGCCGTCTGAGCCAAGCCCGAGCTGGCCGCGCAGCGTGCGCACCGCGGTGGCCAGCGAGGGGCCGTACCAGGTCAGCAATCGTCCGCTGACCAGCCGTACCCGGTCGGCGTCGAAGCATTCGGGGCCGTCCGTCGCGGTGAACACGTACGGCTCGTCCGGCAGGATCACCAGGTCAGCCGCCCTGAGTTCGGCCAGCTCCTGCTTCGGATACCGGTCGGCGTGGTCCGCGTAGACGTTGCGCACGCCGACCCGGGCCAGCAGGTCGGTGGCGAAGGTGCGGCTGCCGACCACCATCCACGGGTCCCGCCAGATGGCCACCAGCGCCGACTGCTCCGGCTGCGGTGCCGGTCCGTCCAGCTCAGCGTGGGCATCTTCGAGCCAGCGCGGCTCCGGCTGGCCGAGCGCGACCGTGATCAACCGATCCAACGAGGCCAGCGCGCTGGGGACGTCCTCGACGACGGTCACCCACACCGGCACGCCGGCCTGTTCCAGCCGCCGGACGTCGATCTCCCGGTTCTCCTCCTTGTTCACCACCACCAGGTCGGGTCGCAGCTCGGCGATTCGGCGGGTGTCCGGGTTCTTGGTGCCCCTGACCCGCTCCACGTCCAGGTCGGCGGGGTGGGTGCACCAGTCCGTGGCCGCCACGAGCAGGCCGGCGTCGATCGCCGCGATCGCCTCGGTCAGGGACGGCACCAGGGACACCACCCGACGCACGTCGTCCGGCAGCGTCACCTCCCGGCCGAGGTCGTCACGTTCCGTGCGGGCCACCCGTGCAGGCTATCGTGCGGCGATGCTCCGGACCGTGCTCGTGCTGGGCGGCACCACCGAGGCCCGCCGGCTCGCCGAGGCGCTGGCCACGGTGGCTGACCTGCGCGTCGTCACGTCGCTGGCCGGGCGCGTGAGCCGGCCTCGGCTGCCGCCGGGCGAGGTCCGGATCGGCGGCTTCGACGGCGTCCCGGGCCTGATCACCTGGCTGCGTGACGAGCAGGTGACCGCCGTGGTCGATGCCACGCATCCGTTCGCGGCGCGCATCACGTCCTCGGCGGCGACGGCCACGGCCGAGCTCGGGTTGCCGTTTCTCGTGCTGCGGCGGCCGGGCTGGCGTGCGGTCGACGGCGACGACTGGCGCTGGGTGGACTCGGCGGCCGCGGCGGCGGAGCTGCTGCCCTCGGTCGGTACCCGCGCATTGCTCACGGTCGGCCGCCAGGAGCTGGCGCCCTTCGTCCGTCTCAGTGACATGTGGCTGCTGGCCAGGTCGATCGAGCAGCCGAACGTGCCCGTCAGGGCAGTGCTGGCCCGCGGCCCGTTCACCGTCGAATCGGAGCTCGCCCTGCTGCGCACGCACCACATCGACGTGATCGTGACCAAGGACAGCGGCGGCGACGACGCGAAACTGGTCGCCGCCCGACAGCTCGGCCTCCCGGTGGTGATCGTCCGGCGACCCCTCTCACCTGCGGTTACCGTGGTGTCCACAGTGGATCAAGCCGCCAACTGGGTGATCTACGGACACGCTACGGTTGCGTAAGCCGGCACAGCGGGTGTCCATGCCCTACGCTTCGGGCTCGCGCGGCGAACGCAGTAGGCAGGGCGACTCCCGAATTCCCTCAGCAAGTGACTACGGCCGTCTCAGCGTCCTCACAGGCGAGTCCGCGAACCTGGTCGTGTGCGGTGGGCTGCCTCCTACCGCCGAGTTCGGGGAGGAGATCGCCGTGCACCACGATCTCGACATCCGCTGGGACACCGCCAGCGAGCGCAACCTGCGTGCCGTCAACGCGGACGCCGTGGCCACGCGGCGCGACCCGGCCACCGGCGAGCTCGTCTTCGCGGTCGCCGACGGCATCGGCGACACCCAGCGGTCGGCCGAGGCCGCGCGCAAGGCCGTCGCCGCCGCCGTGGCCACGCCGGTCGCCCAGGGCGCCATCCAGGCCGTGCTCGCCGCCCAGCAGGCCCTGCTGCTCGACGAGGACGACTGCGTGCTGATCGTGGCCATGCCGTTCACCGACCGGGTCAGCACCGGCTACCGCATCGCCTGGGTCGGCGACTGCCGGGCCTACCTGTGGGACGACCAGACGCTGCACCAGTTGACCTCGGACCAGACCGTCGCCGCCTACCTCCGTTCCCAGCTGCGGCCGACCACGCCCCGCATGGAGCACATCGTCACCAACACCGTGCGCACCACGACCACCGACCAGATCGGCTGGACCCAGGTCCGCACCAGCGGCTCGGGCCTGCTGCTGGCCACCGACGGCGTGCACAAGGTGGTGCCGGCGATCGCCATGCATCGCGAGCTCACCACCTCGGCCCGGCCGGCCAAGGCGTTGATCGACGCGTCGGCGGCGCTCGGCGGCCGGGACAACGCCAGCGCGGCGGTGATCGACTGGACCGCCGCCCGCCGCGAGCCGCCACCGGTGCCGCGGCAGGTCAGCCCGCCATTGGTGCACCAGTAGCCGGCCCAACCAGCCAGCACGCCACAACGCTGTTGCCGCGCCTGGGTGTGGGATTTTTCGGGCGGTCGCGGGGATTGTGCGCGACGCCGCGCCCCGGCACACGAAATCCCACGAATCCGGGAGTGCCTGACGGTTCACGGGTCGACCGGGCAAAGAAAAATCTTTCCGATCGAGGGTTCACCCGCCAGCGATTCGAACTGAATCTGGTCGGAGAACACGAGTCGAAACAACCGCCGAGCAGATGCCGACCTCGCCGTCAAGTCACATCGGCGACCGAGCAGTTCGTCGGCGTCCGGTCAAGAACCTACCCACGGGTGGATGGTCACAGCGCCGAGATCGGCAGGTGACCATCAACCATTGATATGCTTTGCCGGCACACAAAACTGCGCATTCCGGTTGGTAGTCCGGACTCGCGGCATGGAGAACCCAGACCGCGTCAACATCCTCTCCATAGCGAGGGGATCCGGTGTGCTCCCTGACAAGTGTCAATGCAATCGGGAGTACTTGTGTCTGGACTGCGTATGGTGATCGCCGGCGGCGGGCCGGCCGGGATGACGTTGGCTCACCGGCTGCACCGGCATGGCCTGGACGTGACCGTCTATGAGCGCGACCGCGGGGTGGCCACCCGTGATCCGGGCTACCGGCTGCACGTCAACTCCACCGGCACCACCGCGTTGCACGCCGCGCTGGAGCCGGGGTTGTGGGACCTGTTCCTGGCGACGTCGGGCATGCCCGACGAGGGCATGCCCCTGTACGACGAGCACCTCAACCCGCGCCCGGCCCGTGACACCGAGGCCACCGAGGGCGTGGGCACGCCCGTCTCCGACATTCCCGAGCACCTGGTGGTGTCGCGTTCGACGCTGCGGCGGATTCTGCACCGTGGCCTGGAACAGGTCGTGCGATTCGGCGTCAAGGTCGTCGGCTATCGGTCCAATCCGGACTCGACGGTGACCGTGTTGCTCGACGACGGCCAGACCGTCGAGGCGGACGTGCTGATCGCGGCGGACGGCGTCAACTCGGCCGTGCGGGCACAGCGACTGCCGCACGTTCGGGTCGTCGACCTCGGCGCCCGGCATATCGTGGCGAAGATCCCGCTGAACGACGAGACACGGGCCGTGATCCCCGCGCAACTGCTCACCACGTTCTCGTTGGCCTACGACGCCCAGCACACCGGACTGACGTTCGGCCCGCTGGAGCGCAGCAACCCGGACTCACCGCTGATCAAGGAGCAGGACGCCGAGTTCCAGATCGAGGCCAGGGAGAACTTCGCGCTGACCATCTTCAACTCGGTGGCCGAGCACATGGTGCCCGACGCGGAACTGTTCACCGCCGGCCCGCACCGGCTGCGGGACTACGTGACGACGCGGCTGGCCGCATGGCATCCCGCGCTCGTGGACACGGTGGGGCTGTGGGATCTCACCACGGTGCAGGCGTTGGCCTCGCGCAGCTGTGTGCCCGTGGAGGCGTGGGAACCATCGACCGTGACGGTCATGGGCGATGCGATCCACGCGATGAGTTCGGCGCTGGGTATCGGCGCCAACACCGCGCTGCGCGACGCGCACGTCCTCGGTGACGAACTGCTTGCCGTGGCCGCCGGCGGCAAGAGCTCGGTGGAGGGCATTGGCGCGTACGAGGAACGGATGCGCGATTACGGATTCTCAGCCGTGCGACTGTCCGCCGCCGTGGGCGAGAAGGTGATCGGCCACCATCCGCTGTCCGAATAATCGGTTCGCGTACTCGACACCACACCAGCCAGCCAGGTACTGACTGCCCGGGTGGGGCCGGGCGATTCCCGGCCCCACCGAACGCAGCTACGGCACGGTCACGGCGTTGATCACCACCTGCCCCTTCGTCGGATCGAGCTGGGACGCGGGCACGGTGTCCATGACCTTGGGCGCGGTCGCCGGATCGATCGCGCAGATCGGCGCGGAGGCGCCGGGCGCGCAGAGCCCGAACTGGTAGCCGCCCGGGGTGGGCGCGAACGCCCGGGCCTGGTCGGGGCTGAAGCCGTCCTGGCCGGTGAGCACGACCGAGAACGTCCACCCCGCGCCGGGCTCGCCGAAGGCGGCCTTGGGTAAGGCGACGGTGATGGTCTTGGTGTCCACCGACGCCACCGCGGCGATGGGGGTGCCGACCTGGTGGCCGGCGGCGTCGAGCCACCCGGGCGAGGCGAAGCCCTGGAGCTCGATACGTTGGGACCACGGGGAAACCTGGTAGTTACGGGACGGGAACGGCGCGGCGGTGGAGGTCGGTTTGCCGGGGGCGCCGACGAAGATGTCCAGCAGCTGAGCGCCCATGGTGTTGCCGAAGGTGGGCACCAGGTTCCGCAGGGTGGTACGCAGATACACCGTGTCGCCCAAGGTGATCGCCTGGAACCGGGTGATGTCGAAGGAACCGGCGGCGAAGTCCGGAGCGGTCGGGTACTGGAAGGTGCCGGGGCCGTTGTCGTCGCCGGCCGGATCGGCGGTGTCGAGCACCGTGGTGCCGCCGACGAGATCGCCGGTGACGGTGGTGTGGGCGTAGCCGGTTCGGTTGCCGGCGGCGGAAACGCCGACGGTGATGGAGTTGGAGCCGAACCCGAGCGGCACGGTGACGGCGTACGAGCCGTCGGCGCCGGCAGTGGTGCTGGCGGTGGCGGCCTTGCCGGCGGTGTCGGTGGCCAGGGCCTGCACGCTCACCTCGGCACCAGGCACGGTCTTGCCGGTGACCGATGCGGTGGCGCCGCTGGCCACAGCCGACACAGTCACGTCGACTTTGCCTGGGGCGGCACGGGAAACGTAGCGGTCGGTGGTGACGGACGGGCGGTCGAGCACGTGCCCCGCGCGCAGGTCGGCGGCCAGGCGAAGGCGTTGCGCCTGGGCCCAGGTCAGCGGCGAGGCGGAGCCGGCGGCATGGCCGTTGGCGAAGCCGATGGAGGCCACGGTCGGATCGGTGCCGTACGGGGACGCGGCCAGGTCGGGGTTCTCCCACTCCTGCTCGGGCACCAGGCCGACGCCCGAGGCCGAGCCGAACATGCTGTCCAGCAAGGAGTTCGCCGCATGACGGTCGCCGAGGGCGAGCGCGGACTCGGCCCGTTCGCCGGACAGCACCGGCCACAGGTGCCCGGTGCCGGTGTCAGTGGTCGGCCACGGCCGGCCCTGGCCGGTGCAGGTGCTCTGGCTGGGCTGGTAGCAGTCGCCGTAGCCGTCGGCACTGCCGGCGGCAGCCGAAGTGCCGTAACGGTAGTAGCCGACACCGGTCGACGTCCTGACCGAGACCTGCTTGTCCAGCACGGCCAGCGAGGCGGTGAAGTCCTTGTCCTGCGGGGAGATCTCGCCCAGGCGCACCAGCTCCTGGAAGCCGCCGTCGACCACTGCTCGCTGGTCGGCGGTCGGACCGCCGTTGCCGAGGTTGTAGCTGACAGCCGAGTTGGGGTCGCCGTTCTTGGTCAGCCGCACGAAATAGGACGGGCCGTAGGGACCGGTGGTGGTGACGGTCCACGACTTCACGTTGCGCTGGAAGTCGTCGGCGGCGGCCCGGTAGATCCGGGCGTCGGCGTGATCACCGTGTTGGTCGGCCAGGACGGAAGCGGCGACCAGGCCGGCGATCTCGGCGGCGATGGTGGACGGCGAGTACCCGGACTGCTCCTCCCAGCGCTCGACGCCGAACGACGGCCCGTGGGCCAGCAGATAGTCGGCGGCGGGCTTGATGTGCTGCGTCCACAAGGAGTTGTCGGTGAGCCCGGTCAGCTGGGCCATCAGGATCGGGTACGCGGTCTCGTCGAGCTGGTCGCCGCCGGTGTCGGGCGCGATCTTGCCGTTGATCAGGGAGTTGCGCGGCAGCTCGCCGGTCGGCAACTGCTGCTTGGTCAACAGGAAAGTGGCGATCGCCCGGGCGGTGGCTTTGTCGCCGGCGGCCAGGAATCCGGTGAACGCCTCGTAGGCGTCGCGGGCGAACACCTCGCGGTAGGAGCCGAAGTACGTGGGCTTGTCGGCCTTCACCGCCTGTCCCCACGGGCTGGCCAGCGACGCGACCACCGCGCCGGGGAACGTCTTGTCCTCACTGGCTTTCAGCACGTTGGCGTCGAGCGGCAGGGTGCCCGGCGCGAGGCCTGAGTCGTAGTCCCGCCAGCCGTCGGTGTAGTCGTCGCGCAGCCGGTCGAACCACGAGTGGGCCGAGGCCCGAGCGGTGCCGACGGCCTGGTTCTGGTTGCGGCCGAAGCCAAGGGCCAGTGTGAAGTCCCGGGCGGTCACATCGGTGGTGGCGGTGACGTGGCCGTTGCTGGCGCTCGTGTAGCGGGTGATCGAGTGGTTGGCGTCGAGCTGGGTCAGGCCGTCGCTGGCCGTGCCGGCGTAGCCGACGGTCGCCGCCCTGGTCGAGGTCGCGGCCAGGGCCATGTAGGTCGGCACGGCGTAGTCACGATTCGTCGCCGTGCTGGTGGTGTCCTGGTCGTAGAGCACCGGCACGCCGTCGACCACCGCCGCGCTGTCCCCGCTGTTGCCGTTCACATGTGCGTCGAGGCGGGCGTACACGTGCAGGTTCGGCGGGCCGTCGACCGTGGTGTGCATGACCACCGAGTCGCGTAAGGGATCGGTGATGTACGTGGTGGTGAGCCGGTATCGGTGCTTGGCGCTGGTCGACGTGACCGTGCAGACCATGCCGGTGCGATCGGCGCGGACGGTGTAGGTGGTGTCCCGGGTCTGGAGGTCGGTGAAGGAGTGGCCGTCGGTCACCACGTACTGCAAGGTGCCGACGTTGGTGTTGTCGATCGTCGGCTCGTACACGTCCGACAGCACGCCGTCGGCGACCGTGTACCAGACCTTGGATCTTGTGTTCCGGGCCGTGCCCAGACAGTCCTTGCGCCCGGTGTCGAAGTAGGCCGTGACACCCGGCGAACCGGGCGTGACGGGATCAGCCATGGCAGGTAGCGCCGTTGCCACCATCGACGCCAGGATCACCGGCGCCAGTGCCTTCAGCATGTGTTCCCCCTAGCCGTCTTGTCGGGCTATCGAGACGACCTTAGCGAGGGTTCACTTCAATCGACACTGAAGTTATCGTACCTTGAGAAGAGGGACCAGAGCCTGCGTCGCGGCGGTGATCGCCCGCGTCTCGTCGGCGGCGTTCGTGCTGCTCGGAGCGCTGCTGAGGATGACTACCACATATCGCTGACCGCTGCCGACGAGTCCGGTGGTGTGCAGCACTCGATCAGGTCGGCAGCACCCCCAGCCCTGCTTCACCCACCATTCCCCCGCCCCGATCGACGGGATGCCGAAGGACTGGTCGAAGCCGTCGGCGGCGATCGCCGGGGCGTGGTAGAGCGCCTTGACGATCGTCTGCTGGTCGGCCGACTCCAGGTACTGGTAGATCTTCACCACGTCGCCGGCCGAGATCTGGGTGTCGCCCCAGCGGGCCGGATCCTGCGGCGGCGTGGTGTGCTGAAGACGCAGCTGCGCCGCCAACGTCGTCACGATCTTCGGGCCGCCGCCGGCCGACCACAGCGTGTTCGCGATCGAATCATCGCTGCGGGCCAGCATTTGCGTGACCTTCGCGGCCGAGCCGGTGTGCCGCTTCAGCGCGTCGATGGCGATCAACAACTTCACCACCGACTCCGCCGCGAACGGCCGGTCCGCGTCGGACGTCAGCAGCGCAGTGTCCGCGGTCCGGTCGTAGACCTCGATACCCAGCGCGGCCTGCGGCGCAGCCTGCCGCGCGGCCGTCGCCACGTCGCCGATCAGCCCGCGGATCAGCACGAAGACACAGACCAGTGCCGCCCCGACCGCCACGTACAGCGGCCACGCCCCCCGACTCCCCAGCCTCATACCGGTAAAGGCGTTCGATCTCGACGCACCGTTGCGTTCCCGTAGATCACGGATATATTTCGGCGGGAGTTGAACCCCCGGTCGGGTCAACCGCGTATCGACTCCTGACGCCCCTGCGAAGGAGACACCGGCGAAGTGAAGAACCCGTACAAGCACGTGCTCGGCGCGCTCGGCGTGACCTTGGCGGTCATCAGCCTCAGTCCGGCCTCGGCCCAGGCGGATCCCCCGACCAACGCCAACGACGCGCTGGCCCAGCTGCACGACGCGAGCCAGAAGCAGGAATCCCTCGGCGAGCAGTACAACGCCGCGTTAGGGGCCTACAACGACCGGCAGGCCGACGTGCAGCGGGCCACCGCCGAGCTGACCACCGACCAGCAGGCCGAGAAGCAGGCCAAGACCGAGGAGGACCGCTACCGGGGCGACGTGGACCGCTGGGTGTCGGCCACCACCGAGGGCGCGGACCTGAGCAGCATGTCCGCGCTGCTCACCGGTCAGTCGCCGAGCGACTTCCTGGACCGGGCCTGGCTGCTCCAGGAGGTCAGCAAGTTCAACGGCGACGCCATGGACGGCCTGACCAAGTCGCTGGACAAGGCCAGCGCGGCCAGCAAGGCGGCGACCCAGGCCCAGCAGAAGGCCAACGACGCCGCCGCCAAGGCCAAGCAGGTGGCCGACGGCCTCCAGCAGCAGAAGGACGCCGCGACGCAGGCCCAGCAGGCCGCGCAGGCCGCGTACAACCGGCTGAGCGGCACGCAGAAGACCGCGCTGAAGTCCGACAAGGGCCAGCCGTTCGACACCAGCAACATCCCCGCCGGCGCGGCCGGCGCGGCCGTGAAGGCGGCGCTGGGCCAGGTCGGCACGCCCTACGTCTACGGCGGCAACACTCCCGGCTCCGCGCTGGACTGCTCCTCGCTGGTGCAGTACGCCTACCGGCAGGCCGGCGTCACCCTGCCCCGGACCACCTACGAGCAGGTGCTGCTCGGGACGCCGGTGGCCAAGGGCGCCTGGATCCCCGGCGACCTGCTGTTCTACGGCACCTCGGGCAACGTGCACCACGTGGCGATGTACATCGGCAACAACCAGATCGTGCACGCCCCGGACGTGGGCCAGGTCGTCAAGGTGGTGCCGGTCAGCGGCGGCGGCAGCGACTACTACACCGCCCGGCGCATCGTCGGCTGACCCAGCCCCACCTTGTGTCACATGCGGTCCGGAGGTGCCTCTGGGAGGCAAGTGCGACGCGCATGTGACACAAGGTGGCTGTGTGAGAGCCCGGCCGGTGCGTGCGTTCCGCGCGTCGCACGCACCGGCCGTGATTGCTGCTCGCCCGAACGGCCGTTCTGGACGGCCAAGTAGCCTCATCCCCGTGGCGATCCTGCTGTTCAACCACGCGCCGATCCGCACGGCGTTACCCGGCGACGAGGACGCGGTGCTCGACCTGCTCGCCAGTGCCTCGTCCTGGCTGCGGGGGCGGGGCATCGAGCAGTGGCCGGAGCGGTTCCCGCTGGAGTCGGTGCGGGAGCAGATCGCCGCCGGCGAGGCGCTGCTGGTGGGCAAGCCGGCGGTGGCGACGGTGGTGGTCACGGACCGCGAACCGGACCTGTGGGGCGACAACGCGGTGCCGGCGTACTACATCTCCCAGCTGGCGGTGGCCCGGGAGGCCGGCGGGCGCGGCCTGGGATACCGGATCCTGGACTGGGTGCAGGCGGCGGCGTCGGCCAAGGGCTGGCGGTACGTGCGGCTGGCCATCGCCAAGGACAACCCCGGCCTGCGGCGCTACTACGAGAAGGCCGGGTTTCTGCACGTCGGCGACCCCGAAGAGGCGAGCTGGCCCACTAGCCTGTACGAGCGCTACCGCTAGAACGCCACATGCGCTTCCCACTTGCGCTCTGGTGCCACATAGGAAGCGCATGTGAGGAAAGCGGGGTGGGCCGATGGCGACCTGGGAGGACGTGCGCCGGATCGCGCTGGCGCTGCCGGAGACCGGCGAGAAGCTGTCCTGGGGCACGCCGGCCTGGCAGGTGAAGGGCAAGAGCTTCGTCTGGGACCGCCCGCTGCGCAAGTCCGACGGCCCCGCCGAGGACGGCCCGATCCTGGGGGTGCGGGTCGCCGACGAGGGCGTCAAACAGGCCATGATCGCCGACGACCCGGCGGTCTTCTTCACCATCCCGCACTTCGACGGCTATCCGGCGGTGCTGGTCCGGCTGGACCGGATCGGCGCGGAGGAGCTGGCCGAGGTGGTCACCGAGGCGTGGCTGCTGAGGGCGCCGAAACGGCTGGCGCAGGAGTTCCTCGATGGGCCAGGTGCCGGCCCAGCGCGGCGGTAGCGGCCACCGCGATCAAGCCGGCCACCGCGCCCCAGCCGAACCGGTCGTAGGCCTGCACGCCCAGCCATGAGCCGAGGGTGCCGCCGAGGAACGTGCACGTCATGTAGGCGGTGTTGAGCCGGCTGCGGGCCTCGGGCAGCAGGGCGAAGATGCGGGACTGGTTGGCCACCTGGTTGCACTGCACGGCGACGTCCAACAGCACCAGGCCGGCGATCAGCGCCACCAGCCCGGCGACCCCGCCGAGCAGGCCGAACGCCAGGACGCCGGCCGACACGACGACGCCGAGGATGGCGATCATGCTGACCGGCTCGGGGCCGCGGCGGTCGATCCAGCGGCCGGCGATGGGCGTGACGAAGACGCTGACCGCGCCGGCGAGGCCGATCAGGCCGACGGTCTGCGCGCCGAGGTTGTAGCGGGGGCCGCTGATCAGCAGCGCCAGGCACGTCCAGGCCGCGCTGAAGGAGCCGAACAGCAGCACCTGGTACAGGGCGGATCGCCGTAGTTCGGGCTGGGTGCGCAGCAGCCGCGTCGCCTCGGCCAGCAGCGACGGGTAGTTGTGCCGCGCGGACGGCTCGGTACGCGGGACCGCGAAGGCCAACACCGCGGCCAGCAACAGGATCACGGCCGCGGCCACGACGTACGGGGCCCGCCAGCCGAGCCACTCGCCGATCGTGCCGCCGAACGTCCGGGCCAGCAGGATGCCGGCCAGCACCCCACCGAGCAGCATGCCGACGACGGAGCCACGACGGTTGTCCGGCACCAGCCCGGCGACCATCGGAATGATCACCTGTGGCACCACGGTGAACGCGCCGGCCAGCGTGCCGGCGACGAGCAGCACCGGCAGTGACGTGGCGCTGGCGGCGACGAGCATGGCGGCCGCGGTGAGCACCATCAGCACGACGATCAGCGGCCGCGCGCGGAGCCGGTCCCCCAGCGGGACCAGCAGGAAGATGCCGATGGCGTAGCCGAGCTGGGCGCCGGTCGCGGTCTGCGCGGCAGCGCTGGGCGTCACGTGCAGGTCGGCGGCGACGAGCGGGCTGATGGCCTGCGGGAAGTAGATCGTGGCCACGCAGACCGCGCAGGCCAGCGTGAGCAGCGGGATGGTGAAGCGGTTCGGCACGGTGCCCCTTCCAAACGAACCAACTGGTTCGATCGTAACCGACCCCGACGGTCGAACGAACCGGTTCGTTAATCTGGACCCGTGGGATACGACTCGAAAGCGACAAAGGAGCGGATTCTGGCCGCCGCGACCACCGAGTTCGCCGCCCACGGCGTCGCGGGGGCCCGGGTCGACCGGATCGCCGAGGCGGCCGAGGCCAACAAGCGGGCCATCTACGACTACTTCGGCGACAAGAAGGCGCTGTTCGCGGCCGTGCTCGAACGCATGCTGTCGCGCTGTGCCGACGCCGTGCCGGTGGAGCCCGACCTGGCCAACTACGCCCGCAAGCTGTTCGACTACCACGCCGCCAACCCCGAGGCGCTGCGCCTGCTGATGTGGGAGGCGCTGGAGATGGGCGGCCGCGAGGTGCCGGCCGAGGACGTCCGCACGACCGAGTACCAGAAGCGGGTCACGGCCATCGAGGACGAGGTGCCGAACGCCGCGATGGTCTACTTCTTCACGTTGGGCCTGGTCAACTGGGGCAAGGCCATGCCGCAGCTGCGCCGCATGGTGCTCGGCGCCGACCTCCCGCAGGAGCAGCTGATCGAGGCGACGGTGGCCGCGGTCAGGACCCTGTCGGCACCATGACCTGCCGCACGGCCTCGCCGCCGGCCAGCTGGTCGAAGCCCTCGTTGACCTGGTCCAGCCGCAGCCGCCCGGACACCAGCTCGGCCACCGGCAGCAGACCGGCTTGGTAGAGCTGAATGAACCGCGGAATGTCCCGGCGCGGCACGCTGGAACCGAGGTAGCTGCCGCGCAGCGTGCGCTCCTCGGCGACCAGGCTCAACGCCGGCAGCACCAGCTGCCGGTCGGGATGCGGCAGGCCGACCGTCACGGTCGTGCCACCGATCCGAGTCGCGTGGTACGCCTGGGCCAACACGTGCTCGCTGCCGGTGGTGTCGATGACCTTGTCCGCGCCGCCGTGCGTGAGGTCCCGGACCTCGTTGACGGCGTCGGGGCCGCCACGAACCACCTGGGTCGCACCCAGCCGCGCAGCCAAAGCGCGTTTCGTGTCAACAATGTCGACCGCGACGATCTGGCTCGCGCCGGCCGCGCGGGCGGCCAGCATCGCCGCCATGCCGACGCCGCCGAGGCCGAACACCGCGACCGTCTCCCCCGGCTTGATCTCGGCGCTGTGGAACGCCGCGCCCGCGCCGGTGAGCACGGCGCAGCCGAACAACGCCGCCAGCTCCAACGACAGTGTCGGGTCCACCTTCACCGCGGACTTGCTCGACACCACGGCGTACTCCGCGAACGCCGACACACCAAGGTGGTGGTTCTCCCCGCCGCGCCAACGCTTCTCGCCGCTCAGCAACGTGCCGGCACGGTTGGCCACCGCCCCCGGCTCACACAGCGCCGGCCGCCCGGCCAGACACATCCGGCACGCCCCGCAGGCCGGCACGAACGCCAGCACCACGTGATCCCCGACCGCGAACTCCGCGTCTGGACCGACTTCCACGACCTCGCCGGCCGCCTCGTGCCCCAGCACCATCGGCAGCGGGCGCGGCCGGGAGCCGTTGATCACCGACAGGTCGGAATGGCACAGGCCGGCCGCCCCGATCCGCACCAGGATCTCGCCGCGGCCCGGCGGGTCCAGCTCCAACTCCCGCACCTGCAACGGCCGCGAGTCGGCGTACGGCCGATCAACCCCGGAAGCAACCAGGACTGCCGCGTTCACCTTCATGCGTTCACCAACTTCTCCAGCTCGTCCCGCATCGGTCCGGCGATCGGCACCGGCCGGCGGGTGTCGCGGTCCACGAACACGTGCGTGAAGGTGCCTTCGGCGATCAGCGTGCTGCGGTCGCTGCGGAACAGGCCCGTCTCGTAGCGGACGCTGCTGGTGCCGAGGTGCCCGACCCGCAGTCCGACCGCGATGACCTCGGGAAACGACACCGACGCCTTGTACACGCAGTGCGACTCCACGCAGAGGCCGATCGGGCCGCCGCCGTCCAGCTCGAGGCCGGCGCGCTCGATCAGCCAGGTGTTGATCACGGTGTCCATCACCGAGTAGTGCACCGCGTTGTTCACGTGCCCGTAGTGGTCGTTGTCCTTCCACCTGGTCGGCACGTCCTGCCAGTACCCGTACTCGGTCATGCACCCCATCTAACCGGAAAGCAG
>DATJJB010000457.1:0-17416 GCA_035492655.1 Kutzneria sp. | reverse complement strand
CCGCGCACGCCCAGCGCCGGGTTGGGCTCCGGCTCGGGCGCGAGGAAGGCCAGCGGCTTGTCCGCGCCGGCGTCCAGCGTGCGGACCGTGACGGGCTTGCCGGCGAACGGCTTGAGCACCGCGCTGTAGGCGGCGGTCTGCTCGGCCACGCTCGGCTCGTTGGTCGCCGACAGGTAGCAGAACTCGGTGCGGAACAGGCCGACGCCCTCGGCGCCGTTGGCCGCGGCGGCTGCCGCGTCGGCGGCCGCGCCCACATTGGCCAGGACCTTGATCCGGTTGCCGTCGAAGGTGATGCCGACGCCGTTCCAGTGGAATGCCTTGCCGGCACTGGCCGCGAGCACCTGGACCTGGCCGGCCGGCACCTCGACCACGCCGGTGTCGCCGTCCACGATCAGGCCGCGGATCTCGCCAAGCGCCAGCAGACCGGTGGTGGCGACCACGGCCGGGATGCCCAGCGAGCGGGCCAGGATCGCAGTGTGGCTGGTCGGGCCGCCCTCTTCGGTGACCAGCGCGAGCACCTTGCTCGGGTCGAGGCCGGCGGTGTCGGCCGGCGCGAGGTCGCGGGCGATCAGCACGGTCGGGCCGGTCAGCGTGGGCACGCCGGGCGGCTCCACGCCCATCAGCTCGGCGACGATGCGGTCACGCACGTCCCGGATGTCCTTGACCCGCTCAGCCATGTAGCCGCCGGCCGCGGCGAGCGCGGCCGCGAAGGTCTCGGCCGCTTCGAACACGGCACGGGCCGCGGGCAGCGACTTCGCCGTCACGAGCTTCTCGGCCTGACTGGCCAGCGACGGGTCGGCGGCCATCATCGCGGTCGTCTCCAGCACCGCCTTGGCCTCGCCGGACGCCGCCTCGGCGCGATCGTTCAGCCGAGCCGCGACCGCCTCGGCCGCCGGCTTGATCCGGGCCGCCTCGGCCGCCGGATCGGCCGGCGCGGGCGTCGCCGCCGGCTCCGGCAGCGGGTCCGCGACCCGTACCACCGGGCCGGAGGCCCGGCCCGCACTCACCCCGACACCCTTGAGTCGCGCGCTCGACATGGTCTAGACCATACCCTCCGTCGAATCCACTTCACCACGGGTCGGGTACGACGCCTGCGCACCCGACCGCGTCACCGACACGGCCGCCACCCTCGCCGCCCGCCGCGCTGCCGCCACCAGATCGTCCCCGGCCGCGAGCTGCGTGACCAGCGCCCCGGCGAACGCGTCGCCGGCGCCGGTCGTGTCCACCGCCGTCACCTTCGGCGAGGACACCTCCGTCGTCCCGTCCCTCTCGATGACCAGCGCGCCGGCGCCGCCCAGCGTCACCACCGCCGAGCGCGGGCCCAGGTCCAGCAGCTTGCGCAGGTCCGTCTCGCCGTCCAGCAGCCACTGCGCCTCATGCTCGTTCACCACCAGCGGGTCCAGCGCGGCAAGCGTTTGCGGCGACAGCTCGGCCACCGGCGACAGGTTCAGCACCGCCCTCGTGCCAGCGTCCTTGGCCAGCGCCACCGCCCGCTCGATCGCCGGCAGCGGCACCTCCAGCGAGGCCAGCAGCACCTTCGCCCCGGCGATCGCTTCCCGGGCCCGGTCGACCTGCTCGATGTCCACCGCCGAGTTCGCGCCGGGGGAGACGACGATCGTGTTCTCCCCGTCCGGGGTGACCGTGATGTAGGCGGCCCCGGTCGGCCTGTCCGTCGTGCGGACCAGGTCCAGCCGCACCCCGGCCCCGCTCATCGAATCCCGCAGCAGCTCCCCGTGCTGGTCGTCGCCCAGCGCCCCCAGCAGCGCGACCTGGGCATCCTGCTTCGCCGCCGCCACTGCCGCGTTGGCCCCCTTGCCGCCCGCCGCCAGCACCGTGTCCGAGCCCAGCACCGTCTCGCCCGGCCCCGGACGGCGCTCCACCCGCACCACCACGTCGGCGTTGGCCGACCCGATCACCACCACCTCAACAGTCACATCACAACCCTGCCACGTGAGTAGTGCTACGGATCCATTCGGCGAGGTCAGGACTCATCCTTTCGGCATGACCACCTCGGAACCACTGGCCCGGCTGGCGGCCGAGCTGGACTTCATCGGCCGGCGGCTCCAGGTCGTCAGCCAGGAGTTGCAGCACGCCCAGCTGGCCGCACCCGCCGCCGGCACCGCGATGCCGGCCCAACCACCGGCTCCCGCCGCGCCGGCCGCCAGCCACCTGGCCCCGATCCCGCAGCAGCCGACACCGCCCAGCGGCGCGCCGGTCCAGCCGCAGCCGGCGTGGGCCGCGAGCCAATCCGCGCCGCCCATGGGCCAGCCGGCCTGGCCCGGCAGCCAGCCGATGCCGCCCCAGATGGCCGCGCCGAACTGGCCGCAGCCCCAAATGCCGCCGCCCACCTACGTTCCGCCCACGCCGTTTCCCGAGCGTCTGGGCCGTGAGGGCGCGGGCAGCAGGCTCGTGTCCTGGATCGGTGGTTCCGTCACGCTGCTCGGCATCGTGCTGCTGATGGTGCTGGCCGTGCAGCGCGGCTGGCTCGGGCCGGAGCCGCGCGTGCTGGTCGGCGGCGGGCTCGGCCTGGCGCTGATCGCCGGCGGCCTGTGGGTGCACCGCAACCCGGCCGGCCGCAGCGGCGCCTATGCGCTGGCGGCGACCGGCATCGCCGTCCTGTACCTGGACGTCGCCGCCGCGACCTCGTTGTACGACCTGATGCCGCAGTGGGCCGGGCTGCTCGTGGCGCTGGTCGTCGCCGGCGGCGGCCTGTTCCTGTCGGCCCGGTGGAACGCCCAGTTCATCGCCGTGTGGGTGATCATCGGCTGCGCGCTGTGCGACCCGTTCCTGACCCACGGCTTCACGCCGCTGCTGGTGTCGTTCCTGGTCGTGCTCCAGATCGGTGCCATGCCCGTGCAGCTGGTGCGCAGCTGGCCGTCGCTGGCATTGGTCGCCGGCGTGCCGCCGGTGCTGGCCAGCTTGTTGACCACGATGCTCACGCTGCGGGCCGGCGGCGAGCCGCTGCAGACCGCCGGCGCCGCCCTGGCGTCCACGATCGTCGGCGTCGCCATCGCCGTGGTGATCACACTGCGGGACCAGGGCGACCTGCCGTCGCCGGTGATCCTGCTGGCCACCGCCCCGGTCGCCGCGCTGGCCGCCGGATTCGCGCTGACCCGGCCAGAGGCCTCGTGGCTGGCCGCGATCGTCGCCGCGCTGATGCTCGTCGTGGTGCTGTGCAGCCGCTGGCTCACCGTGCCGGTCACCGTGACCGCCGCCGTGCTGGGCTCGGTCGCCATGGTCGACGCCACCGTGAACGCGTTGAGCGGCCCCACCCAAGCCATCACTCTTCTGGGTGAAGCTTTGGTGCTCGCCTTGGCCGCCGACCTCGCCCGGCACCGGGCCGCGCTGCTCGCCTCGCTGCTGACCGGCGTGTTCGGCCTGCTCTGGGCCCTGTCCGTGGTGGAGCCGGCGACGCTGGTCGTCTACCTGCCCGGCGCGAACATGAGCATCGACGGCATCGCGACCGGCCTGCTCATGACCGGCGTCGCCATCGCGATTCCGCTGGTCGGGTACCGGACGGGCGTCATCGGGGCACCGACCCGCAACGCCGCGCCGTGGATCGTCGCCGGCGTCGTCATGCTCTACGGCGCCGCCGCGACCGTGCTGACCACCGCCCTGCTCATCTCGCCCGACCGCTCCGGATTCGTGTTCGGCCACACCGTGATCACGGTTTCGTGGACCGTCGCCGCCATCGCCCTGCTGCTGCTCGGCATCCGCTCCGCCGCGCTGCGCGCCGTCGGGTTGGTGCTGGTCGGGGCGTCCGTGGTGAAGCTCGTCCTGTTCGACCTGGCCGCACTGGACGGGCTGGCCCGGGTGATCGCCTTCCTCGTCGCCGGCCTGCTACTGCTACTGGCCGGCACGAGGTACGCCCGTCTGGTCCAACATGGAGGAGTCATAACGGATGAGTCGCGAGGCGTAACAAATCAGCTGCCGGACTGATACACAGAGGTGTACCGGTCGATTCGTCCGCCGGTGAGGTGCCCTGGCGCCGGTCGCGTAGCCCCCCGAGCGACCCGGCACCAGGGCATCTACGTTTTCCCGGCCGGGCGGAAACGTTCACCCGTCCCGGGTGCGCGGGTGGCCGGCAGCATGGTCAAAATGCTCCCATGCGGCTTGTGACCACCACGCGCTGCCAGCGCCGCCTCGGCGCTCGGCGACTGCGAGCCTTGGTGGCGGCCGGAGTCGCGCTGGCGATGCTGACCGCCGGGGTGGTCGCCGAGCAGCCACTGCAGATCCGGCCCGCGGTCAGCGCCGCCGCCGTGCACGCGCTGGTCGCCGGCGAGAACGGCGAGCTGCGGATCGTCGACGTCGCCGCCGGGCAGGTCACCGCCGTCGTCGACACCGGGGCTCCCGTCACCGGCCTCACCCTCAGCCCCGACGGCCGCACCGCGTACGTCATCAACGGCTGGGCCGGCACCGTCGCCGTCGTCGACCTGGACTCCGCGTCGGTCGTCAAGCGCATCCGGGTCAAAGCCGAGCTCGACTCGGCGGTCGTGCGTCCCGACGGCAAACGGCTCTACCTCTCCGGCACCGCCAACGGGCAGGGCGTCGTGCTCGGTTTCGACACCGCCACCAATTCGCTGGCCGCCGTCATGCAGGTCGGCGCGACCCCCACCGGCATCGCCATCACTCCCGACGGCAGGCACCTGTACGTGGTCAACAACCAGGGCGCCAGCGTCACCGTGATCGACACCCGGATCGCCACCGTCACCAGGACCGTGCCCGTCGACGTGCTGCCCCAGTACGTCGCCGTCAGTCCGGACGGGGCGTTCACCTACGTCTCGCACACCAGCCGGCTGGCCAACACCAACGGGTCCGTCACCGTCATCGACAACCGCACCAACCAGGTCGCCGCCCGCATCCCCGTCGGCGTCGGCGCCTGTGAGCTCGCCGTCGGCGGCGACCGGCTCTACGTCACCAACCTCCAGGACGGCACCGTGTCCGTTGTGGACACTGCCACCCGGCGCGTCGTGCAGACCCTCGTGCTCACCGTGCGGGGCATCGCCGTGTCCCCTCGGGACCACAGCGTCTACTTCGCCGGCCCTCGCTCCGTGGCCGTGGTCGACGGCGGCACCGGTCAGCTCACGTCCACCATCGACCTCGCCACCAACGACAAACCGGCGACCGTCATCGCGGTCGCCGGCTGAGGCTCACTGCTGCGGCAGCAACTCCGGCGCCTCGGCCTTCACGGCCGCCAGCACCTGGTGGATCGACGGGTTGACCATCCACGTGTTGCCCACGTTCACCGTCGGCACCGTCTCGTTGCCGTTGGCCGCTGCCCGCACCGCAGCCGCCGCATCCGGGTCCTGCCAGATGTCCAGCTCGCGGTACTTCAACCCGCTCCGCTTCAGGTTGGCGCGCAACATGTCGCAGAACGGGCAGCCCGGCCGCACGTGCACAAGCACTTCAGTGGTCACTTGAACGCCAACCTCTCCCACGATCCCGATATTCCGGGCCACAACACCGAACCGGCACACCACCGAGCCGGCCACACCACCCAGCCGGCTGCAGTAACGAGCCGGGCCACGACATCGGACCGGCCACACCACCAGCCGCCTGCAACACCCGGCTGGCCACAACACCCAGCCCGCCGCTCCCTGGGGAGGCCGCCCCGGGTCCATTCTACCGAGCGGAGGTCACGGCCGAGGGTGCCGAAGATCCAGATGTGGATAACTCCGCCCCTGTGGACAGCCGGGAAATCCGCTGGTCAGTGCACGAGCTCGGGCTCCCGGACGGGCACGTCGTCGAGGTCGTCGGACTCCTGGATGCCGACGCGTTCCTGGAGGCGGCGCAGGGGTCCGGGGGCCCACCACGCGGCGTTGCCGAGGAGGCGGAGGACGGCGGGCACGAGCATCAACCGCACCACGGTGGCGTCGAGGATCAGCGCCACGATCATGCCCACGCCGATGAAGCGCATGATGACGATGCTGGACAGACCGAAAGCTCCGGTGACGACAATGAGCAGCAGAGCGGCGGCGCTGATCATGCGGCCGGTGCGGACGAGACCAGTGCGCACGGCGTCGGCGGTGGACAGGCCCTTGTTGCGGGCCTCGACCATGCGGGACAGCAGGAACGTCTCGTAGTCGGTGGACAGCCCGAAGACCAAGGCACCGATGAGGACCATGACGCCGACCTGCATGGGCTGCGCAGTGACGTCCAAGAACCCGGCCCCATGGCCGTCCTGGAAGACGAAGGTCAGCACGCCGAAGGTGGCGGACAGGCTCAGCGCGCTCATCAGCACGGCCTTGACCGGCAACAGCACGGAGCCGAAGGCCAAGAACATCAGCAGCAGTGTGGCCCCGACCAGGATGGCGACCATCCACGGCAGCCGGTCGAAGATGGACTGGGTGCTGTCGGCCAGCTTGGCGGTGAAGCCGCCGACCAACACCTCCGTGCCGGCGGGGTGAGGCAACGCCCGCAACGACTGCACGGCGGCCTTGGCCTGATCGCCGAGCGGATCACCGGGCAGGTTGCCGGTGAAGACGTACACATCGCCCTTGGCACCGACGGGATGCACGTCAGCGGCGATCTTGCCGGCGTCCTGCACGAACGTGCCGATCGACGCCTGGTCCAAAGCCTTGCCCCGCAGCACGATCGAGGCGACGGAGTTGCCGGTGGACGGGAACGCCCGAGTGATGGACTCGATGGCCTGCCGGCCGGGGTCGCTGGGCGGCAACTGCTTCTCGTCGGCGGCACCGAACTTGACGCCCAGGAACGGCGCGCCGAGCACGAGCAGCACGGCGACGATCGGCACGACGAACAGCGCCGGCCGCTTCATCACGGTGCCGGCGACCCGGTTGAGCCACCGCGGCTCGGAATCGACCCGACGCCACGGCACGGACAGCTTGTCGATACGGGGACCGAGCACGCTGAGCAACGCGGGCAACAGGGTCAGCGACACGATGGCGGCGATGGCCACGGCCGACATACCGCCGTAGGCGACGGCCTTGAGGAAGTCGAGCGGGAACACCATCAGCCCGGCCAGGGCGATGACCAACAACGTGGCCGAGAAGGCGACGGTCCGCCCGGCGGTGGCGACGGTCCGCCGCACCGCCTCGGCGGTGTCCCGGCCGGCGGCGAGCTCCTCGCGGAACCGGCCGACGGTGAACAGGCCGTAGTCGATGGCCAGCCCGAGTCCGAGCAGCGACGCGACGTTGACCGCGAAGGTGTTGACGTCAAGGCCGAGGGAGATCAGCCGCAGCACGCCGAGCGCGCCGAGGATCGACAAACCGCCGACCAGCACCGGCATCAGGGCTGCGACCACGCTTCCGAAGATCACCACGAGCAGCACGAGGACCAGCGGCAGCGACACGAATTCGGCGAACTCGACGTCGGCCATGGACTTGTCGGTGATGGTCTTCTGCAGCGGGGCCTGCCCGCCGATCTGGGTCTGCACGCCGTCGACCGCGAGCTTGTCGGCGATGGCCGCGTACTGCTCACTCTGCTTGGTCTGGTCGCTCGAGGCCAAGGTGATGGTGGCCAGCCCGTGCGTCTTCCCGGCGTCGGCCAACGCCGGCAGATGGGTGTTCCAGTACGAGACGACCTTGCTCACATCGGCCGACGGCAACGCGGTCAGCACAGAGTCGATCTTGCGAGCCAATGCCGGATCATCGACGGTGGTGCCGGCCGGCGCGGTGTACAGCACGACGACGTCGCCGCCCTGCTTGCCGATGGTGTCCTCGATGACCTTGTCGACCTGCGCGGCCTGGCTGCCGGGGTCGTCGTAACCGCCCTGCGTCAGCCGCGAGCTCACGCCGGACCCCCAGGCCCCGCCGATCACGGTCAGCAACAGCACCGCGATGATCACGATCCAGCGGCGTCGGTGCGCCACCGTTCCCCAGGACGCGAACATCCACCCCTCCGTCGTTGTACCGTTCCCCTAGGACAGGCACCCGTAAACACCGTTAACCCCGAACGACGGTACGGGGGAGTTAACGGCGTTTACAACACGATGGGGTGAACTATGACGGAGACCACGCGACGTGATCGGCCCCGCGCCGACACCGAGCGGGAAATCCGCCAGCAGGCGCGCAGGCTACTGGTGGAGCAGGGCCGCGAGGCCGTCACGCTGCGCGCGATCGCCCGCGAGCTGGGCATCACCGCGCCGGCGCTGTACCGCTATTACGACTCCCGCGAGGACCTGCTCCGCCGCGTGATCGACGACATCTGCGGCGATCTCGGCGCCGAACTGACCGCCGACCTCACCCGGATCGCCGAGGACGACGCCATCGGCGGCGTGCTGGCCGTCTGTCGGGGTTTCCGCCGTTGGGCCCTCAGCCACCCGCAGGAGTTCACGCTGGTCTTCGCCTCGCCGGTCGACTCCGCCGGCTGCGAGGTCGACGAGGCCACCGGCAAGATGCTGCGCCGGCCCAAGGACCAGTTCGGCCGGATCTTCCTGAACATGGCCGGCAAGCTGCTGGCCACCCACAAGCTGCTGGTGCCGGACGAGGAGAACGTCCCCGACGAGCTGCGCACCGACCTGGTGGCTTTCCGCGGGCACCTGCTCTCGCAGATCGAGCACGAGGGCATCCCGCTGCCGGAGGAGGCGCTCAACCTCTCCGTGGTCTACACGATGCTGCAGTTCTGGGTCCGTCTGTACGGCCAGGTGGCGCTCGAGGTGTTCGGCCGCTTCCCGTTCGCGGTGTCCAACGCGGAGCCGCTGTTCGAGTCCATGCTCACGGACCTCTTCGACGACATCGGCCTGACCAACTGATCGGGGTCCTCCGCGGAGGACCCCGATCAGCGTCACGCCACGATGTTGACCAGACGGCCCGGCACCACGATGACCTTGCGCGGCTCCTTGCCGCCCAGCAGCTCGGCCACCTTGGCGTCGGCCAGCGCCAGCGCCTTGACCTGCTCCTGGTCGGCGTCGGCGGCCACCGTCACGCGGGCCTTGACCTTGCCGTTGACCTGGATCGGGTACTCGACGGTGTCGGCGACCAGGTAGCGCTCCTCGGCGACGGGGAACGGACCGTGGGCCAGCGACTCGGTGTGGCCCAGCCGCTGCCACAGCTCCTCGGCGATGTGCGGGCACAGCGGGGCCAGCATCAGCACCAGCGACTCGGCCACCGACCGCGGCGTGGAACCGGCCTTGGTCAGGAAGTTGTTCAGCTCGATCAGCTTCGCGCCTGCGGTGTTGTAGCGCATCTCCGCGTAGTCCTCGCGGACGCCGGCGATGGCCTTGTGCAGCGCCCGCAGCGTGTCCTCGTCCGGCTCGACGTCGGTGACCCGCAGCTGCCCGGTCTCCTCGTCGACCAGGTTGCGCCACAGCCGCTGCAGGAACCGCTGCGCGCCGACAACGTCCTTGGTCGCCCACGGGCGGGAGACCTCCATCGGCCCCATGGACATCTCGTACAGCCGGAAGGTGTCGGCCCCGTAGGTGTCGCACATCTCGTCGGGGGTGACGACGTTCTTCAGGCTCTTGCCCATCTTGCCGTACTCGCGGTTGACCTCTTCGTCGTTCCAGAACCACTTGCCGTCCCGCTCGACGACCTCGTCGGCCGGCACGTACACGCCGCGCGCGTCGGTGTAGGCGTAGGCCTGGATGTAGCCCTGGTTGAACAGCCGGCGGTACGGCTCGTCCGAGCTGACCTCGCCCAGGTCGAACAGGACCTTCTGCCAGAACCGGGAGTACAGCAGGTGCAGCACGGCGTGCTCGACGCCGCCGATGTACAGGTCGACGCCACCCGGGTCGGTCGAGCCGTGGATCTCCGGACGCGGGCCCAGCCAGTACTTCTCGTTGACCGCGTCGACGAAGCGCTCGCTGTTGTCGGGGTCCACGTAGCGCAGCTGGTACCAGCAGGAGCCGGCCCAGTTGGGCATGGTGTTGGCGTCGCGGCGGTACATCTTGGGGCCGTCGCCCAGGTCCAGCTCGACGTTGATCCAGTCGGTGGCCCGGGACAGCGGCGGCGACGGCTCGGTGTTGGGGTCGTCGGGGTCGAAGGTCCGCGGCGAGTAGTCGTCCACCTCGGGCAGCTCGACCGGCAGCTGGTCGACCGGGATGTCATGGGCGACACCGTGCTCGTCGTAGACGATCGGGAACGGCTCGCCCCAGTAGCGCTGCCGGGAGAACAGCCAGTCGCGCAGCTTGTACTGCACGGTGCCCTCGCCGGCGCCCTGCTCGGTCAGCCACTCGATGATCGTCTTCTTGGCCTCGACGATGTCCATGCCGTCCAGGAACCCCGAGTTCACCGCCGGCCCGTCGCCGGTGAAAGCCTTGCCCTCGAAGCCTTCCGTCGGCTGCACGGTGCGGATGATCGGCAGCCCGAACACCTCGGCGAAGTCCCAGTCGCGGGTGTCCTGGCCGGGCACCGCCATGATCGCGCCGGTGCCGTAGCCCATCAGCACGTAGTCGGCCACGAACACCGGGACCTTCGCCCCGTTGACCGGGTTGACCGCGTACGAGCCGGTGAAGACGCCGGTCTTGTCCTTGTTCTCCTGACGGTCCAGATCGGACTTGCGGGAGGCCGCCAGCCGGTACGCCGCAACGGCTTCCGCCGGCGTCGCCGCGCCGGCGGTCCAGCGACCGTCCACATCGGACGGCCACGCGGCGGTGGTCAGCGAGTCCACCAGCGGGTGCTCCGGAGCCAGCACCAGGTAGGTCGCGCCGAACAGGGTGTCGGGCCGGGTGGTGAAGACCTCGATCGACTCCGACCCCGCGGCGAAACGCACCCGCGCGCCGTAGGAACGGCCGATCCAGTTGCGCTGCATGGACTTGACCTTCTCCGGCCAGTCCAGCCGCTCCAGGTCGTCGACCAGCCGGTCGGCGTAGGCGGTGATGCGCATCATCCACTGGCGCAGATTGCGCCGGAACACCGGGAAGTTGCCGCGCTCGCTGCGGCCGTCCGCGGTGACCTCCTCGTTGGACAGCACGGTGCCCAGGCCGGGGCACCAGTTCACCGGCGCCTCGGACAGATAGGCCAGCCGCCGCGAGTCGATCTTCGCCCGGCGCTCGTCGGCCGACAGCGTCGCCCAGGACGGGTCCTTGGCGTACTCGGCCTCCAGTTCGGCGATCGGCCGGGCCCGGCCGGCCGACTCGTCGTACCAGGAGTTGTAGATGCGCAGGAAGATCCACTGCGTCCAGCGGTAGTACTCCGGGTCGATGGTCGAGATCCGGCGCCGCTCGTCGTGACCCAGGCCCACCCGGCGGATCTGCCGCAGGTAGGTGGCGATGTTGTCCTCGGTCGTCTTGCGCGGGTGCTGGCCGGTGGCCACCGCGTACTGCTCGGCCGGCAGACCGAAGGCGTCGAAGCCCATGGTGTGCAGCACGTTGCGGCCGTTCATCCGGTGGAACCGGGCGAACACGTCGGTGCCGATGAAGCCCAGGGGGTGGCCGACGTGCAGGCCCGCGCCCGACGGGTACGGGAACATGTCCTGCACGAACATCTTGTCGGCGGGCAGCGGCGCGTCGCTGCTCAGCGGGCCGACCGGGTTGGGCGCGTGGAAGGTGCCGCGCTCGTCCCAGTACTGCTGCCAGCGGCGTTCGAACTCGCCGGCCAGTTCGGCGGTGTAGCGGTGGGCCGGCGCCGCCTCGGCGGTCTGCTCGGTCATCGGAAGATCCCTCTCGTCGTACCTGCCCCTGACAACACAAAACCCTCCAGCCCCGAACGGGCATGGAGGGCTAGCCGCGCCGACCGCTTCGTCAGGAGGTCAACGCGGCTAAATAAGGAGCAGGCGGACCGTGCTCATGGCGAAAGTTTAGCGCACACTCTTTAGCTCATGCGCTGGGTTTGGATCGGCCTGGTTCTGTCGGTGGCGGCCTGCACCGCGACGCCCCCGCCACCCCCTCTTCCCACCCCTTCGGCGACCACGAACGCCGTGGTCGCGCCGGTGCCGATGGGCGACTGGCAGACGTTCAACCGGACCAATCAGCGCGACGGCGCACAGCCCGATCTCGCGCCGACGGGCACCCTGTCCCTGGCCTGGCACACCAAGCTGGACGGCACGGTGCACGGCCAGCCGTTGATCGTCGGCGCCCTGATCCTGGCCGCCACCCAGAGTGACACCGTCTACGCGCTGGACGCGGTCACCGGCAAGATCAGGTGGCAGACCCACTTAGGCACCCCGATGCCGCGCAAGGGCCTGCCCTGCGGCGACATCGATCCGGTCGGCATCATCGGCACGATGGCCTACGACCGGTTCACCAGCCGGGTGTTCGCGGTGGCCGAGACCGCCGGCGGCAGCCACACGCTGGTCGGACTGGACGTGGACACCGGCACCGTCGAGGTACGGGCCAACGTGGATCCGCCGAAGGGGGACACCACCGCCTACCTCCAGGCCGGCGCGCTGACCGTGGCCGACGGCCGGGTCTTCATCCCCTACGGCGGTCTGGCCGGCGACTGCGGCAACTACGTCGGCACCGTGCTGTCGATAAGAACCGACGGCACCGACGCCCACAGCTACACGGTGCCGACGAGACGCAAGGGCGGCTTCGACGGCCCGGCCGGCGGCGTCCAGGACAACTCGCGGCTGCTCTACGCGGCCAGCGGCGGTGCCACGACCGGCGGCGAGTACGACGACAGCGACGCGGTGCTGGCCTTGGCCACCGAGAAGCTGAACCGGATCGACATCTTCACGCCGCCGAGCTGGAGCGAGGACAACGCCCACCACTTCGACCTCGGCGCCACCAACCCCGCGATGATCGGCTCGCACGTGGCGGTGACCGGCCTCCGCGGCACCACCTACGTGCTGGACCAGTCCGACCTGTCCCACGTGGCGTCGCAACTGACCACCTGCCCCTCCCAGGGTTCGGCGGCCGCGTTGGACAACCTGCTGGTCATCCCGTGCGCCACCGGCGGCCCGAAGGCGTTCCTCGCCGACAACGCCGGGCAGCTGACCCCGCGCTGGACCGCCCCGGTCACCGCGACCGGTTCACCGACCATCAGCTTCGACTCGGTCTGGGTGGTCGATCCGGCCGGGGGAGTGCTCTACGCCCTGGACATCGGCAAGGGCGCGGTGCGGGGCCAGGTCCAGATCGGCCCCGCACCGCGCTACGCCTCGGCGTCGCTGTCCAAGGACCAAGCGTACGTGGGCACGACGGACGGCGTCGCCGCCGTTGCCGGCGCCTAGCGCACGGCGAGCGCGATCACCTGCGTGATCTGGCCGGCGTTGAAGTTGTTGTCACTGACCAGCAGCAACGTCCGCTCCCCGGTGGGCAGCGTCGGCCCCCAGGTGATGCCCTCGACGTTGTCCACCTTGGGCAGGCCGAGGGTGTCCAGGTCGACCAGCAGCTTCTTGCTCACCGGCTTGATCTTCTTGCCGGCGATCGAAGCCACGTCCTTGATGTTGGTCGCCCCCAAGGTGTCGATCTCGTACACCCGGACCTTGTTGCCGACGCCGGTGACGAAGGCCCGCTCCACCATCAGGTAGCGGGTCGGGTCGATCGGGTCGTAGGCCACCATGCTGGACACGCCGTTGGTGTCGTTGGCGCTGGGCGACGGCGCGAACAGCGGGTCGATCGGGTACGCGTACTGGGCCAGCACCGGGCCGAAGCGGCTCTGCACGGTGATCCGGGTCAGCGCCCCGGACGTGGCCGTCGGGTCAGCCCCGTCCTGGAGCAGCGGGTCCTCCAGCTCACTGACCAGCAGCGTGCCGGCGGCGGCGTAGGTGATGCCCTCCAGCGTCTGGTTCTGCCGGGGGCCGACGTTGTCGGCGCTCATCCGCTCGTTGGCCGGCAGCGGGTACTGGCCGACGTAGCTGCCGTCCGGCCGGACCTGCCGGATCGAGGGGTCGAGCAGCACGGGCTGCGGGGTGAGGATCCGCTCGCCCTCCTGGCTCCACGTGATGTTCCCGGTCCACGGGTCGACCCGCAGCTCCTCCGGGTCCACGGTGCCGTCCCGGTCGCAGACGTCACGGGAGGCGGTGCACGGCGTGGCGGTCCAGTCCTTGATCGTCGGGTAGGTCTTGCCGTCGGGACGCAGGAACGGGTGCGTGCCGGTGAAGTCGACGGAGTGGATGCCGGCGGCGTCCACGTCGATCCGGGCGGTGTAGAACCGGGCCGGGTTGACGGCCGACCGGTCATCGCTGATCAGCACGTACTGGCCGGTGCGGGGATCACGGTCGATGGCCGACAGACCGCCAACGGTGGTGCCCTGGAACGGCAGGTTGAACGGCACGATCTGCTCGCCGAGCAGCCGGACCCTTGACGGGCTCGCGGCGGCCGTGCCGGCGGTCAGCCCGGTCGCCAGCAGGGCCACGGCGGCGATGGTGATGCTGCGTCTGAACATGGCGTGCAGCACATACGACCGGGGTGAAGTCCTGGTGGCCATCGAATAACGCCTACCCTCCACGGTGTGAACCTCGCAGTCACGACGGTATCGGTGGTTGTCCTGATCGTCGGCTTGTCCTTCGCCGTGGTCGGCGCGCTCGGCCTGCGCGGCGCGCTGCGCCGCAACCGGTTCTTCGGCGTGCGCACGGAAGCGGCGATGCGCAGCGACGAGGCCTTCACCCTGGCCAACCGCGTCTCCGGGCTGCCGACCGTGGTCGCGGGCCTGGTCGGCATCCTCGGCGCGGCCACCTCGCTGGCGCTGCACTCGATCGTGCCGCTGATCGTCGGCGTCGTCGGCATGCTGGCGATCGTGGTCGCCGGCGCGGCCACCGGCACCAAGGCCGCCGACGCCCTGCCGGAACCGGAGCCGACGCTACCGGCGGGCTGCGCCGGCTGCGCCTGCGGCGGCTGCAGCCTGGTCAAACGCTGACCGCGGCCTGCCCGAAAGATCAGTTCCGCAGCACGTCGCCGGGATGGCTGGCCTGCAACGCCAGCGGCATGCCCTGGCGGCGCAGCACCCGTCCCCACAGGTCGACGCCCGGCGGCGTGAGCACGTCGCCGGGCAGCCCGGCCACCACGAACCAGTCGCCGCGCTCGATCTCGCCGCCCAGCTGGTCGACGTCCCATCCGGCGTAGCCGGCGAACACTCGTAAACCGCGCACCTTCGAGGCCAGGGACTCCGGGTCGGAGTCGAGGTCGACCATGGCCACCGGGCCGCGCACCGCGATCACTCCGTCGGTGCTGCCCACGTCCTCGCCGGTGTTCAGCGCGGCCAGGCACAGCGCGGTCTTCTGCTCGACCGGCCCGCCGACGAACACCGCCTGCGGCCGGCTGACGTAGGGACCCCAGGCCGGCAGCACGTCGTGCACGGCGACCTCGCTCGGCCGGTTCAGCACCACGCCGAGGGTCCCGGCGCCCCGATGGTCGATCACATAGACCACGGTGCGGCGGAAGTTGGAGTCGAGCAGCTTCGGCGAGGCCACCAGCAGTGAACCTGGCTCGACATCGCGGTCGGGGCGCACTCCGTCATGATCCCACTAAGCGGGAGCCGGATATCGGGTACCGCGCCGATCTCCGCAACGTAGTCTGCTGCCGTGGTCGCCGACGGACATGCCGTGCGCAGAATGCTGGCTGATCCGGGGTTCCGGCGGCTGCTGTTCTGCCGGCTCGCCTCGCAGTGGGCCGATGGCCTGTTCCAGGCCGGACTGGCCGGCGCCGTGCTGTTCAACCCCGAGCGCCAGGCCGATCCGCTGGCCATCGCCGGCGGCTTCGCGGTGATCCTGGTGCCGTACTCGGTGGTCGGCCCGTTCGCCGGCGCGCTGCTGGACCGGTGGGACCGTCGGCGGCTGCTGATCGTGGCGAACTTCCTTCGGGTGATTCTGGTGCTGCTGGCCGCCGCGGCCGATGGTTTCGGCCTGAGCAACGGCCCGCTGTACGCCGCCGCGCTGCTGGTGATGGGGACGAGCCGGTTCATCGGCGCGGGCCTGTCGGCGGCGCTGCCGCACGTGGTCGAGCCACGGGATCTCGTCACCGGTAACTCGATGGTGGCCACGCTGGCTTCCGCAGCGGCGGCGATCGGCGGCGCGACGGCGTTCGGGCTGCGTAACGTGCTCGGTGCCGGCAACGTCGGCTCGGCCCAGGTGACGGCTGTGGCGATCGTCGGCGCGCTGGTGTCGGCGCTGTTCGCCGCCCAGTTCGCGGCTGGGGTGCTCGGTCCGGACGAGGTGGATGAGCCGAACGAGGCCTTCGTCGCGGTGGCCAAGGGCATGGTCGACGGCGGCCGGGCGGCGCTGCGCGTGCCGAGCGTGGCCGCCGGCTTCATCGCGCTGGCCGCGCACCGCATCGCCTATGGCGCGTCCCTGCTGGTCATCGTGCTGTTGATGAAGTACACGCTGCACAGCCACGGCATGCTCCGCGCCGGCGCGGGCGGCCTGACCGAGGCGGTCGCCGCCGGGGCGGCCGGCCTGGTGCTGGCCGGCTTCTTCACGCCGGGGCTGGTCCGCCGGTTCGGCCGGCCGATCGTGGTCAGCGCCGGTCTGGTGGTGGCCTTCGTCGGCCTGACGGCGTTCGGCCTGCCGATGACCGTGCCGTCGCTGCTGGCCGCCGCGTTCGTGGTCACGTTCTGCGGACAGACCGTGAAGCTGAACGTGGACGCGGCCATCCAGCGCGACGTGGCCGACCAGTCCCGCGGCCGGGTGTTCGCCGTGTCCGACACGGTGTTCAACGCGGCCATGGTGGTCGGCGTGGCCGTGGTGGCCACCATCGTGCCGACCGACGGCCAGTCGCCGGGCGTGGTGGTCGGCACCGCCGCGGTGTACCTGGTCGGCCTGCTCGGCTACGTCCTGGTGCTGCGGGCCCATCCCAACAGCCCGCGTTGATGGGAAGCCCCCACGAATGCAGGGAAGGACGCCTTACCTGCATTCAACGCAGGTAAGGCGTCCTTCCCTGCATCGAGACAGGCTTCCGTTGACGTTTCACATGAAACATCAGTCCGGGACGTCGACGCCCTGCTCCCGGGCCCACGTGAACAGCTCGGCCACCGCCTCGTCGTGGTCCAGCGGCCCGCGGTCCAGCCGCAGGTCCTTGAGGAACGTCCAGGCCTTGCCGACGATCGGACCCGGCGGCACGCCCAGCAGCCGCATGATCTCGTTGCCGTCCAGGTCCGGCCGCACCCGGGCCAGGTCCTCCTCGGCGGCGATCCGGGCGATCCGCTCCTCGAGCTCGTCGTAGGTCCGCTGGAGCAGCTGGGCCTTGCGCTTGTTGCGGGTCGTGCAGTCGGCCCGCACCAGCTTGTGCAGCCGGGACAGCAGCGGGCCGGCGTCGGTGACGTAGCGACGGACCGCCGAGTCGGTCCACTCGCCCTTGCCGTAGCCGTGGAAACGCAGGTGCAGGAACACCAGCTGGGAGACGTCGGTGATGATCTCCTTGCTGTACTTCAGGTCCCGCAACCGCTTGCGGACCATCTTCGCGCCGACCACCTCGTGGTGGTGGAAGCTGACGCCGCCGCCGTCCTCGAACCGCCGGGTCGCCGGCTTGCCGATGTCGTGCAGCAGCGCGGCCAGCCGCAGGATCAGGTCCGGGCCGTCCTCCTCCTGGGCGATCGCCTGGTCCAGCACGACCAGCGAGTGCTGGTAGACGTCCTTGTGCTGG
>DATJJB010000456.1:0-7641 GCA_035492655.1 Kutzneria sp. | reverse complement strand
GTGTCGTCGACCTCGCCGGCCTCGGCCAGTTTCTCCCGGGCGTACAGCCGGATCGACTCCAGCTGGCGGAACCGCTGGATCACCCCGGGCACAGCCACGACCAGCGACTTCGCGTCCAGGTCGGCCAGCAGCCGCAGCGTGCGCTGGGGCGAGATGCCGCAGACCGCGCTGGCCGAGTCCAGGCTGAAGTCGCCGGCCAGCACCGACAGTCGGCGCAGGGCCTCCCGTTCGGTGTCGTCGAGCAGTTCGTAGCTCCACTCGATGGTCGCCCGCAGGTCGCGGTGCCGGGTCGCGGCCGTGCGGGGGCCACGGGACAGCAGCTCGAACCGGTCGTCCAGGCGCGCGAGTATCTCCTCGACCGACAGCACCCGCACCCAGCGCGCGGCCAGCTCGATCGCCAGCGGAATACCGTCCAGCCGCACGCAGATCTCGGCGACGACCGGGCGATTCGCTTCGGTCAACTCGAAGTCCGGGCGCAGCAGGCGAGCCCGCTCCACGAACAGCTGCACGGCGTCCGAGCGCGAGGACACGACCTCGTCGGGCAGCGACAGATGCCCGACCCGCAGCACCGCTTCCCCTGGCAGGTCAAGGGATTCACGGCTGGTGACCAGCACGCGCAGCTGCGGGCAGCCGGTCAGCAGCGCATCGGCCAGAGAGGCGCTCGCGTCGACGAGGTGCTCACAGTTGTCGATCACGAGCAGTGCTCGCTTGCCTTGCAGCGCAACGACAACCGTGTCGACCAGGTCCTCGCCGCCCTGCTCGCGGACACCCAACGCGGACGCGATCGTCTGCGCCAGCAGGTGGTCGCTGGTCAGCGGGGCCAGCTCGACGATCCAGACACCGTCCGGATAAGTGGCGGCCGCGCGCGCCGCGTACTCGGTGGCCAGCCTCGTCTTGCCGGCGCCGCCGGGACCGACCAGGCTCACCAAACGGGCCCGGCGCAGTAGAACGCCGGTGTCGGTCAGCTCCTGGGCCCGGCCAACGAAGACGTCCCGGCTGGCCGGCAGTCGGCGCGCCGCCGTGGCCTGCGGCTCGGAACCGGTCTCGTCGGGCTGGGGCTCACCGGTGCGCTGGCGGTAGGCCCGCTGGCGGCAGGCAGGCGAGCAGAACCGAGCCGGCCGACCCGGTCCGTCGCCCCGCGAAGGCAACTCGTTCCCGCACGTCTCGCAGCGCGTCGGTGCCTCTGACAACGGCACTCCCTCTCCTGCACCCGTGCCTGGACTTTACCGGCGAAAGGACGGGACATCGTAGCGACCGAGGCCCCACGGCTGTCAGGAGTTGCCCCTCCGCGCCGAGATACACGAATCCGGCTACAACATCAGATCGATTGCGACCAATCCAGCTGTGCCATCAGGTCCGCGTCGTTGGACGGAGCCGGCCGCGCCTGCGGCGGGGTCTGCGACGACGTGCGCGCGGCGGTGAACCGGGCACTGGTCGCGATGTTCTGCTCGACCCGGGGCCGGCGCAGGGTTTCATAGGTATGAACCGCCTCCGCCGTGACACCGAGATCGCGCAGGGCCTTGCCCAGCACCACCGCGTCCTCGATGGCCATCGACGCGCCCTGGCCGGTGGCCGGGGAAGCGGCGTGCGCGGCGTCGCCGATCAGCAGCATGCGGCCGGACCGCCACGGCATGCCCTCCGGCAGGTCCTTGGCGTTGGTGACCATCAGCCGGTCCGTGGTGGCCGCGATGATCTCCGCCGCCGGCGTCGCGTCCGCTTCGACCAGCGGCAACAGTGCCTGGCGCCACTGCTCGGGCGTGCCGGCGGCGATCTCCTCCGCCGACAGCTCGGTGTCGGCCACCCGGCAGAACCAGTTGGTCTCACCGCTGGGCGACACCGTGTAGCCCATCGCCGCGCCACTGCCGCGGACCATGTCGATCCGGCCCGGCTCGTGGTCCGGCTTCGCGTCGGTCGTGTAGCCGTAGAAGACGCGCTGGCCGGCGTAGCGGGGCGTGGTCGGCGCGAACAGCTCTCGGGTGGTCGAGTTGAGGCCGTCCGCGCCGATGATCAGGTCGCCCGTGGCCGTGCTGCCGTCGGTGAAGGTCGCCGTGCCGTCGTCGACGGTGCGCAGGCGCTTGCCGTGCACGATCTCGATGCCCCGCCGGACCGCCTCTTTCCGCAGGGCCGCGCCCAGTTCGGCCCGGCCGATGCAGCGATAGTGCTTGAGCGGGTCGTGCTGCTCGCCGATCGGCGTGACGCCGAGCACATCGCCGGTGTTCGCGGTGATGCGCATGCTGGTCAGCGGGAAGCCGACCTCGGCGATCGCCTCGGCCGCGTCCAGCTGGGCCAGCGCGATCATGCCGTTGCTGGCCAGCGTGAGGAACGCTCCGATGTCCGCGCCGCTGTCCGGGTGGGCTTCGTACACGGTGGCCTCGAGGCCCGCCTTGTGCGCGGCCAGCGCCGCCGACGTGCCCGCGATGCCACCGCCGATGATCAGGATTCGCGTCACGGGTCCATTATTGCCGGTGATCAGGAGGTACCGATGCCAGGACCGTTGAGCGGGCTGCTCGTCGTCGCCGTCGAGCAGGCCGTCGCCGCGCCCTTCGCCACCCGTCAGCTCGCCGACCTCGGCGCTCGGGTCATCAAGATCGAGCGACCCGGCGCCGGCGACTTCGCCCGTGGCTACGACCAGGCCGTGCACGGGCAGTCCAGCCACTTCGTGTGGCTCAACCGGGGCAAGCAGAGCGTCGAGCTCGACCTCAAGCAGGACGCCCACGTGCTGCGGGCTTTGCTCTCCCGGGCCGATGTCTTCGTCCAGAACCTCGCCCCCGGCGCCGTTTCCCGACTCGGCTTCGGCTCGGCGTCGTTGGTCGAGCAGTATCCGCGGCTGATCACGTGTGACATCTCCGGCTACGGCTCCGACGGGCCCTACCGGGACCGCAAGGCGTACGACCTGCTCATCCAGAGCGAGGCCGGGCTCATCTCCGTGACCGGCACGCCGGATTCGCCGGCCAAGGTCGGCATCGCCGCCGCCGACATCGCCGCCGGAATGTACGCGTACAGCGGCATTCTGACCGCGTTGTACGACCGCTCCCGCACCGGGCGTGGCTGCGCGCTCGAGGTGTCCATGCTCGAGGCTTTGGGCGAGTGGATGGGTTTTCCCTTCTACTACGGCGTTTACGGCGGATCGGCCCCCGTTCGCAGCGGCGTCCACCATGCGACCATCGCGCCCTATGGCGCTTATCGGGCCGGCGATGGCGCTGTGCTTCAACTGGGCGTGCAGAACGAACGCGAGTGGGTCGAGTTCTGCCGTACCGTCCTTCTGCTGCCCCATGTCGCCACCGATGCCCGTTTTTCGTCGAACTCCGCTCGGGTCGCGCATCGGTCGGAGCTGGATGCCGTGATCGACTCCGTGTTCGGCGGCTTGAACGGTGACGAACTGGTGGCGCGGTTGGAATCCGCCCGGATCGCTTTCGGCCAGCAGCGCACCGTCGCCGAGTTCGCCGAGCACCCGCAGCTACGCTCGCGTGACCGCTGGCGGACCGTCGCCACTCCCGCCGGCGATGTGCAGGCTTTGCTGCCACCCGTAACCGTTCACGGTCGGGAGGCGGAGATGGGGCCCGTGCCGGCTTTGGGCCAGCACACGGCAGAAGTGCTTGAGTGGCTTGGGTTGTAGCTAGTTGTGCAGGGCCTCGGCCAGCGGCAGGAAGTGCCGCATGAAGTCGGACCACGGCACGGGGCCGGCGGGGCGGAGGACGAACTTGGACAGGCCGGCGTCGAGGTAGCGGTCGAGCAGGCGGCGGGCGTCGTCCCAGCCGGCGGCGACCAGGTCGGCGGGATCGACGCCGGGGGCACGGTCCGAAGCGGCCCTGGCCAACTCGGGAGGGATGCCGGCGGGGGCCACGGCCAAGGAGAGGCCGTAGTGGTCCTCCTCGACCTCACGGCCGGCGTCAGCGGCGGCGGCCTTGATGGTCTCGACGGCCAGTTTGGCCTGCGCAGGGGTGACGAAGCTGCCCAGCCAGCCGTCGGCGAGGCGGCCGACGCGGCGGAGGGCGGACGGGGCGCTGCCGCCGACCCAGATGTCCAGCGGACGGGTGGGGCGATCGGGCAGGGACACGCCGTCCAGCTGGACGAACTCGCCGGAGAAATGGACGTTGTCCGAGGTGAGCAGCAGCTTCAGGACCTGGAGCGACTCGTCGAAGACGGCGGCGCGGCGGCCGGCCGGGACCGGGAACAGGTTCCACTCGGCGCGGCGGGCCGGACGCAGGCCGAAGACCGGCAAGACCCGCTTCGGGGCCAAGCCGGCGAGCGTGGCCAACTGCTTGGCGACCAGGACGGGATGGCGGCCGGGCAGGACGGAGACGCCGGTGCCGACCTTCAGCTTCGAGGTACGGGCCAACGCGTGGGTCATGCCGATCAACGGCTCCACGTTGGCGCCGTACACGACCTCGGACAGCCACAGCGAATCGACGCCGGCGGACTCCAGCTCGTCGACAACCGACGAGAAGTCGCCGGCGGCCGCGCCGAGACCGACGCCCAACCGCACCTTCAGCACGCCCATGACGTCGGTCTTACCAGAGACTCAGTCCTCGCGGACCTGCACATCGACGACGTTCGGGTAGAACGCGACATGGTCCTTGATGTCGGCCACGGCGTCATAGGGCTGCTCGTAGGTCCACACGGCGTTGTCGGCGGAGGTCTCCCCCGCACGAATGCTGTAGTACGAGGCGTCGCCCTTGTAGGGGCAGTAGGTCTCGTGCGAAGACCGCTCCAGCAGGGAGAAGTCCACGTCGGCGCGCGGAATGTACTGCACGGCCGGATAGGTGCTCTCCTGCAGGGTCAACGCGGCCCGCGTGTCGGCGATGACCTTGCCGCCGACGGTGGCGACCACATGCTGCCCCTGGGCGGTCACGGTGATCGGGTGCTGCGCGTTCGGGACCTTCACCGGCTTGCTCGTCGTCATATGACGTCCAACACCCCGAACCCCGACGGTTGTTCCCGCGCTACCGTGGCACATGATCGTTTGGCTGAACGGGACCTTCGGCGCTGGCAAGACGACCACGGCGCGGCTGCTGGTGCGGGCGCTGCCCCAGGCCCGGATCTTCGACACGGAAACCGTCGGCTACATGCTCGAACACGTGCTCACGGAGCCGGTCGAGGACTTCCAGGACAACCGGCCCTGGCGAACGCTGGTGGTGCGCACGGCGGTCGAGGTGCTCAACCACGTGGGCGGCACGCTGGTGATCCCGCAGACGGTGCTGAACGAGGGCTACGCCGAGGAGATCTTCGGCGGCCTCGCGGCGGAAGGGGTGAAAACCCACCATTTCGTGCTGCACGTCGACCGGCACGAGCTGGTCCGGCGCATCACGGAGGACCGGGAAGAAGCCGGGGCCAAGCAGTGGCGGCTCGATCACGTCGAACGGTACGAGGCGGCGCGGACCTGGCTGAGCGAAAAAGGCACTGTGGTCGACACGACGGCGAAAGGACCACAGGAAGTCGTGGCCCTGATCGCCGGCGGGGTGGCCGAGTGAGCCACCCCGCCGGCGGTCACGCCTGGTAGGGCGCGGACAGGTCCGCGACGATGACATGCGAGTTGTCGTCGTAGTACACGTAGAACTCGGTCTCGGTGCCGTTGGCGAAGTCGTCGGCCGCGGCGAAGGCGCAGACCCAGCCGGGGCTGTTCGGGTTGGGACCGGTGTCCCGCCACAGGAACCAGCGCCCGTCGTAGGTCCGCACGTACTCGATCACCGTGCCGTCGTCGGTGCCCGTGAACATGTGCTCGCTGCCGTCGGCGTTCCACAGGAACGAGTCGCTGGTCGTGTTGGGCACCTGTCGCGGGGCGGCTCCGGTGACCGCGGTGACGTCGGTGTCGGTCCACCGGCCGACCTGCCACGCCGCCTCGTGCATGTGGTGATCGTTTGTGATGTAACGGAAGGCGTAGCGCTGCAAGTGCCCGTAGCGCAGGAACGCCATGGAGTTCACGGTGTAGTACTCGTGGTCGTCGGCGGCCACGCCGACCCGGGTGTCCAGCCACCGGCCACGCTGTCCGATGAGCACGTGCGGATAGCCGTCGTCACCGATGTAGCCGACGGCCTCGCCGTCGAGGCCGAGCGACCGCGCGTTGATCCACCAGCCGTAGTTGTACGCCGGCTTGATCCCGGTGAGCGCGGTCAGGTCGGTGAAGGTCCAGTCGCCGCCGGGCTGGTACACCGCCTCCCACAGCGGTCCGCCCGGGTTCGCGTCGCGAAAGACGATGTGCTGCTGGCCGTCCTGCTCGTAGCCGTGCGGATCGGTGTCGATCAGCGGGCCGTTGTGGGTGGCGGTGAGATCGATCTTCTGCCAGGTCGGCGAGGTGTCGCTGGACCACCATTCGATCAGGTGGTGGGTCACGCCGTCGGCGTAGACGATGCGCGAGCTGTGGTCCCAGGAGTACGCGTACGCGCTGTAGAACGTGTTGACGGGCTCCCGGCGGACGAGCGACGTCCAGCTCCACGCGCCGCCGACGTCGGCCGACGCGACGATGAGCTCGCTGTCGCCGCCGTAATAGGCGAAGTGCCGCTTGTTGTCCCACGGCGTGGTCCAGCCGACCTGGGGGCCGAATCCCGTCGGCGCGCCGGTGGTGGCGGTGAGATCCTGCTTCGTGAAGAAGCCGTTGCCGGCGTGTGCGGCCGGCGCCGCCAGCAGCGCGACGACCGTGGCGAGCGCGGCCGCCAGCGCCGTGGCCCGAATGCGTGACATGGCGACATCCTGGCCATCGGCTTGACCGGCGCACATACGCAAATGTGCGTAGTCTCGGCCCGTGGAGCCGAGTTCGATCACCGAGGTCCTGGACGGACGGTGGGCCACGCTGCGCCGCACGGTCCGGGAGCAGCTGGCCGGCGTCGAGTACCGCGACACCAGCGGCCTGAGCACGGAAGAGCACCGCGCGCTGGTGTTCGAGCAGCTGCACGCGCTGGCCAAGACCGACGGCCCGAAGCTGGGCTTCGACCGCGCCTACGGTGGTGGCGGCGACGTCGGCGGCTCGGTGGTGGCCTTCGAGACGCTCGGCTTCGGCGACCTGTCGCTGATGGTGAAGGCCGGCGTGCAGTGGGGGCTGTTCGGCGGGGCCGTGCAGCTGCTGGGCACGCGCCGGCACCACGAGCGCTACCTCGCCGACATCATGGACCTGACGCTGCCGGGCTGCTTCGCCATGACCGAGACCGGTCACGGCTCGGACGTGCAGCATCTGCGCACGACCGCGACGTACGACGGCACCGACTTCGTGCTGCACACGCCGCATCGGTCCGCACGCAAGGACTACATCGGCAATGCGGCGCGGGACGGCCGCGTGGCGGTGGTGTTCGCACAGCTGATCACCGACGGCCGCGGGCGCGGTGTGCACGCCTTCGTGGTGCCGATCCGTGACGCCGAGGGCAATCCCCTGCCGGGAGTGTCCATTGAGGACTGTGGCCGCAAGGGCGGACTGAACGGCGTGGACAACGGGCGGCTGGCCTTCGACCACGTCCGGGTGCCCAGGGAGAACCTGCTCGACCACTACGGCCAGGTCGAGCCGGACGGCGCCTATCGCAGCCCGATCGACAGCGACAACCGGCGCTTCTTCACCATGCTGGGCACGCTGATCCGCGGCCGGGTCAGCGTGGCCGGCAGCGCCGGCAGCGCGGCCAAACGCGCGCTGACCGTCGCCGTCCGCTACGCCGACAC
>DATJJB010000455.1:0-17998 GCA_035492655.1 Kutzneria sp. | reverse complement strand
TCGTCTTCACCGCAGCAGCATTCGTGGTGTGGGCCGGGCGCTTGATGCCGCTCTGGCCGGTGGTCTTCGCCGCCATCCGAGCCGTGCTCCAGCTAGCCAGCGTCTCCGCGTTAATCACGGCCGTGCTGGTCTCCCTCGTCTTGACCGGCGCGTTCCTGCTGCTCATGGCCGTTGTCGCCACGGCGACCTCGGCCGCGCGAACCGGCGTCGGGCGGCGCGGCGCACGGGTCGGCCTGGCGATCACCGCCGGCGTCATCCCGGCCCTGGCCCTGCGGCTCGGTACCGGCCTCCTGCCGGCCACGGGGCATCGCCCTGGTGCCGATGGGCGGCATCCTGATCGGCGGCGGCATGACCGCCACGACGCTGTCGGTACGCCGCGTCCTCGACACTGCGCCTGCCGATAACCTCGTCCGTGCAGCTCAGGCAGCGTGCGGGCATTCGTGGAGGACGCCGCGGAGTATGTCGTGTCGGCGTATGTCCAGGTGGGCGATTCGGTATGGATCGGTGATGGGCGCGGGCACCGGGCGCAGTGGCGCTGCCTGACGCTTGGCCTGGTGGGCGCGATGGGAATTGTAGAAGTCCTCGTACTCGCGCAGCGCGTGGCGCAGGTGGTGCTTGTTCCAAAGGAGCGTGCGGTCCAGGAGTTCGTGGCGGCGGCTCTGCACCCAGCGCTCCATGATGGAGTTCATTCTGGGGACGCGGATGCCGGTGAGGACGGTTTGGATGCCGGCGTCGGTGAGGATTTCGTCGATGAGGGCGGGGAACTTCGCGTCGCGGTCGCCGATCAGGAACTTCGCTTTGGCGCCAGCGTCGTGCAGGTCCATCACCAGGTTCTTGATTGTCTGGGTGACCCAGGCAGCGGTGGGGTAGGCGGTCGTTCCCAGGACGCGGATCCGTCGGGTGCCGTGCTCGATCACGGCCAGTACGTACTGGCGCTGCCCGGTAAGGGTGACAGCCTCGAGGAAGTCACAGGCGAGGAGAGCGTGGGCTTGGAAGCGCAGGAAGGCCGACCAGGTAGTCGCGTCCCGGTCGGGTGCCGGGTCGATACCTTCCTGCTTGAGAATCTCCCAGACGGTGGAGGGATCGATCGTGATGCCAAGGGTGGCCAGTCCGCCGTGGACCCGCCGGTAACCCCAGGACGGATTCTCCTTGACCAGTCGCAGGGTGAGGGTCCGAATGGAGCGGGCTGTGGGCGGGCGTCCGGGCCGCTTCGGTCGGCAGGTCCGGGCGTGACGCCGTTTCATGAGGTCGCGGTGCCAGCGCAGAACGGTGTCTGGTTGGACGAGCGGCCGCAGTCGGCGCAGCGTCCTGCGGGGCAGCGGAGCCAGCAGCGCAGCGAGGAAGGCCCGGTCCTCGGGAGCGAACTTCGCCTTGTTCGGGCCGAGCCGTCGTTCAAGGACGGTGATCTGATGGCGCAGGGCAAGGATCTCGATGTCCTTGTCCCTGTCACCGATCGGCAGCAGCCGCAGTACTTCGAAGGCGTTGGTGACGGCGACGTAGGCCAGACGCGACAGCACAAGTGATCATCACGCCTGAGGCCGGGCATCTTCCAGACCCGGGAGCCGCCAAGCGGTCGGACCTACTCAGTGGTGACGGCGCGATCCTCGGTGAGGAGCTCGCGGGAGCCGAAGCGGAACACCTCGTAGTTGCTCAATCTGAGTTCGCGGTCGGCGCGCATGGTCCTGGTGCCCCCGACAGCCGTAGTTCTACCGCGGGACTCAGATGGCGCAGTCAGCCTGGAGAGACTGTCGGTGGGCGGTGGTCCAGCAGGTGCTCCCGCAGCCGGGTGAGGCCGGCTCGGGCCATCCGCTCCCACCACTTGTCGCCGACCTCCTGGGCGAGGTTGATGGCCTGGCGGTAGTGGTTGATGGCCTCGTCGGAGGCGTTCGACTCGGCCAGGATTATGCCCAGCCCGGTCAGCGCGATGCTCTCGCCCCAGCGGTCGCCGGTCGCCCGGGTCAGCCGGAGGGCCTGTTCGAGGTGCTCACGGCTCAGCGTGGCGAAACCCAACCCGATCGAGGCGAGACCCTCGCCCCAGTGGTCGCCCACCTGTCGAGCGAGGTCGAGCGCGGCACGGAACTGGACAGCGCTCTCGGCGGCGCGTCCGGCGTGGAAGTGCACGTCGCCGAGCCCGACCAGGGCCCGGGCGGTGCCGCAGCGGTCGCCGGTCAGCTCGTACAGCTCGGCCGACCGTTGGTGGTGTTCTACGGCGGCGGTGTGGTCGCCGTCGCGGCCGTGGATGAAGCCGAGGTGATTGTGGGTTTTGGCCTCGCCCCACAGGTCGTGGTTCGCCCGGTCCAGCCTCAACGCGCGTAGATGCTGGTCGACCGCGTCGCGCGGGCGGCCGACCCGCCAGTAGCCGAGGCCGAGGCTCTTGCGGATCTCCGCCTCGGCCGCGGTGTCGCCGAGCCTGAGGGTGCAGTCCAGCGCGGTCAGGTGGGTGGCGATCAGCAGGTGCAGGTGGCCACGGATGAAGAAGTACCGCCACAGCGTCTGCGCGAGCTGCCAGCTCTGCTCGTCATGCCTACGGGCGGCCGCGGCGGCGACGATCGCGGTCAGGTTGAGACGTTCGGCCTCGAACCAGCGCAACGCGTCGGCGGCGTTGGTCAACGTGGGCAGTTGGGCCGGGGCAGCGATGGTGAGTTGAAACCGTTTGCGGGTGGGCTCCAGCAGGTCAGCGGCCCGTGCGGCGGTGTGGAGGTAGAAGCCGAAGGTACGGTTGATCGCCGCTCGTCTCAGGTCGGCCGGTTCGGTGTGGCAGGTCTCTCGGGCGTGGTCCCGGACCAGGTCGTGGAAGCCGTACCGGTCGAGCGCCGGCTGCGCCAGCAGGTTCACGTCCACGAGTTCCTCCAGCAGTGAAGCCGCCTCCTCCCTGCCGGTGTCGGTGATCGCGCCGACCGCCGCCGGTGCGAAGTCGATTCCGGGGAAGTCGCCGAGCAGCCGGAACAGTCGCTGCTGGGCGGGACAGAGCTGCCGGTAGGACAGCGTCAGCGCGGCGCCGACGCTGCGATCGCCGGCGCTCAGCGCAGGCAGTCGGCGGTGTTCGTCCCGTAGCAACGACAACAGGTGCTCAATCGTCCACAACGGACGGTCACGTAGTCGGGCCGCCGCGATGCGGATCGCCAGCGGCAGGAAACCGCACAGCCGCGTGACCTCGCGCACCTGGTCGTCATGGCCGGCCACGCGCTTGGGCCCGGCCACTCCGGCGAACAGATCGACCGCCTCCCGGTCGGGCAACACGTCCAGCGCCACTACGGCGACGTCGTCCAGGCTGGTCAGATGGCTCCGGCTGGTGATCAGGAACTGGCAGTTGGTGCCGCCGCCCGGCAGCAGCGGCCGGACCTGGGCGGCGTCGGCGACGTCGTCCAGCACGACCAGGATGCTCCGGCCGACCAGCAGCGACCGCCACAGCGCCGCGCTCTCGTCGAGCCGGTCCGGAATCCGGTGCCCGTCCACGCCGAGCTGGCGCAGCAGGGCGTCCAGCGCCGCCTGCGCAGTCAGCGGCGCGTGCTTGCCGCTGTGCGTGTGCAGGTCGACGAACAGCTGCCCGTCCGGGAACCACGGCGCGAGCCGGTGTCCCAAGTGGACAGACAGGGTTGTCTTGCCGATGCCGGCCATGCCGGTGAGCGCATGCACGCCCGGGCCGCGCACGGTCAGCAGCGTCTCGGCCAGGTGGTCGATCTCCGCTGCCCGTCCGATGAAGTCGTGCACGTCCCGAGGTAGGAAGTTGCGTCCGGCCGGCACCTCGCGAGTGGGCGTCGGCACCTCCTGCCGCAGCACGGTCAGCTGCGCGGCCCTGATCTCCGGACCGGGCTCGATGCCCAGCTCTGCGGACAGCTGCTTGGACAGGTCGTCGAACAGTTCCAACGCGGCCGCCTGCTGCCCGTTGCCGGCCAGCGCCGTCATCAGCCGGGCGTGCAGGCCCTCGTGCAGCGGCTCGTCGCCGCGGACCACCTCGAGCTGGGCGATGGTCTGTTCGTACCGTCCGAGCCGGCAGCCGACGTCGGCGAAGGCCAGTGTCGCGAAGAGCCGCTGGCGCGCCAGCGCGTCCGCCACCGGCCCCCACGTCACCTGGTCGTGCCCGGCCAGCACGGGGCCGCGCCAGCAGGCCAGGGCCCGGTGGTAGGCGTCGTAGGCGGCTTCCGGGTCGCCCGCGTCCCGGGCCTCGACGCTCAGTTCGCCGAACCGCAGGACATCCAGTTGATCCGAGTCGGCGTCGAGTTGGTAGACGCCCCGACCGACCGCCGTCAGTCGAAGCGCCGGGCCGCACAGTCCGCGCAGCCGCCGTACGCACCGGTTCACCAGATCGGCATGCGAGGCTGGCGGTCGACCGGCCCACAGCACGTCGGCGGCACCGGCCAGCGACAGCGGCCGGTTCGCGGTCAGCGCGAGGAGCCCCAGCAGCCGCGCCTCCTGGGTGTCGCCCAGCGCCACCGGCTGACCGTCGCGCTCGACCACCAGTGGCCCCAGCACGCCGATCCACAGCGCCGGCACGGCCGCTTTGGGCGTTGGTGTCGCCAGCGCCGCGAGCAGCTGCCGTACCGACGCCGTTCGTGGCTTGCGGACCGTGCCTTGTTCCAGGTAGCGAAGCGTGCGTACGCCCACCCCGGCTCGGCGTGCCAACTCCGACTGCGTGATCCCCAGTTCGTTGCGTCGCTGTCTGAGCAGTGCCGACAGCGCAGCCGGACTCAGGTCCATCCGGTCGCCCCCCGCGTTCCCCAAGACTCCCCCTAGCTCGGGCAATTGTCCCCTTACGCATCGTCGGCGCTCCCGGTTCCGCACTGATATGGGCCAGTCCGCGTAACCCCCTTGGACCGTTCGACTCAGTCAGTCCTTGAGTGGCACATCTGCCGCTCAAGTTGCCGCTTCGGGAGCCCTTTTGCCTGCTCAGTGACCTTTCGTTGGGGCCGCCGTGACGTCCTGGCCGATCACTAGCGTCGAAAACCGCCGGAGTGCGGCCATGGGGTGTTGGGGAGGAACCCGATGCGGGGAGCGTCTGTGCGCGGTCTGAGATGGGCGATTGCGGCGGTAGTACTACTGGTGGTGGCGACAGTCGTGGTGGCCGTGCGGAGCGTCGACGTCGCAACACAAATAGGCGTCAGTCCGGTCACCGAGGCCGCGGATCCCGGGGTCGCGTTCGCCGCGGCCAAGCGGCAGAACCGGTCGGTCGCGGTGACGTCGATGTTCACGCCGACACGCAAGGTGTCGGCACAGCCGAACGGCACGCTGACCGCCGAGTTGTCGATCGAGCCGATGCAGGTCAAGCGCGGCGACTCCTGGCTGCCGGTGGACTCCCGGCTGGGCAAGGCCGCCAACGGCACGGTCGTCCCGAAGGCGGTGACCACGGATGTCGCGTTCTCGGGGGGAGGGGACGCGACACCTTTGGTCGCCTTCGGCTCGCCGGGCCGCTCGCTCGCGCTGAGTTGGCCCGGCACGTTGCCCGCGCCCGTGTTGGACGGCGCGAAGGCGACGTACCGGGACGTGCGGCCGGGCGTCGATCTCGAGCTCACGGCGACCGCTGTCGGCTTCACCGAGCACCTGATCGTCAAGACGCCGGCGGCGGCCGCAGGGCTGGCCAGCGTTCGATTCGGCATCAAGGCCGACGGTCTGACGATCAAGCCGGGCGCGGGCGGGGCGCTGACCGCGGTGGACGCCAAGGGCGCGGTCGTGTTCCAGGCACCGCAGTCGTCGATGTGGGATGCTGCCGACAAGCGAGCGGCCGTCGGCGTGCAGGTGGATCAGGGGTCGCTGACGCTGACACCGGACCATGCGCTGCTGACGGATCAGCATGCCGTGTTCCCGATCGTGGTCGACCCGGACTGGGGGTCGCCGAGCGGCGACTGGGCCAAGATCTTCTCCGGCAAGTCGGGCACCTCCTACTGGTACGGCGGCATCGACGGCGGCGAGGGGAAGGTCGGCAACTGCTACGGCGGGGCGTCCGCCTGTCAGGGCATCGGTGTCGCGCGCACGTTCTGGCAGTTCGACACCGGCTTCCTTGGCGGCAAGGACGTGATTCGGGCCGAGTTCGACGGCACCATCACCCACGCCCCCTCGTGCACCCGGCGGGACCTCGAGATCTACGTCGCCAACGGCACCATCGACGGCGGCACGACCTGGGACAACGCGCCGCAGGGCGGGCGGCTCGACACGAAGTCGGCCGACAGCAACTACACGACCTGCCCCGGCAACAAGGGCATCGGGTTCGACGTCACGAACGGCATCAACCACTGGGGGTTGTCGACGTTCTTCATCAAGGCGGCGGACGAGGGCGACACCCTGGCCTGGCGGAAGTTCGATCCGCCGGCATCGCACCTGGTGATCAACTACAACACCCACCCCGACCAGCCGACCGACCTGACCACCCAGCCGCCGCTGCACGCGTGCAAATGGTGCAACGGCACGGCGTATATCGGCGACGCCTCGATCCGGTTGCAGGGCCGACTGGCCGACGCGGACGGCGATCAGCTCACCGCGCGCTGGGACATCAGCGGTGGCGAGCACCACGACGGTCCGACCATCGGCTCCGGCAACGTGTTCACCACTGACGTTGACCTGCGCAACCGGGACGGCCAGACCGTCAACTGGTCGCTCTACGGCTTCGACGGGATCGCCAACGGCCCGGCGCAGGACGGCCCGGCGTTCGTCGTGGACCGGGTCAGCCCCGGCGTGAAGCCTGGCGTGACCGGCACGCTGTACCAGGAGGACAACCGCTGGCACGGCGGTGCCGGCGTGCCCGCCCCGTTCACCTTCGACCCCGGCAGCACGTCCCCGGCGGACCATGTGTCCGATGTGGACCATTATCTGTACGGCTGGAGCGATCCGCCGTCGATCCCGGTGGACGCGGATGCCCTGGGCGGCAGGGCGACCGTGAGCATCGCGCCGCCGAAGGACGGTCCGCAGGACCTGTATGTGGAGAGCGTCGACCGGGCCGGCAACCGCAGCCCGTCCAAGACGATTCACATCTACGTGCGGGCCGGCAACGGTCCGAACGCGCAGTGGTCCTTCGAGGGCAATGCCAACGACACCGCGTTCCTCGGCGACCACAACGCCACGCTGACCGGCAACACCGGCTACACCGCCGGCGCCGTCGGCTCGGCCCTGTCCCTGGACGGCATCGGCGCCTACGCCACCGCGCCAATGACCGTACGCACCGACGCCAGCTTCACGGTGTCGGCCTGGGCCAAGGTCAACAAGAATCAGGGCGCCGAGGCGGTTCTCAGCCAGGACGGCAGCACCTTCGCCAACCTCGACCTGTGGTACCGGCCGGAGAACGGCGGCAAGTGGGCCTTCGGCATGACCACCGCCGCCCCGACGAATGTCGACATCGCGTGGTCGGCAATGCCGGCCCAGATGGGCGTGTGGACCCAGCTGACCGGCGTCTATGACGCCGCGGCGCAACAGCTTCGGCTCTACGTCAACGGCGTGCTGTCCGGAACCGTCAGCCACACCGCGATCCGGCCACACGTCGACGCGCCGCTCCGGATCGGGCGCACGCTCTGGAACGGCACCTACGTCGACTACTTCAACGGGTCCGTCGACGAGGCCAAGACGTATGACCGAGTGCTGTCCGCCGCCGAGATCACCGCCGCGGTCAGCCAGGACAACGTTCAGGTCGGCTACTGGAAGATGGACGAGCAGGACGGCAACACCGCGATCAACAGCATTGGCGGCGGCAGTGCCGGCGTGCTGACCGGCGGCGCGCACTTCATCGGGGACGGCGCGGTGAACCGCGCGGTGCAACTGGATCATCCGGGCGACACCGTGACCACCAACGGCCCGGCCTTCCGCACCGACCAGAGCTACACCGTCTCCGCCTACGTCAGGATCGACACGGCGCCGACCAACGGCAACGCCGAGACGGCGATCTCCCAGTCGGGCAGCGTGAACAGCGCGTTCTTCCTCGGCTGTCGCAACAGCCCGGACGGCAACATGTGGGAGTTCTACACCACGTCGGCCGACGGGACGACCCATCCCGGCGATGCGGCCGTCTGGGGTCCGAAGACCGCGCCGGTCGGCAAGTGGACGCAGCTCACCGCCGTGCACGACGTGCCGAACAAGCAACTTCGCCTGTACGTCGAGGGCAAGCTCGTCGGCTCGGCGCCGGAAACCTCGACGTTCAACGCCACCGGTCCGCTGGTCATCGGCAACGCCAAGTGGCAGGGCAACGTCACCAACAACTGGACCGGCGGGGTCGACGAGGTCCGGGCCTACAGCCGGGTGCTGTCGGACGAGGAGATCCAGGGCATCGTCAGCCAGGCCGGCGTCACCCAGGGCAACTGGAAGTTCGACGGCAACGTGAAGGATTCCTCCGTGCGGCACCTGGACGGCCGCGCGGTGAACGCCGTGACCTACACGGCCGGCCAGACCGCCATGCCCGACCCGTCGGACCTGGCGGTTCGACTGGACGGCAACCAGACCTGGGTGGAAGCGCCGCACGCGGTCGACGCCGACCAGAGCTTCTCGGTGGCGGCGTGGGCGAAGGTGGACACGCTCGACGCGCCGGCGACGGTGGTGTCCGAGGACGGGGCGTCGATCAGCGCCTTCAAGATCGAGGCGCGTACCGACCACACCTGGGCGTTCAGCATGGCCAACGCCGACGCCAGCAGCAACATCAGCCTGGACACCGCCGCCGGCGGTAGCGTCCAAATCGGACAGTGGGCGCACCTGGTCGGCGTGTACGACGCGACGGCACACCAGATCCAGCTCTACGTCAACGGCCTGCCGGTCGCCGGCGCCGCGCACACCCAGGGCTGGAAACCGGTCGGCGGCTTCGAGATCGGCCGGGCCCAACAGGACTCGGCGCCGCGGGAGCTCTTCGTCGGCGCGATCGACGACGTCTCGGTGTACTCCCGGACCCTGTTCGGCACCGAGATCCAGACCATGGCCGGCCGGGATCTCTCGCTGGTGCACGACTATCCGCTGGACGAGTCCGGCGGCCACGACACGGCCGACGCGGCCGGCAACCGCGTCGGCACCCTGACCGGCGGGGCGAGCTTCACGCCGGGGCGGGTCGGCAACGGGGTCACCTTCGACGGTGTCAGCGGCGCGGCCACCACCACCGGCGTCGACCTCCGCGCGGACCAGGCGTTCACCGTGGCGGCCTGGGTCTATCTGCCCAGGGACAGCCAACAGTGCGCGCCCGGCGCCACGTGCAGGTTCGACGCGGTCAGCCTGGACGGCCCGACCGGCAGCAAGTTCCGGCTCGGTCACCTGGTGGACAACAACGAGAACCAAGGAGTTGGCACCTGGTTCTTCGAGCTGCCCGAGCCAGACGGCAAGACCGTCACCATGGCCGCGGTGGCCGGCAACGACGCCGATACGGACCACTGGACGCACCTGGCCGGCGTGTACGACCCGACGTCGAAGAAGATCTGGATATACGTCAACGGAAACCGGATCGGCGACGGCACGCTCGACACGCCATGGCCGACCACCAGCGGCCTGGCCATCGGTCGGGGCAAGGTGAACGGCGCCAACGCCGAGTACTGGGCGGGCAGCGTGGACGACGTGCGGCTCTACAGCGGGCAGTTGGACAACGCCAGGGTCACCGCGCTGGTGAAGTCCTACCCGGCGCCGAGCGCGTCCGTACTGCCCAAGGCCGATGTCGCGCAGTGGACCTTCGACGAGAACAACGGAACCACCGCGCATGACACCGGTGGGCGCGGCCTGGACATGACGCTGACCAACACCACGTGGATCGGCGGTCGCACCGGGCCGGCCGGCAACTTCAACGGCAGCACCGCCTTCGGCCAGACGGCCGGCAAGGTGGTGGACACCGGTGGCAGCTTCTCCGCCGCCGCCTGGGTGTACCTGACCAGGGCCGGCACCGACAACCAGACCGTGCTGGCCCAGGACGGCGACCGGCTCAGTCCGTTCCTGTTGTCCTACTACGGATACAACGGCAAGTGGGCGGTGATCGCACCGACCGCCGACATCGACAACCCGACCACCCAGGTGGCCATCCTGAGCTCGACGGAGCCGGCGCGCACCAACGAGTGGACGCACCTGGCCATGGCCTACAACGCCGATCTGCACGAGCTTCGGCTGTACGTCAACGGAGTGCTGTCCGCGGCGCAGATCGGCGTGAACATCCTGCCGGCGCCCGGCCCGATGACGGTCAGCCGGGGCAAGTGGAACGGCGGCAACGCGTCGCCGTTCACCGGCGTCATCGACGACGTGCGGGTGTACGGCAAGGCGGTCACCGACGGCGAGGTCCGCAAGATCCACGAGGATGTGGGCCCGGCGGACTGGAGCTTCTACCGCTTCGACGACGGCACGGCCAAGGACGCCGGCTGGCGCAAGCAGGACGGTGCGCTGTCCGGCGGCACAAGCTTCGTGCCCGGCAACGGCGGCGGCGAGGCGCTGCACCTGGACGGCACGTCGGGCGCGCTGACCGCGCCGTGGGGCATGCCGATGCACGACTCGCTCACGGTGTCCGCCTGGGCCAAGATCGACCGGCTCGACCAGACCGCCACCATCGCCAGCCAGGACGGCGACCGCAACAGCGGCTTCGCGCTGCAGTATCAGGCCGATCTCCAGCGGTGGGTGTTCGGCGCGACGGTCGCCGACACCGACGGCGCCCAGCCGATCTTCGCCACCGCGGTCACGCCGCCGGTGGCCGGCAAGTGGACGCAGGTCATCGGCGTCTACGACTACGGTGCGCACCAGCTGCGGATCTACGTGGACGGTCAGCTCTCCGGCACCCGCAACGACGCCACGCTGTGGATGGCCGGCGGCAAGTTTGTCCTCGGCCGCGCCAAGGCCGCCGGCCGGCCCACCGCGTACTTCCCGGGCGCGGTCGACGAGGTCCGCACGTTCGAGGGCGTGCCGTCCGCCGACCTGATCGCGGCCCTCGGTGGCTGGCCGCCGCCGCTCGCCGGCGAACTCGGCGAGTTCGTCAATGCCGCCGGTGATCGCTACGCCGGCATGACCGATCACGTCCGCGACGGCTACCACTTCACCACCGCGCTGGGCCTGCCGGCCGATCCCGGCGACAACACCGTCATGCTGCACGCCTGCAGCAACGCCGGTTCGTCCTTCACCTCGACCGCCGCCGACTGCGAGGGCGCTACGTTGGTGGGCGACATCGGGTTGATCTACACCGTGCAGCCGACCAACATCCCCACGATTCCCCTCTATCGCTGCAAGGACGCCGCCGGCCGGTTCGACGCCCGTAACTGCGGCGGCGCCACCGCCGATGGGGTGCTCGGCTACTCCGTGGCGTACGCCCGGTTCGTGCGCTACTCGATCGCCCCGTACGACCGGTTCTCCACCATCGACGGCGCGCCGCCGTCGTACCAGGTCGTAGGTCCACACGGCTACGTCCGGCTGACCGCCGCCGACAGCCTCAAGCCGATCATCTTGTGCCACAACGGATACGACTACTTCGACTCCTCCGATTCCAGCTGTGGTGGCGCCACCGTCATCGGTCCGCAGGGCTACGCCTGGCCTTCGGCGCCGGACGGACTCCCGAGCCGAGCCAACTACCGGTGCGGCACCAACGATCGGTACGACTCGCTCGACGCGAACTGCTCGGGCGACACCGTTGTGGGCCCGCTCGGCTACACACTGGTCACCGTTCCCAAGGAGACGGCGGTGTTCCCGTCATGACCATCAGACACATCGCGAGAATCCTCCCCATGGTGCTGGCCGCCACGCTGCTCACCGCGGTCAGCCACCCGACCGCCTGGGCCGGCGAACCATCCGTACCACTGCCCACCACCAAGTCCACGCCCGTCACACCGCAGAACATGGGCACCCGGCCGCCGGACCAGGCGTCCAGCAGCGAACTACACGGCAACCAGCCCGCCGGCGGCGGCGCCAAGGAGGGCGGCGGCACCAACAAGGCCACGCCGCTGTCGCAGTCCGCGACCTGGAACGTGTCGGCGCAGACCGGCGACTTCAGCTGGTCGTATCCGCTGCGGGTGCCGCCGTCGCCTGGCGGGTTGGATCCCAAGCTCGCACTGAACTACGCATCGTCCAGTGTGGACGGTCGGACCAGCGCGACCAACAACCAGGCCTCCTGGGTCGGCGACGGCTGGGACCTCTCGGTCGGCTTCATCGAACGCTCGTACATCCCGTGTGCCGACGATGTGAAGCCGGTGCAGGTCGGCGACCTGTGTTGGCGCAGCGACAACGCGACCGCCTCCTACGGCGGTGGGGGCGGTCAGCTGATCAAGGACGACAACAACCAGTCGCTGTGGCGGAACAAGAACGACGACGGGTCGCGGATCGAGCGGCTGCCCGACGGCAGCGGCGGTGAGTACTGGCGGATCACCACCGTCGACGGCACGCGATACTTGTTCGGTTCGCGGTCGGAGGCCAAGTCGACCTGGTCCGTGCCGGTGTTCGGCAATGACGTCGGCGAGCCGTGCCACGCGGCGACCTTCGCCGACTCGCACTGCGTGCAGCCGTGGCGCTGGAACTTGGACAAGGTGATCGACCGGCACGGCAACGTGATCGAGTACAACTACGACACCGAATCCAACTCCTACGGCATGAACCTCAAGGACGCGGCCGTGTCCTACACCCGGTCCGGCACACTTCGCGAGGCGCTGTACGGCCTGCGTGACGGCTCCGACCAGCAGGCCACCGGGCGGGTCGACTTCGCCACCGCGGACCGGTGCGTACCGGGCAGTGACTGCACGCCCGACAAGAAGGACAACTGGCCGGACACGTCCTGGGACGACAAGTGCGACACGGCGACGTGCAAGGACAAGTACTCGCCGACGTTCTGGTCGTCCAAGCGGCTGTCGAAGGTCACCACCCAGGTGTGGAACGGGTCGGGATTCGCCGATGTCGAGTCGTGGACGCTGGATCAGACGTTCCCGGTCAACGGTGACGGCGAGAAGCCCGCGCTGTGGCTGAAGTCCGTCACCGACAGCGGGCTCGCCGGCGGCACGATCGTCCTGCCAGCCGTGAAGTTCGAGGGCACCAAGTTCCCCAACCGGGTGGACACGGTGGACGGTCTCGGTCCGCTGCTGCGCTACCGGATCACCGGTGTGGTGTCCGAGTCCGGCGGCGTCACGACGGTCGCCTACGCCAGTCCGGACTGCACGAGCAGGCCGGCCAACGCCGAAACGAACGCCTTGCGGTGCTTCCCGATGACGTGGGCGAAGAAGGACTTCTCCGAACGCACCGACTACTTCAACAAGTACGTGGTCGCGCAGGTGACCCAGTCCGACATGATTGCCGCCAACACCGAGGACGTCACCAGCTACCAGTACCTCGACGGTGCCGCGTGGGCCTACGACACCTCGGAGTTCACCAAGGAGAAGTACCGGAACTGGAATGACTTCCGGGGTTTCGGGCATGTGAAGGTCATCAAGGGCAAGACCGACGACCTGGCCGGGCCGCAGTCGATGACCGAGGAGTGGTTCTACCGCGGCATGGACGGCGACCACCTGTCCAACGGCACGCGTTCGATCACCGTCACCGACTCCGAAGGCGGCGGGCGCAAGGACGACAACTGGTTGCAGGGCTTCGAGTACGAGTCCCAGGTGCACTTGGCCACCAGTGCCCAGATCGTGTCCAAGTCGATCATCACGCCGGCCGTGCAGGGGCCGACCGCGACTCGCGGTTCGTTGAAGGCGTATCTGGTAGAGACGGGCACGACCGTCAACTACGCGGCGCTGTCCGCCGGCGGTTGGCGGACGACCCGGACCGAGCAGAGCTATGACGATCTCGGGCAGTTGTTGTCCACCAACGACCTCGGGGACGTCTCCACCGCCGCGGATGATCGGTGCACGCGGACCACGTATGCGCGCAACACCGACCGGTGGCTGATCTCGTATCCGTCGCAGACCGAGACGGTGTCGGTGGCCTGTTCGGCAACGCCGAAGTACCCGGACAACGCGATGTCGGGTACCCGCTATTCCTACGACGGCAAGGCATTCGGCGCTGCCCCGGACAACGGTGACGTCACCAGGTCCGAGGTACTGGACAGCTATCCGGCCTCCGGTGCTCAGTACATCACCGCGAGCACTGCCGGCTTCGATGCCCTCGGTCGCGTCACCACCGCGGCCAATGCCCTCGGCAAGACCACCACGACCGCCTACACGCCGGCCACCGGTGGGCCGGTGACGCAGACCGCCGTCACCAACCCGCTCGGGCAGACCACCACGACCACCGTCGATCCCGCCTACGGCCAGCCGACCACGGTGGTCGACGCCAACGGTCGGCTCACCGAGACCGCCTACGACCCATTGGGTCGCAAGGCACAGGTGTGGCTGGCCAATCGGCCTCGCGGCTCGAATGCCGATGGCAACGTGAAGTTCGCCTACAACGTTCGCAACGACGGCGCGACGGTCGTCACCACCACCGCGCTCGGTCCAAATGGCCACTACACCAGCGGCAACGACATCTATGACGGGCTGATGCGGCTGCGTCAGACCCAGCAACCGGCGTCCGGCGGCGGCCGACTGATCGTCGACACCAAGTACGACTCACAGGGCCGGCAGTACAAGGTCACCAAGCCGTACTTCAACGACGCCCCGGTCGACGACCAGTTGTGGATCGCTGCCGACGTCGACGTGCCGTCGCAGACCGTGTCGCAGTTCGACGGCGCCGGCCGGAAGACCGCCGAGATCACCATGGGTGCGGCCGACGAGCTGTGGCGGACCACCACGGCCTACGACGGTGACCGCACCGTCGTGACACCGCCCGTCGGCGCGCCGACGACCATGGCGATCGCCGACGCCCGCGGTCGCACCGTCGAGCTGCGGCAGTTCCACGGCCGGGAGGCTTCGGGCGACTACGACTCCACCACCTACACGTACACGCCCGCCGGCAAGTTGACCTCGACCACCGACCCGGCCGGCAACACCTGGCACCGGTCGTATGACCTGCGGGGCAACGAGGTCCGGGACGACGACGTGGACAAGGGCACGTCGACCATGACCTACGACGCGGCCGGCCAGCTGGTCACCAGCACCGACGCCCGTGGGCAGACCCTCACCAACGCCTACGACGACCTCGGTCGCAAGACCGCGACCCGGATCGGCTCGGCCGTGCAGTCCCAGTGGACCTACGACACCGCGCTGTCCGGCAAGGGACAGCTGGCGTCCAGCACCCGGTTCGTCGACGGCAAGGCCTACACCTCCACCATCGGCTCCTACGACGTCTTTTACCATCCGCTGTCGGACACGGTGACCATCCCGGACACCGAATTCGTCGGGGGCACCTACAAGTCATCCGTTAAGTACAAAGTGGACGGTAGTCCCTACAGCACCGGTTACGCCGCCGTCGGCGACCTGCCGGCCGAGACCGTGCTGTACACCTACAACGATCTCGGTCAGCTGCTGACCAGCAACGGCGGTTTCGACGGCAACACCTACGACTACGTCACCGACATGCAGTACACCCGCTACGGCGAGGTGTCGCGGGTGCAGCTCGGCGACACCGGCAAGCGGGCCTGGTTGTCCACGTACTACGACGACCACACCCGCCGGGTCGACCGGACCATCGTCGACGCCGAGGTGACGGCGCCGATGCAGGCCGACACCAACTACAGCTACAACCCGGCCGGCTCCGTGACGTCCATTGTGGACAAGCCACAGGGCGGTCCCATCGACAACCAGTGCTTCACCATGGACTACCTGCAACGCATCACCCAGGCCTGGACCCCGGCCGGCGACTGCACCGCGCCGCCCGCCGTCGCCACCCTGTCCGGGCCCGCCCCGTACTGGCAGTCGTTCAGCTACGACAAGGTCGGCAACCGGCTCACCGAGACCCAGCACGCGGCCGCCGGCGACACCGTCACCACCGGCTCGTTCCCCGCTTCCGGCCACAAGCTCAACGGCGTCTCCACCACCGGTCCCGCCGGGAGCAGTGCCAGCCAGTTCATCTACGACACCAGCGGCAACACCATCACCCGCAAGCTGCCCGGCAACACCCAGCAGCTCGACTGGGACGCCGAAGGCCACCTGGCCAAGGTGACCGACAACTCCGGCGTCACCGACTTCGTCTACGACGCCGACGGCAACCGTCTCATCCGTCACGACGCGACCGGTACCACGTTGTTCCTTGACGGCCAGGAGCTGCACTACAACCAGGGCACCAAGAAGCTGGAGGGCACCAGGTACTACCAGAACGGTGGTTCCACCGTCGCGATGCGGGACGCCACCGGCCTCACCTGGCTGGCGAGTGACCACCAAGGTACGTCCCAGATCGCCATCAACAGCGACACCTTGAAGGTGACCCAGCGCCGCCAGCTGCCGTTCGGCGGCCCGCGCGGTCAGGCGGTGGATTTCCCGGGTTCCAAGGGATTTGTCGGCGGCAACCTGGACAAGTCCATCGGCCTGACCCGACTGGGCGCCCGCGAGTACGACCCGGCGCTCGGCCGCTTCATGTCGGTCGACCCGATCGCAGATCCCAACGATTCCCAGCAGCTACACGGCTACACCTACGCGAACAACAATCCGATCACCAAGTCGGACCCGACCGGACTGTGCTTCATCGTCTGCCTGGCCAAGGTCTGGGACGGGGTGAAGTCGGTGGCGAAGAGTGTGGGCGGCTGGGTCGCCTCGACAGCGACGAGTTTTACCGGCTGGGTCGACAGAAACCGAAACTGGATCGGTGCCGTGGCCGGGATCGTCGGTGCCATTGCGACCCCCGTCGGGATCATCGGCGCGATCGCCTTGGGTGTCAGCACCGCGATGACGGCACGGGACATGTATGTTGCCGCGAAGAGCGGTGATACCGGGACGTTCGTCATGGATATTTTCTCGTTCGGCATCGGCGCGGCAGGGTACGGCCTCGGTCGACTTGCCAGCCAGGCCGGTCGAATCGCGGAAGCCGACGCCAAGGCCATGGGTGCGACGATGGAGCAACAGGCGGCCGCCAACAAGGTCGCCAGTGCTCCGCTCGGCGATCCCGCGAGCGCGATCAACACAGGCGGGGCCATCTTGGGGGGCGTCCAGCCCGTTGCCACCGCGCTAGCGGCTGCTGGACAGCCGTCACCTCCTGCTCCGGTCAGGTACGGCTGCAACCCGCCCGGCTTCTATGGCCCGTACGCATGCCCGCAGCCGGCCCCTCCGGTCTGGACGAACCCCTGGCCGCAAATGGGGCCCTATACGGAGCAAGAGGTGGCGGCCCAGAAGGCAGCGGCGGGAGATGCCAGCCGGGCGTTCGGCATCAAGCCGGCGCCGAAGAAGGGTGCACCCTCGTGGTTGTTCCCAGTGAAGCCGAATCCGCAGCCGGGGATTTCGCCGGTGCATACGAATGACGGCCAGGTTTACCACCCGGACTGGGGTGGCGGCATGCCCTACGAGTAGCAACGCACGGTGCGGAGCCCGATGTTGGATCGGGCTCCGTGAGGTTCACCCCGAGTAGTGGACACCGAGTTAGCAGGATCAGCGGTCCTGCTGGAAGGATGTCTACATGCCTCCTCGCAAGCGCCGGTCGTACACGGCCGAGTACAAGGTCGAGGCTGCCCACCGGGTGATCGATTCCGGCCGCACGACTCCGAGGTCGCCCGCGAGCTGGGCATCGACGCGGGCATGCTCAGTGTCTGGGTCAAGGACGAACGGCGCCGGATCGCCGCGGCCGAAGCCCACGGCGACGCGCCTCTGGAGGCGGCCGAGCGGGCCGAGCTGCAGCGCCTGCGCCGGCAGGTGGGCGAGCTGGAGAAGGACAACGCGTTCCTGGTAAAAGCCTCGGCGTACTTTGCCGCGATGCAGAAGAACCGGCCCGGTTCGCTCTGATGGCCAAGTACGCCGGCCCCGACGAGTCCACCGGGACCGCCAGGCCCGAGCGCGAACGGTTCTCCATCCGCCGCATGGCGCGGCTGCTGGGCGTGTCGACCTCCGGCTACTACGCGCATGCGAAACGGGCTGCGGCCACGGTGTTGACGCCGCGACAGCAGCGCCGCGCGGATCTGGAAGTGAAGATCACCCAGGCACATCAGGACTCACGCGGCACCTGCGGGTCACCGCGGATCACCGCGGAACTGCGCGAGCGGGGCGAGGTGGTGACGGCGAAGACCGCGCGGCGGTCATCA
>DATJJB010000454.1:0-8005 GCA_035492655.1 Kutzneria sp. | reverse complement strand
CGGAGGGCATCCCGGTCGCGGACTACGTCGCCCGCATGGCGGACCGCTTCGTCGCGCTGAACGAGGCGCTGGACCTCTCCTTCGACGACTTCGTGCGCACCAGCACCGACCCCCGCCACCGACCCGCCGTCGAACGGCTGTGGCGGGCCTGCGAACAGAACGGGGACCTGTATCGGAAGTCGTACACGGGCTTGTACTGCGTGGGTTGCGAGGCGTTCGTCGACGGCGATTGCCCGGAGCACGAGGAGAAACCGGAACTGGTATCGGAGGACAACTGGTTCTTCCGGCTCAGCCGCTACCGGGACCGGCTGGCCGAGCTGATCGGGTCCGATGTCATCGAGATCGTGCCGGCGACTCGGAAGCGAGAGGTGCTCGCCTTCCTTGCCGGCGGACTCGACGACCTCAGTGTCAGCAGAAGTGTTGCCCGTGCGCGTGGTTGGGGGATTCCGGTGCCCGACGACCCGGGCCAGGTGATCTACGTCTGGTTCGACGCCCTCGTCAACTATCTCACCGGTGCCGGTGATCGTTGGCCTGACAGCGAACGTGTCCATGTGATCGGCAAGGGCATCATTCGCTTCCACGCCGTGTACTGGCCAGCCATGCTCCTCTCGGCCGGTCTGGAGTTGCCGTCCCGGTTGCTGGTGCACGAGTACCTTACCGCGAACGGGCGCAAGATCGGGAAGTCGCTGGGCGAGACACCCGATCCCCTAGGCATAGCAACGCAAGTCGGGGTCGACGCGCTGCGTTGGTGGCTGCTGTCGGACGTCGGCAGGACCGGCGACACCGACTACTCGGCGGACCGGCTGGCGGCCCGGTTCGACGACGACCTGGCCAACAACATCGGCAACCTGGTCAACCGCACGGTGTCGATGGTGCGGAAGTATCGGGACGGCGTGGTTCCGTTGACACAGGAACACAATTTGCCGGCGGAGAGGCTACGGCGGGCGCGCGCGGACGCGGCCGGGGTGATCGACAGCGCGCTGCGGGACTTCGACTTCCGGCGCGCGGTCGAGGCGGTCACGCGCGTCGGCGACGAGGCCAATCGGTACGTGCACGCGACCAAACCTTGGCAGCTCAAGGAAAAGCCGGCCGAGCTGGACGGCGTGCTGGCGGAGTTGGTGGCGGCATGCCGGGATATCGCCGAGCATCTGACACCGTTCCTGCCAGCGGCGGCTCGACGTGTCGCCGAGCAGTGCGGCGGCGAGGTCCTGCCGGCGGCGAGTCCCGTGTTCCCGAGAACTGTCAGACCCGGTCCCTAGCATTCAACGCATGGGCATCGACTACGCCACACCAGGTGTGTTCACCACGGTGACGCCGGAGCAGGTCCCGCTGACCAAGGGCCTGCCCGACGATCCCATCGGCATCTGCGCGGCGGTGCAGCAACTGTTCATCCAGCCGACGGACGCGCCGGCCGCCGGCGTGCCGGACGAACGCCTGGCCGAGCGGAACATCCGCCCGGCCAGCGCGCTCATCGACGCGCTGACGACGATCGACCCCGCGCCGCTGGACGTGCCCCGGCCGCCGGACAAACGCATGGTCGGCACCTGCCGGCACTGGTCTACGTTAGCGACCGCGTTACTCCGGCAGCGGGGGATCCCGGCCCGCGCCCGCTGCGGCTTCGGCACGTATTTCGTGGCCGGCAAGAACCTTGACCACTGGGTCGTCGAGTACCGTCGGGACGACCGGTGGGTGCGCGTGGACGTCGAGCACCTGCACCGGCCGTATGTTCCGCAGTCCGACGACCTGCCGGCGGGCGCGTTCCTGACCGGCGGCGAGGCCTGGCAGTGGTATCGCACGGGTGAGGTGGACGGCAACCTGTTCGGTGTCCACGGCGTCGACTTCGCCTGGGGCGTAGGGGAGATCCGCGGCAACCTGATCCGCGACCTGGCCTCGTTGGTGAAGATCGAGACGCTGCCCTGGGACGAGTGGGGGCGCATGGAGGACTCCTACCAGGGTCGCACCGGCGAGGAGTTCGACCAGCTCATGGACCGGATCGCCGCCGCGTGCGAGACCGACGACCCGGCTGCCCTCAAGGCCGTCTACGAGGCCGAGGACCTGCGCGTTCCCGAGGAGTTGATGCGATAGCCACTGGGGGACAAGTGAATACCGGCAGGCCGGCGGACCGGACACCCCGGCCGGTCCGCCGACGCGGGTCAGCGTCGGACCCGGTACGTGAGGTGGGTGACGCCCTGGCCCTCGACCACGGTCGGGCCGTCCAGCTGCACCGGACCCTTGGCCAGCTCGCCGAAGAACGGGATGCCCTGACCCAGCACCACCGGCACCAGGTCGACCTGCACGGCGTCGAGCAGCCCGGCGTCCAGGCACTGCCGCACGATGGTGGGGCTGGCGACGGCCACGTTCTTGTCGCCGGCGGCGGCCTTGGCCTGGGCCACGGCACTCTCGATGCCGTCGGTGACGAAGGTGAACGGCGCCTCGGGGTGGGCCCAGTCGGTCGGCTCGTGGTGGGTCACGATGAACACCGGCACGCCCATCGGGTGCTGGCCGTTCCAGCCGCTGGCCAGGTCGAACAGCCGCCGCCCGCCGATCAGCGCGCCGATGGTGGCCAAGCCGTGCCGCAGCACGCCGGCGCTGGCCTCGGAGGTGCGGAAGGTGGCCCACTCGACGGCGGTCGGCACGGCCACGTCGCCGCTGCCGTACCAGCCGAAGACCTGCTCGATGCCGTCGTTGGCGTCGGCCACGAAGCCGTCGAGCGACATGGACATGTTGGCGATGACCTCGGACATCTCGTGCTCCCTGAGTCGGTGTCGTTGTTGCTGGTCAAAGCTTCGCCGAGCGGCGTGGCCGATATATCTGCCAGGTGGCCGACCTGGCCGAACCGGGTGGCTGATATCGCCGCGCCTGGCAGGATGACCAGGCATGTCCGTGACGTACCTGGCCGCCGATCTCGACCCGCTCGGCGCGGCCGGTCCGAACGACCCGGCGCAGGCGACGCGAAAGCGGCTGGAGCTCCTGTTGGACGCCACCAACGGCGCTTTCGTGGCGCCCGCGGCGGCCGTTGACGCCGCCGTCGAGCTGCGCCGGGCCTTCGCCGAGGAAGATGGGCCGCAAGCCGGGCGGCTGCGCATCGCCCTGCACACCGGTGACGAGGGCGAGCCGACGATCCGCCGGGCCCGACGCCTGTGCGAGATCGCCAACGGCGGCCAGACGCTGCTGACCGCGGCCACCGCCGCCGGCCTGCCACAACTGAGGCTGCACGACCTCGGCGTGCACCGGCTGCGGGACCTCCTGTCGCCGATCCGCCTGTACGCGATCGACGACGACACCCCGCCGCGGTCGCTCGACCAGGTGCCGAACAACCTGCCGGTGCAGTTCACCACCTTCGTCGGCCGGCAGGCCGAGCTGTCCGCGCTGCGCACCCTGCTGCTCGGTGAACGCCTGGTCACGCTGGCCGGGCCGGGTGGCAGCGGCAAGACCCGGCTCGCCGCGCAGCTGGCCGCCAACCATTCCGAGTTCTGGCCTCAAGGCGCCTGGTGGGCGGACCTGTCCGAGCTCACCGACCCGACGCTCGTGGCCGACGCGGTGGCCGACGCCGTCGGCGCCCTGGTCGGCTCCGGCCGCCTCGCGCCGCAGCTGCGCACCAGCCGGCTGCTGCTCGCCCTGGACAACTGCGAGCAGGTGCTGGACGGCGTCGCCGACCTGGCCACTGAGCTGCTTCGCAGCTGCCCCGAGGTGACCGTGCTGGCCACCAGCCGTGAGCCGCTCGGCATCCCGGGCGAGGTCGTCTGGCGGGTGCCGCCGATCGCCACCGATGAGGCGCAGGCCCTGTTCGTCGAGCGCGCCAGGCTGGTCGTGCCGGGGTTCGAGCCGGACGAGGCGAGCCGCGCGGCCGTGGCGTCGATGTGCGAGCGCCTGGACGGCATGCCGCTGGCCCTGGAGCTGGCCGCCGCGTGGCTGCGCACGCTGACCCCGCAGCAGATCAACGACGGCCTCGACAACCGGTTTTCCCTGCTCACGAGGGGTCCACGCGGCGTAGCGAGCCGGCAGCAAACGCTTGCGGCCTCCGTCCAGTGGAGCCATGACCTGCTCGATGACGCCGAGCGCACGGTGTTCCGTCGCGTTGCCGTGTTCCACGGCGGATTCACCCTCGACGCCGCTCGGGCGATCGCTGACCAGGACGTCCTCGTGACGCTGGCCGGACTTGTCGACAAATCGCTCGTCGTCGCCGAGGACGGCCGTTACCGCCTGCTGGAGACGATCCGTGAGTACGCGTCGGCCCGGCTGATCGAGGCCGGCGAGGAGGAGGCGACGCGAGACCGTCACCTCGACCACTTCCTCGCCTATGTGACCGGGGATTCCTCGCCGGACAAGGATTCCTGGCGGATCCGGATGCGCGCCGAGTACGGCAACCTGCGGGCCGCCCTTGACTGGGGGCTGACTGCCGCGGACCCGGCCAAGGGGCGTCAGCTCGCGGCCGGGCTGCCGTGGCTGTGGCACCTGCACGGTCCCGGCCACGAGGGCATCGATTTCCTGCGCCGGGCCGTGGATCGAGCGCCCGCGGACACCTCGCCGCTGCAGTCCCGGCTGCTCACCGGCATCGCGCTGGTCACCGACGTCGTCGGGCCGGTCGACCTGGGCTACGACGTGCTCGACCGGGCGCTGAAGTTCGCCGCCGACGAGCATGATCGCGGGCTGCCGTTGGTGTTGCAGGGCGTCGGTCGGATCTTCGGCGATCTGGACGGCGCGTGGCGGCAGAGTCTGGCCGCGCTGGCGTCGGCCGAGATCTCCGGCGACGAGTTCGTTCGGGATTCTTCCCTTGCGCTGCAAGGAATTGTGCTGCACCTCAGGGACGACCACGAGCGAGCGGTGCCGCTGCTCGCCAGTTCCGCCGCCGAGCTGCTGCGGCGCGGCGACCGTGGCGTCGCCGCGACCGCGCTCTGTTTCCGGGCTTCGAGCGCATTGCTGACCGGTGAGCTCGATCTGGCCCGGGACATCGCCGAGGAAGCCGTCCGGATCGCCGCGCCGCTGGGCGATTACAACCGGGTCGGCACCACGCGGAGCATGCTCGGGACCGTGCACAGCTTCACCGGCGACACCGATGCCGGCCTGGCGCTGATGGAGCCGGTGCTCACCCTGGTCCGCAACGCCGACCGGCCCGTGGTCGTGCCCGGCATGGCCGTCGCGATGGGCAGCCTGCACCTCGCCCGCTCCGAGTTCGCTGAGGCCGAGACCTGGCTTCGCGAGGCTACCTCGCCGACCGAGCTCGTCAGCTGCATCGCCGTCCAGTCGCTGCCACCGCTCGCCGCCGCACTCATCGGCCTCGACCGGCGCGATGAGGCATCGGCGCTGCTCGATCGGGCCGTCATCATGGCCGGCGAACTGCGCATGCCGCGCGTCCTTGCCGACGCGTATGAACAGCAGGCCATCATCAGCGGCGATCTCGATCTGCACCACCAGGCCCTCGCCATCCGGGTCGCCCAAGGCCTTCGCCTCGGCTGTGTGGACAGCCTTGACGCGATCGCCGGACTCATCGGCGCCGACCACGTCCTCGCGTCCGCCACTGCCCTCCGCGAGCACATGGGGTACCCAAGACGCACTCCTGTTGCGCCACACGCCACCAACTCCACGCTCATGTCACTCGACGAGGCCGTGGAGTACCTCCGCCGCACCCGAGGGCCCCGGTCGAGGCCCTCCTCCGGCTGGCACAGCCTCACTCCTACCGAACTGAGCGTGGCCAAGCTCGTGGTGGAGGGCCTCAACAACCCGGACATCGCCGCGAGGCTGTTCATGAGCCGGGGGACCGTGAAGACGCACCTGTCACACATCTTCACCAAGCTCGGCGTGGGCAACCGCACCGAACTGGCCATGATCGCGGCCGGCCGCAACCAGTGAAGCCGGTGGATCACGGTGGGTGAGCGGGTTAGGGTTGCCCGCTGGGCCGTCCGGCGGACGGCTCGCGACCGTGCCGTCACTCGCCGAGGGAACCGATGATCGAGAAGTCGCCCGAACGCCTGGTGTTCTTCACCGACGCGGTGGTCGCCATCGCGCTGACGCTGCTGGTGCTGCCGCTGACGGAGATCGTGCCGGAGCTGGTGGCGGCGCACGGGGAGCCGATCGAGGCGATCACGCAGAACCAGCCGAAGATCTGGAGCTTCCTGCTCAGCTTCGTGGTGATCGGCCGGCAGTGGTTCGGCCACCACCGGCTGTTCGAGCACGTGCGGGCCTATCACCAGACGCTGTTGCTGACCAACATGGTCTGGCTGCTCTCGGTGATCGTGATGCCCTTCGCCACGCAGCTGGTGGGCGGCTTCGGCACCGACGAGTTCAGCTGCCTGCTCTACATCGGCACGATTGTGGTGAACAGCGGGTGCATCTCGCTGATGACGCTCGCGGTGCGGTCGAACCCGAAGCTGCTCAAGGAGGGTGAGCAGCTGTCGAACCGCTGGATGGTCAACACCCTGGGCACGACGATCGCAATGGTGGCCGCCTTCGTTCTCGTGCTGCTGGTGCCGGCGGCCAACTACTACTCGCTGCTGCTGCTTCTGGTGCCGCCGGCGGTAGCCAGGCTGATGCACCCGGAGCCGGCCAAGCCGATCCGACTGTCCGAATAGGACTCAGTCCCGGGCCCGGCCGGTGGTGGCCCGGGCTTGCAGGGTTGCCTCCAGGGTGACAGGGGCGGGATCGGCACCGGGATCGTCCTGCTGCGCAAGCAGAAGCTCGGCGACAGCGGCCGAACCCAGGTCGGCCAACGGGGCGGCGATGGTGGTGAGCGCGGGCGTGGAATAGGCGCCGACCTTGGTGCCGCCCCAGCCGGTCACGCTGGTCTGCTCGGGAATCCGCACGCCGAGTTGCAGCAGCCGGGCCACGACTCCCATGGCCATCTGGTCGTTGAAGCACAGCACGGCGGTGGGTAAGGGCTGGCGCACGAGCTCGTCGGCGACGGCGCTGCCGCTCTCGTACGAGGCGGGCCCCATCGGGGCGACGGCCAGGTCGAGGCCCGCGCCGGAAGCGGCCTTGCGCAGTGCGGCGAGCCGGTCGTGCGCGACCCACGAGTTGTCGGGACCGGGGTAGTAGGTGGCGGTGGTGTGGCCGAGATTGACCAGATATTGCGTGAGCAAGGACATCGCGTGCGGCGCGTCGACCAGGACGCCGCGGTGCCCGGGCACGTGCCGGTTGACGAAGACCAGCGGCCGCAGCGAGTCCACCGAGGCGATCTGCTCGTCGGTCAGCAGCGAGGAGAACAGGATCAGCCCGTCCACGTCCTTGGCCAGGGCGTGCACCAGCTTTTCCTCGTCGGCGGCGCTGTCGTCGCTGTCCGCGAGCAGCGCGGCCAGGCCGTGCTCGCGGGCGCTGTGCTGGGCCGCCTTGATCATCTCCGGGAACAGCGGGTTGGCCAGATTGGGCACCACCAGCCCGATGTTCGCGGTGCGCCCGGTGGTCAGCGAGGCCGCGTTGCGGTTGGGGGAGTAGTTCAACTGTCCGGCCGCGGCGTGCACCTTCAGCCGGGTCTCGTCGCGGAACAGCTCCGGGTGGGTGAACACCCGCGACACCGTGGAGACCGACACGCCCGCCGCCCGTGCGACGTCGCGAATCGTAGCTCGCGGCACCTTCGTCCTCTCGCCCTGCGTCCACCCCCTCGGCACCAGTTTAGGACAGCGGGCGACGCCGTGCCCGAATCCTTGACAAGGCCGCGACGGCGGCACATTCTGAACCGTCCGTTCGGTCAGTAAACTGTGGAGTCGACGATGACGGCAGGATGGGGTGCGGCGCCGCCCGCGCACGAGCTGACGGACGCCGAGCGGCTCTCCGTCGACGAGCTGCACGCGCTCCAGCTCGATCGTCTACAGTGGACTCTCAAGCACGCGTACGAGAACGTTCCCTTCTATCGCAAGAAGTTCGACGAGGCCGGCGTGCGGCCGCAGGACTGTCGTGACCTGGCCGACCTGGCCGGCTTTCCCGTCACCACCAAGCACGACCTGCGCGACAACTACCCGTTCGGCATGTTCGCCGTGCCGCAGGAGCAGGTCCGGCGCATTCACGCCTCCAG
>DATJJB010000453.1:0-6458 GCA_035492655.1 Kutzneria sp. | reverse complement strand
GCCGTGGCGGGCGCGGAGCAGGAAGGCGAGCGGGCCGGCGAGTCCGGTGGCGTAGTTGACGACGAACTTGAGCTGGGTCTCGTCGGGGAGGATCGCCCGGCCGGACTTCAGGACGGCGCGGGTGTCAGCGACGGTCAGAACGTCTCGACGCCGGTCCAGCTACAGGTCCAGGTGCACTCCGGGGTCATGCTGGCGACCTCGGTGGCGGGCAGCTGCTGGAGGGCGTCGAGGTCGAGGGTGTGGTCCATGGTGATCTCCTTCTACTGGATGGGGTTTTCCCGGGAACGCCCGGAAACTCAGAGGTGCCAGGGGCGGGGGCCGCCGTGGCGGGTGCGGAGCAGGAAGGACAGCGGGCCGGCGAGGCCGGTGGCGTAGTTGACGACGAACTTGAGCTGGGTCTCGTCGGGCAGCACGGCCCGGCCGGACTTCAGCACGGCCCGCGTGCGCAGGACGGTGACCAGGTCGGACACGTCATGGCCGAGGTCGAGCAGGAACTCGCCGTCACCGGACAGGCCGTGGCAGACACAGGGCGAGGAACGCCAGCGGTTGGCCCGCACGGCGGTGGCGGCGCGGGCGGCCAAGGCGTTGTCGCCCAGGCGATGCAGGAAGGTGCCGACTCCGGAGGAGCCGCTGCACCAGTGCCGGGTCAGGTCGCCGGGACGTTCCGCGCGGCGGTAGTCGGGACGCCAGCGGGCGCCGCCGTCGGCGTCGATGATCGCGGCCTTGGCCAGCGTGGCACCGGCTTCCGAAGCCACGTCACGGAGATCCGACCGGCCGGTGGCCTCGGCCGCGGCGAGCAGGAACGCGCCGACGCCGGCGACGCCGTGGCCGAAACCGAAGTGCCAGGAGCCGGCCAGTTCGGAGTCGAAGTCGTCGGGCACGGGCCAGAACACGCCGTCCTCGGTTCGTACGGCGGCGTGCCGCAGACCGTCGGCGATGTCGTTGGCCCGGACCAGGAACTCCTCCTCACCGGACCGTCCCAGGTGCAGGGCCAGCATGCCGTGGCCGGCGGCCCCGTGGCAGACGTCGGGGTTGGGCCAGCGGGTCGGGAGTTGTCGGGCCAGGTCGAGGGCATTGCGCTGGAGCCGGCGGTCGTCGAGCAGGACCCCGGCGTCGTAGAGCGCCCACGCGGTGCCGGCACGACCGAAGTACAGGCCGGGCAACAGCTTCGGCACGGTCAGCCGCCGTTGGTCCAGCCACCGCGCCACATCGCCGACCGGAACGTCATAACCACTGGTCAGGGCCTGGTTGAGGACACCGAGCACGCCGGCCGCCCCGTACTGCACGGCGCAGGCGTCGGTGCCGGCGCCGAAGCCCTCGGTCGGCCACAGACGTTCGGCGTCGAGGTCCATTGTGGACACGATGTGCCCGAGGCCGTCCTCGATCAGCTGATCGACACCGATGGGTTCGACGGTGGCCACCGAGGCCACCGGGCCGTCGAGGGAAGCAAGAGCCCGGTCGAGGCTCCACCGTGCGGCCGGATCGGTGCGGGTCAGCCCCAGGATGGCCGGGGCGAACCGCTTCACCAGCGGGTTGTCGTCGGCCGTCACGATGGCGCGCAGGCGATCGTGCGGGTCACGGGGATCGGACGGCAGCAACGGCGGCGCGCCCGTGGCCAGGAACAACAGCAACGCGCCCAGGGCGTAGCGGTCGACCGACGAGTCCGGGGCCGGCGCGAACCGCTTGCCGGCCAGCACTTCCGGCGCCGCGAAGCCGGGCGTGAAGGTCCGGTGCACGAGCTCACCGGGCCGGGCCGCGGTCTCCGGGTCGATCAGCCGCAGCTCGCCGTCCGGCAGCGCCATCACGTTGGCCGGCGACAGGTCCCGGAACACCAGGCCCCGCTCGTGCACGGCCTGGAGCAGCCCGATCAGCTTGCGCGCCAACGAAACAACACCGTCGATCTCCTCGGTCAGCGGCCGTCCGGGCACCACCGACTCGATCAGGAACAGGTCGCCGCCGTGCTCGACCAGCGCGATCAGGTCCGGCACCAGCCCCTTGAGCTCCGCGAGCATCCGAGCCTCGCGCCGCAGGGCGTCCCGCGCGTCGAGGCCGTTGAGCTGCGCGGCCACGTGCGGGCGGGCCTGCTTGAGCACCACTTGGGCCCCGGTGGCCAGGTCCGTGCCGAAATACACGCCGCCGCGCGAGGAATGCCGGATCGCACTGTCCACCTGGAACCGACCGTCGATCACCACCCGCCGGCCGCCGGACACCCCGGACGGCACCGGCACCGGCGGCGGCGGGGCCCAGGCCGGCGGCGCGAACCACGGCGTGCGCTCGTCCTTGACGGCACGGCCGTCCGGGTCGACCAACCGGGCCTCGAACGAGCCGTCGTTGGTCAGCACCGGCACGCCGTGGATCGCGCCGAACCTCATGTGCACCAGGCTGTGCTCGGCATACGGCCGGTCCGACGGGATCCGCGGGCCGGGCAGTCCGAGCGTGGCCTCGTGCAGCAACTCCGCGACGCGAGCGAACTCGGCGTCGTCGGCCGGGTAGACCGTGATGAACTTGCCGGCCTGGGACCGCGCGTAGCGGCCCGAGGTCAGCTCCTCCACCTGCGCCAACCCTTTGGCGAACTTGAAGTCGCAGCCCTGCGCCAGCAACACTTCCGCGGCACGGAACAGCACCATCGGGGCCGACAGCGGCGTCGCCGACAGATGCAGCTTCCAGCCCTGCTTGCGCCGCACGCGGTCGCCGCTGGTGACGTGGCACCAGAAGTCGTCCTCGCGCAGGCGGTGGTCGTCGGCCGAGCCGGCCGGCAGTGCGGCGCGGACCAGCTCGACCAGCGGGAAGGTGCTGTGTTCGGGCATGGCCCAAGTTTTCGCCGTGACCACCGCCTGCCGAAAGATCGTCGCAGGTCAGGAAGGTGACAGCGGCGACGGCAGGATGCGGACACTCAGTCCCAGGCGAACACGCTGACCAGGAACTCCTCGCGTTGCGCCGGCACGGACTCGGTGGCGGGCGGCGGCGCGGTGGGTGTCTCGGGTTCGGCCGGCATCGGGTCGATCAGCGTTTGCCTCATCAGATCCATCCTTTCCTCGCGGCCAGGGCGCCGGCCTGGAAACGGCTGGTCGCCTGGAGCACGTCCATCAACCGCGCGATGCGGCGACGCAGGTGGCGTACCGACATGCCGACCTCGCGGGCCGCCGTGTCGTCGGTCTTCCCGTCCGCCAACAGGGCCAGCACCCGACGGTCCTCGTCGTCGAGCACGTCCTCGGCGGCGCCGGCGGTGGCCCAGAGGTGGTGGAACAGGCGGACCAGGCCGCGCAGCAACCCGGCCTGGCGCACCACCACCGCACCCCGGCCGCTGTCGGCCGGATCCACCGGCAGCACGGCGACGCTCTCGTCCATGATGATCATGCGGTCGGGCGGCTCGGCGGCGAACCGGAGCGCCACGCCGGCGGCGGACATCCGGTGCAGCTGCGCGACCGCGCCCTGGTTGGCCAGCAGCCGGCCGTCGTAGATCACCCGCATGTCCAGGCCACGGCGCATGACCCGCAGGTCCAACCGGGACGGGTCGACCGGGCGGCGGCGGTCCGCCGGGCTCAGCGGCTGCACCGCGAACACGCTGCTGCGGGTGAAGAACGACAGCTCGTCCAGGCGTTCCAACACCTCGCCGGGATCGGTCAGCCACTCCACCCCGATCCGGTCCGGGGCCGTCCGCCGCCTGGCGTGCTCCGCGCTCAACGCCGCGATCTCGCACCGGGTGTCCCCGACCAGGCGCTGTCGGCGCACCAGCTCGTCCTCGACCCGTTCGATCAGCTCCCCCAGCGCCACCGACGGATTCGGCACCCGCACGCCCGACGGGCTGGCCGGGTCACGACGCAACACCCCCAGCGCGACCAGCTCCCGGACGACGTGGTCCGCGCCCGGCGGCACCACGTCCGGATTGCCCACCAGTGCCCGGTACACCTCTTCCTGCACCGGGGTGAACCCCACGTCCCGCAACGCCATGGCACCAGGCTGCCCCGTGACCGGCGGCGGGACATGGGGGTTGTGCCCCCAGAATCTTCACGCAGCGGCAGAGATCAGTGGCAGGTGCCGATCATCTGGGCCAACGCGTCGTGCTCGGTCTGGGAGATGGTCAGCTTGTACTTCGCCTTCACCTTGATCCAGTGCGTGGCGTAGTCGCACCACTCCGACTGCACGGGCATGTAGCCGGGCGGCGGCTGGTCGCCCTTGCTGCGGTTGCTGTGCGCGGTGACGGCGACCAGTTCGTCCAGGTCGTTGGCGAAGGCGACCCGCTGATCCTGGGTCCACTGGGCGGCCCCGGTGCGCCAGGACTCGGCTTCGGGCACGAGGTGGTCGATGTCCAGGTCGTGCGGCGAGGTGACGGCGACGCCGTCGTAGAGCGAGGTCCAGTTGCCGGAGTTCACCGTGCAGCCCTTGGACTTCACGTCCCGCCCCTGGGCCTTGAGCACGTCCTCCCTGGTGTCGCAGCCGTCGGGCTGCTTGATCCAGCCGCCGCCGAAGCGGTCGCGGGAGTAGCCGGTCATCGGCCCGGCCGTCGCGATCTTCAACGACGCCAGCTGCTGGCTGCTGTCGCTGGGCAACGGCGCGGCGCCGTCGCCACCGGCCTTGGCCGGCAGGGAACACGCGGTGAGAAGGGAGAACAGGACGATACCGGCGGCAACGCCGGTCCGGGTGCCAGCCATGCGTCCAGGGCTACGGCAAGGTCACGCCGCTGACCAGAGGTCATTCGGAGCAGTTGGCGTGCAACGAAAGCACTAGATCAACAATCTTGGCCGGTTGTTCGATCTGCGGGCTGTGCCCGGCGTCGTCGATGATCTCCACGCGGGCACCGGCGGCGCGGTACCGCGCGGCGGCCGGGGCCCAGGGATAGAACCGGTCGTGCCGGCCGAGGATGACCAGCGTCGGCACGCCGAGTTCGCGCACCTGCCGATCGAGCGGCCGTTCGGCCAGCTCGCGACGCCGGTCGACGATCACCGCTCGCGCCACTGCCGGACTGGTCGTCGCGTGATCACGAAGCAGCACAGGAGGAAACTCGAATCCCGGCGCGAAGGCGTACGAGACCGCCCGGCGCACCGCGCCCTCAGGCGCGAACCGGTGCAGCAGCGGACCGAGCACCGGCGTGGCCAACAACCCGTTGCCCGGAGGAAAGGTGGCGTCACGGTAGTCAGGCGCCTGTCCGATGATCACGAGCTTCGTGGCTCGCCGCCCCAGAGCCAGCGCGACATCGGCCCCGTAGGAATGGCCGACGGCGGTCACCTCGTCGATGCCCAGCGAGTCCAGCACATCAAGGATTGCTGCCGCCTGGGACGAGGCGTCGAGACCGGTGTGGCCACCGGTCCGACCATGGCCACGCAGATCGACGCGCAGCACCCGGCCGTGCGCGGCCAGCAGCGGCGTGACGGCGTCGAACCACCGCACCGACCCGCTGAACCCGTGCAGCAGCAGGAAAACCGGCCCCCCCTGACCGTCTTCGGTGACGAACACCCGGTCAGGAGATCACAAGGCTGGCGACCTTGTCGCCGCGGACCACGAAGGCCATGGCGCCGGTGCCGTTGAAGCGCTGGCTGCGCACCTTGATGGTGACGTTGTAGGCGTCCGGCTCGCCGGCCGGCTCGACCTTCTCCAGTTCGAAGTGGGCCCGCACGCCGATGTTGTCGGTCTTGTTCCAGCTGGCCACGCCCCGATGCCCGTGGAACTGCCGGCCCCAGTCGTCCAGGAACGCGTCCTCGGTGAAGACGTCCACGAAGGCCTCGTCGTCGGCCTGGTTGGTGGTGTCGACGAACGCCTTGATGGCGGCTGGCGTGTTCACGATGCTCTCCTTGCGCAGGCCGGGCAGGATGTTCGCGACGAGCGCCCGGGCGAACTCGTCGGTCAGCGGCTCGTCGGGGACGAGCAGCCGGTGGTACACGGCGCCCCACAGCTGGTCCACGACCACCTGCGGGTCGAAGTCGGTTCGGAGTTCACCACGTTCCACGCCACGGCGCAGCGTCCGCTCGGCAAGTTCCCGGCGCGGGCGCGAGTAGCGTTCCCGAAAGGACAGACCGAGCTCGGTGTCGGTCTGCGCGGCCCCGATCAGCTCGCCGATCACCCGGCCGGCGCGACTGTCCCGCACCACGTGCACGAAGGCCAGCAGCTGGGTGGCGATGTCCCGCTCGACGTCGCCGGTGTCGGGGAAATCCAGGCTGTGCGACACCACGGTCGCGTAGCCGTCCAGGGCGAGCGAACCCTTGGACGGCCACCATTTGTAGATGGTCATCCGACTGGCGCCGGCCTTCGCGGCGACCTTCTCGACGGTGAAGCCGCCCATGCCCTCGGCCAGCAGCAGTTCACCGGCCGCGGCGAGCACTTGCCCGCGGACAAGGGCGGCGGGACGTCGACCACGCATCACACCTCCCGACACATATGGACACACTGTATATGGACATAGTGTATCGCTACCGCGCCGCGTGACCGCCAACACGTCGCCGGATATGGACAGGCCGTACACA
>DATJJB010000452.1:0-11465 GCA_035492655.1 Kutzneria sp. | reverse complement strand
CCGCGGCCGTTCAGGCTGCCGGTGATCCACACCAGCGCCTGGCCGGCCTGGCTGATGTCGCCGATGGTGAGCAGCCAGTACGTGAGGTTGAGCATGAACGCCTGCACGCCGATGCCGACCAGCACGAGCCGATAGCCGTCGACACCACGTCGCCAGGCCAGCAGGTAGACCAGCGCCGCCGACAGCAGGCCGCCGAGCAGTGCCGCCACCGGCAGGCCGATGGCCGCGGCGATGCTGGCCGCGCCGCCGTACGTGCTGGCCAGCACGATCACGCCGACCGCACCGGCCGAGGCACCGGGCGTGACACCGAGGACGTCCGGGCTGGCCAGCGGGTTGCGGGAGATGGCCTGCGTGATCGCGCCGGAGACGCCGAACGCCGCCCCGATCAGCAGACCGGTCAGGGTCCGTGGCAACCGTAGATCGAAGACGATGTACTGCTCCGCCGCGTCGCCGCCGCCGACCAGCACGCGCAGCACGTCGCCGACCGACATCGGGAAGTCGCCGAACCGGATGTTCAGCGCCACCACGAAGACCGTCACGGCCAGGGCGATGAGCGGCACCACCAAGGGGCGCAGGCGGAATCGCAGTCCGACCGGGCCGAGCTTCAGGCCCGGCAACGCCGTCACAGCCGCACCATCCGCTTGCGCCGCACGATGCCCACGAACACCGGCGCGCCGATCAGCGCCAGCACGATGCCCACCTGGAGCTCGCTCGGCCAGGCGATCACTCGGCCGATGATGTCCGCGACCAGCAGCAGAACCGCGCCGATCAGCCCCGAGTACGGCAGCAGCCAGCGGTGGTCCGGGCCGGTGATGAAGCGGGCGACGTGCGGCACCACCAGACCGACGAAGCCGATCGGGCCGCACGCCGCCACCGCGCCGCCGGTGAGCAGCGTGATCGCGACGATGCCGAGAATTCGCGTCCTGAGCACGTGTTGGCCGATCGAGCGGGCCACGTCCTCGCCCAGCGACAGCGCGTTCAGGCCGGGCGCGTTGGCCAGCGCCAGCACCAGGCCCACCACCAGGAACGGCAGCACCTGCCCGATGATCACCGGGTCACGGCCGGCGACCGCACCGACCCGCCAGAACCGGAACGCCTCAAGGCTCTGCTGGTCGATCACCGCCATCGCCGAGATCAGGCCGACCATCAGCGCGCTGACCGCCGCCCCCGCCAGCGCCAACGTCAGCGGCGTCGGTCCGCCACGGCCCGCCGCCCCCAGCAGGAACACCAGCGCCGTCGTCGCGACCGCGCCGAGGAAGGCCAGCCAGACGTAGCTGTACAGGCTGGTCATGCCGAACGCGAAGATGCCGACGACCACCGCGAACGCCGCCCCGCTCGTGACGCCGAGCAGGCCTGGGTCGGCCAGCGGGTTACGGGTGTGGCCCTGGATCAGCGCACCCGCCACGCCCAGCGCGACACCCGCCAGCACCGCCAGTTCCGTCCGCGGGATCCGCAGTGACCGGATGATGATGTCGTTCTCCGTGCCGGTCGGGCTGGTCAGGCCGTGCCACACACCGTCCAGCCCGATCGGCTTGGCACCGATGGCGATGCTGGCCAGTACCGCGAGGACGGCCAGTCCGAGCAGGGCAAGCAGCCCGACGATGCGGCGACGACGTCGCTGCGCGAGTGCGCCCACCAGCCCTCCTCCTCAGACTTTGGTTAGCCTAACCGCAGTACCGAGAGGGACTGAGCGGGGTCTGGTTGAGCAGGCAACAACCCGAAGACCGCGCCGCCCGAAAAACACGGCCCACCCATCCCAAGGGGGCCATCCCCGGTCCATTCTACCAGCCAAAACGCCGAGTTGATCTTGGAACGGCCAGTGGCTGTGGATAACCGGCTGGTAGTCGGGGGCTGTGGACAACCGCCTGGATGTGCAGGTCGGGGGCTGAAAGGATCAGCCGACACGCGAAAGGGCCGCCCGTTGCGGACGGCCCTTCGGCGGAAACTGTGGGTCAGGCCTGCTGGTGGTAGGCGTCCAGCACCTCGGCCGGGATGCGGCCACGGTCGGACACCTTCATGCCCTGCTTGCGGGCCCATTCGCGAATGGCCTGGTTCTGCTCACGGTCGGCCGCGGCCGGACGAGGCGCCTTGCCGCCACCGCCGAGCGGCCGGCCGGCGGCGCGCTTGCGGCCACCGGAACGACGAGCCGATGCGACGAATGACGCCAATCCGTCACGCAGCTTGTTCGCATTGCCCGAAGAAAGATCGATCTGGTACGACACGCCATCGAGAGCGAACTCGAGAGTCTCACTGGCCTCGGACCCGTCCAGGTCGTCGATCAGGGCGACAGTCACCTTCTGCGCCATGAGCGGCCTCCTACACCAAGTACGCCGCGGAAAGGTATCGGCGGCTGCCCTGAAATCTGCCTCGATGACAGATTAGCGCATATCTATCGCGCCCCGTCAATGGCAGCCGCCGAAACACCTCATTCGGGTCGCACGAGTGGGAACAGGATCGTCTCCCGGATACCGAGACCGGTGAGCGCCATCAGGAGCCGATCGATGCCCATTCCGACGCCACCGCTCGGTGGCATTCCGTACTCCAACGAACGCAGAAAGTCCTCATCCACCGGCATCGCCTCGTCGTCGCCGGCCGCGGCCAGCCGGGCCTGGTCGACCAGACGCTGCCGCTCCACCACCGGATCGGCCAACTCGGAGTAACCGGTGGCCAGCTCGAATCCGCGGACGTAGAGGTCCCACTTCTCGGCAAGTCCCGGCGTATCCCGGTGCTCACGGGTCAGCGGCGAGGTCTCCACCGGAAAATCGCGCACGAATGTCGGCGCGTGCAGGTGGTCGCCGACCAGGTGCTCCCACAGTTCTTCGACGAGCTTTCCGTGCCCGAGCTTCGGATCGACCTCGAGGCCACGGGCGTCGGCGTGCTTGCGCAGCAGGTCGGCCGGGGTCTGCGGGGTGATCTCCGAGTCCAGCGCCTCGGACAGCGACCCGTACATGGTCAGCGTGGTCCAGTCGCCGGACAGGTCGTACTCGCTGCCGTCGGCCAGCGTCGCGACCTGGGTGCCCAGCACGGACTGGGCCGCCTCCTGGATGAGCTGCCTGGTCAGCACGGCCATCGAGTCGTAGGTGCCATAAGCCTGGTAGAACTCGAGCATCGCGAACTCCGGCGAGTGCGAGGAGTCGGATCCCTCGTTCCGGAAGTTCCTGTTGATCTCGAAGACCTTCTCGATACCACCGACCACACAGCGCTTGAGGTAAAGCTCCGGCGCGATCCGCAGGAACAGGTCAATGCCGAGCGCGTTCGAGTGCGTGACGAACGGACGAGCGGTCGCACCACCCTGCAACGTTTGCAGCATCGGCGTCTCGACTTCGAGGAAACCCCGACCGTGGAACGATTCACGCAGCGATCGCACAACGCCGGCCCGCGTCTTGACGGTCTGCATGGCCTGCGGCCGAACGATCAGGTCGACGTAACGCTGCCGAATGCGCGTTTCCTCGGCGAGCTCCTTGTGCGCCACCGGCAGCGGGCGAACCGACTTGGCGGCCATCCGCCACTCGTCGGCCATCACCGAGAGTTCACCACGACGCGAGGTGATGACCTCGCCGTGAACGAATACGTGATCGCCGAGGTCCACCGTGGACTTCCAGTCGGAAAGGGCCTCTTCCCCGACCTGCGCGAGGCTGAGCATCGCCTGGAGTTCGGTTCCGCCGCCCTCACGCAACGTGGCGAAGCAGAGCTTGCCGGTGTTGCGGATGAACATCACGCGGCCGGTCACGCCGACGATGTCGCCGGTCGCGGTGTCCGCCGGCAGATCCGTGTGCGATTCGCGGACCTCGGCCAGCGTGTGCGTGCGCGGCAGCTCCACCGGATAGGGCTGCACACCCCGTTCCAGCATCCGCTCACGCTTCTCCCGGCGGATGCGGAGCTGCTCGGGGAGGTCGTCGTCCGTGGCGGAATGAGAAGGGTTGTGCTCGGTCACGGCGCACAAGGTTACGGACGCACCCGCCGTTACCACGAACCGATAACTTCGAGGCCATGGCACGCGATGAGTTGATCTCCAGGCGAGCGTCCTCGTTCGGCAGCCGGGCCGCCGACTACGCCGAGCACCGTCCCGACTATCCGGTCGACGCGGTCCGGTGGGCGCTGGCGCCGATCAGCACAGCGACACCCACCGTGCTGGATCTGGCCGCCGGCACCGGAAAGCTGACCGCGGTGATCGCCTCCCTCGGCCTGGACGTCATCGCCGTCGAGCCGGACGACGCGATGCGGGCCGAGCTGGCGGCGCTGATGCCTGAGGTGACGGCGGTGTCCGGGACCGCGGAGCAGATCCCGCTGGCCGACGCGTCGGTGGATGCGGTGCTGGTCGGGCAGGCCCTGCACTGGTTCGACCACGAGAAGGCGCTGCCGGAGATCGGCCGGGTGCTGCGGCCCGGCGGCGTGCTGGCCGGGCTGTGGAACGACGACGACCTGACCATCGAATGGGTGCGGAACCTGGACCGCATCCACTCCTCGACCGACAACCGGCAGAACAAGCGGGGCATCGACCTGCCGACCCAGCTCGGGCCGTTCGGCGAGCTGGCGCACCGGGAGTTCCGGCACGCCCAGCGGCGGACCGCGGAGTCGCTGGTCGCCACGGCCAGCACCCACTCGCTGTTCCTGACCATGGCCGAGCCGGAGCGCAGCCGGACGTTGGACGCGATGCTCGCCTACCTGAAGTCCCAGCCGGAGACCGCCGACGGCGAGTTCGACTACCCCCTGCGCACCGAGGTCCTGCGCACGGTCCGCACCACCCCCTGACGCCACATGCGCTTCCTATGTGGCACCTGACGCCACATAGGAAGCGCATGTGACAAAAGAGGGGATTCAGGTGGCGTTGCGTTCGTACACTAGGCGCAGCCCGAGCAACGTCAACTCGGGCACGTGGTGCTGGATCGTCTCGGTCTCCGACACGATCACCGGGGCCAGGCCGCCGGTGCCGATCACGTTGACCGGCCCGGCGCCGGCCGCCTCGAGCTCACGGATCATCCGCCGGACCAGGCCGTCGACCGAACCGGCGTAGCCGTAGAGCAGCCCCGACTGCAGGCACTCCACGGTGGTCCGGCCGATCACCGACCGCGGCCGGGCCACCTCGACCTTGCGCAGCTGCGCGCCGCTGACGGCCAGCGCCTCGGCGGAGATCTCCACGCCGGCCAGGAACGCGCCGCCAAGGAACTCGCCCTTGGCGGTGGACACGTCGATGTTGGTCACGGTGCCGAAATCGGCCACCACACAGGCGGTTCCGTACAGATGGTGAGCGGCCATCGTGTTCACCAGCCGGTCGCCGCCCACCTCCTTGGGGTTGTCGACGAGCAGCGGCACCCCGGTCCGCACCCCCGGCTGCACCACGATCCGCGGCACGTCGCCGTAGTAGCGGCCGAGCATGACTCGCAGCTCCCGCAACACCGCCGGCACGGTCGACAGCGCCGACACGCCGGTGACCTGGTCGGCCAGCGGGCCGAGCATGCCTCGCATGCCCAGCGCCAGCTCGTCGGCGGTCATCCGGGTGTCGGTGCGCATCCGCCAGTCGTGCACCAGCTCATCGCCCCGGTACAGGCCGAGGGAGATGTTGGTGTTGCCGATGTCGACGCACAGCAGCACGGGTGGTTACGCCTCCGCCCGGAGCATGGCGTCGAGCCGGGCCGCGTCGGAGGTCTCGGCGTGCACCGCGGCCCCGGAGGTCAGGCCGGAGCCGAACGGCGCGTGGGCCGGGTCGTCGCCGCGGTCGAGGATCTTGTTGTCGGCGTCGACGAAGATCACCTTCGGCCGGTAGGCGATGGACTCGATGTCGTCCATCACCCCGTACGAGATGAGGATGACCAGGTCGCCGGGGTGCACCAGGTGCGCGGCGGCGCCGTTGATGCCGATCACGCCGCTGCCCCGCTCGCCGGGGATGACGTAGGTCTCCAGCCGGGCCCCGTTGGTCACGTCGACGATGCACACCTGCTCGCCGGGCAGCAGGTCGGCCGCCTGCATCAGGTCCTCGTCGATGGTCACCGAGCCGACGTAGTGCAGGTCGGCCTGGGTCACCGTGGCTCTGTGGATCTTGGACTTGAGCATTGTCCGGAACATGTCGTCCGTCCCCCTCTACTGGTTCGCGACCACGGCGCCGAGCTGCACCGCGGCATTGTCGATCAGCCGGGTCTCCCCGACCCGGGCGGCGACCAGCAGCCGCGCGTCGCCGGTGGCCGGCGCCGGGCCGAGGTCGGGCGAGCGCAGCTCCAGGTAGAACACGTCCACGCCGTCCTGTGCCGCCAGCACGTCGCCGGCGGCCTTCAGCGCGGCCTCGGGGCCGTCGAAGCCGGCGTGCCGGCCCGCGGCCAGCGCGGCGGACAGCGCCACCGCGGCCTCCCGCTGTTCGGCGTTCAGGTAGACGTTGCGCGAGGACAGGGCCAGGCCGTCGGCCTCCCTGATGATCGGCACGCCGACGACCTTCACGTCGAACTGGAGCTCACGCACCATCCGGCGGATCAGCGTCAGCTGCTGGTAGTCCTTCTCCCCGAAGAAGGCCATGTCCGGCCGGACGATGTTGAACAGCTTGGCCACCACGGTCAGCACGCCGGCGAAGTGGCCCTTGCGGACCGCGCCCTCCAGCTCGTCGCCGAGCGGCCCGGCCTGCACGCTGATCTGCGGCGTCTCCGGGTACATGTCCTCGACGCCGGGCGTGAAGGCCAGCTCGACGCCCTCGGCCCGCAGCTTCTCCAGGTCGGCTTCCAGCGGCCGCGGATAGCGGTCGATGTCCTCGTTCGCCCCGAACTGCAAGGGGTTCACGAAGATCGACACCACCACGACCGTGCCGGCGAAGCGCTTGGCCCGGCGGATCAGCTCCAGGTGGCCCTCGTGCAGCGCGCCCATGGTCGGCACCAGCACCACCTTGCGGCCCGCGATGCGCAGCGCCCTGGTGACCCGGCCCAGCTTCTCCGGGCTGGAGTGCACGGTGAGCTGCCCGGGCGCGTAGTCGGTCCGGGTCAGGTTCATCTCTCGGTCTCCTCGTCGAGCACGGAAAGGATTTCGGGCACGGCGTCCGCACGCAGCACGCCGGCGTCGGCGGCGCGGCTCGCGGTGCGACGGGCCAACGCCAGGTACGCCTGCACGGTGTCCGGCGCGGCTTCGCGCAGCACGGTGATGTGCTTGCGGACGGTGCCGGCGTCGCCGCGGGCCACCGGACCGGTCAAAGCGCGGTCGCCGTGGCGCAGCGCGTTGTCCAGGGCCGCCGAAAGCAGCGGGCTGATGACGCGCTCGGCGGGTTCGATGCCCGCGTTGCGCAGCAGGTCAACGCATTCGGTGACGAGCGTGGCCAGGTGATTCGCGCCGTGGGTCAGCGCCGCGTGATACAGCGGGCGGACGGCCTCGGGCACGCGCACCGGCTCCGCGCCCATCTCCACGACCAGCGCCTCGCCGACGTTCCAACCGGCCAGGTCGTCCTCGCCGGCCGTCACGCCGACACAGCACGCCACCACGCGATGCAGGTCCTCGGCGCGGCCGGTGAACGTCATCGCCGGGTGCAGGGCCAGCGGCAGCACCCCGACCTCGGCGGCCGGCCGCAGTACGTCGACGCCGTGCGCACCGGAGGTATGAACCACGATCTGGCCGGCACGCAAGGAATCCGTCGCCACCAGGCCACGAACAAGGCCGCCGAGGGCGTCGTCCGGCACGGCCAGCAGTACGAGATCGGCCCGCGCGGCGACTTCGTCCGGCGGCAGCAGCGGCACGTCCGGCAGCAGCTCCTCGGCCCGGCGCACGGACGCCTTGGATACGGCGGACGCCGCCACAACGACGTGGCCCGCCCGGGCCAGCGCGGCGCCGAGCACCGAACCGACCCTGCCGGCGGACACCACGCCCACGGCGAGCCGGGCGGGGCGGGTCATGGCAGGAGCTCCCTTATTGCTGTTCCAGGCCCGATCAGACGCCGGGTACCAGACCGGACGAGGCTAACCGCAGTTCGCGAGCCAGCCGCCTGGCCGTGACTAGTTTCACGGGTGCCGCGGACCGGGCGGAGGCCGGGTCGGTCATGCGCGCAGGCCATCCGTGCCGCTCTCACGCCCATCGAGGTGGTGACGGGTGGCCCGCAGCGCGTCGGGGGCGTTCACCGCTGCCTGCCGAGCTGCCAGCATGGTCTTCAACAGATGCCGCTGGCGCTCGTCCGCGTCCGGTCCGGCAGTGCCGTGTTCGACGGCGTCCCGCAGAAACGCCAATTCCGTCGCGGCGGTCTGATACGCGTACACGGCCTTGGCCGCGTTGCTGCCGGCACGCTTGCGCACCGCCGCCCGCCAGCCCCGACGGCCGGTCAGGCTGGACAGCAGCGACACCTCGCTGTCGGCGATCCAGCCGTTGGCGGCCATGCCCGGCAGCTGCGCCGCCACCACCCGCTGCTCGCGCCGCCGTTGCCACACCACCAGCCAGGCCATCGCGCCCAGGATCGGCAGGATCACCAGGAAGTAGACGATCAGGAAGGTGTCCGCGCCGCCCAACGTGGCCGAGGAGTTCCACAGCGAGTGCAGCAGCACCGCACACACGTAGCCGATGAGCGGCGCGATGATCCGGACCCGCTTGCTCATGCTGCGGGCCGCGATGCCGATGCCGACGCCGGTCATGCCGGTGAACAGCGGATGCGTGAACGGCGCGAGCACTCCGCGCAGCACGAAGGCCCCGATCACGCCGCCGGTCGCGCCGCCGAAGCCGTACTTCACGAAGGCCAGCCCGAAGTACTCGATGTTCTCGGTGAAAGCGAAGCCGGTCGCGACGAAACCGGCGTAGACGATGCCGTCGACCAGGCCGTCGAACTCCTGCCGCCGCCACACCAGCAGGCCGACCAAGAAGATGCCCTTGGCCGCCTCCTCGGCGACCGGCGCGGTGGCCACGGCCGCGAGGGTGTGCCCGTTGCCGTGCCCCAGCACGATGTCGCCCAGCGTCTCGGCGGTGCTGTTGAGCAGCAGCGAGCAGATCGTCGCCCCGCAGGCGCCCCACAGGAAAGCCACCCACAGCAGCCTGGCCGGCTCGGGCTCCCAGCGGTCGATCCACAGGAACGCCGCGATCACCGGGCCGACCGGCAGCAGCGCGGCGGCCGCGCCGACCGCGACGCCGAGCGGCCCCACCTTGCCCACTCCGAGTCCCAGCAGGACAAGTGCGGCCAGCCCGAGGGCGATCAGTCCGATCGCCGGGGCCAGCACGGTCCGGGTCCGTGGCGCTGCTGTCGTCACGGGGATGAACCATAGGGCCATGAGGTTGACGTGATGGCACTGCACGACTGGCATTCGGCTTGGCGGGCAGCGCTCTACGGCCCGAAAGGCTTCTTCGCCGGCGGCGCGCGGCCGGCCGACCACTTCCGCACCTCCCCCTTGGTCGGGCCGGAGCTGGCCGAGGCGGTGGTGGCCCTGCTGTACCGGGTGGACATGGCCCTGGACCGGCCGAATCCGCTGGATTTCGTGGATGTGGGGGCCGGCGGCGGGGAGTTGGCGGCGCAGGTGTTCGCGCGGTCCGAACGGTTCGGCGGACGGCTGCGGGTGCGGGCCGTCGAGCTGACCCGGCCGGTGTTGCCGGCCGGCGTCGAGTGGTCGGCGGAACTGCCCGATCAGGTGACGGGCTTGGTCATCGCCCACGAGTGGCTGGACTCGCTGCCCTGCCGGGTTGTGCAGATGCACGGGCAAAGGACCGTCGAGGTGCACGTGGCCCCTGATGGCACGGAATCGTTGGGCGATCCGGTGTCTTCGCCTTGGCTGGACGAATGGTGGCCGCTGACGGCCGAGGGGCAACGGGCGGAGATCGGGTCGGGGCGGGATGCGGCGTGGGCGGACCTGGTGTCTCGGGTGACCGCCGGGGCCGCGTTGGCCGTGGACTACGGGCACTTCCTGGCATCGCGGCCGTTCGCCGGCTCGCTGACCGGCTACCGCCATGGCCGGCAGGTGCCGCCGGTGCCGGACGGCAGCTGCGACATCACCGCGCACGTCGCCTTCGACTCGGTGCGGGCCGTCGCGCCGGGCGAGCTGCTGACTCAACGGGAAGCGTTGGCAGCACTGGGGATTCTCGGTGACCAACCGGCCGCGGGCCTCGCGCTGACCGATCCGGCGGGCTGGCTGGCCGCGTCGGCTCGGGCCGGGCGGGTGGCCGAGCTGCGTGATCCGGCCGGGCTCGGCGGCTTCCACTGGCTGCTCTGTCCGCGAAACGTGCCGATCAGCGTCGTGCGAGCATGAGACCCGTGCAGATCACCGTTGGCGTCGGCGCGGGCGCCAAGTACCTCGGCGTCGACCACGTCATCGACCTCGGCCCGCTGCACCCGTCGGCCCACGGCGCGTACCGGCTGCGGCTGGGCGTCGAGGACGACGTGGTCACCGAGGCCGAGCCGCTGGTCGGGCATCTGCACCGTGGCGCGGAGAAGCTGTTCGAGGTCCGCGACTACCGGCAGGTGCTCACGCTGGCCAACCGGCACGACTGGCTGGCCGCCTTCTGCAACGAGCTCACCGTGGCGCTGGCCGTGGAGCGGATGACCGGCATGGACGTGCCGCCGCGGGCGGTCCGGCTGCGCATGGTGCTGTGTGAGCTGAACCGGATGCTGGCGCACCTGGTGTTCCTGGCCCCGCTGACCCGGCAGCTGACCGGCGAGCCGACTGCCGGCACGACCGCGGCGGTGCAGGGCCGCGAGGCCGTGCAGGCGGTGATGGAGCAGGCGTCCGGCGGGCGGATCCACTTCATGGCCAACCGGATCGGCGGCCTGCGCGAAGATGTGCCCGCCACCTGGATTCCCAACGTCCGGACGCTGATCGGCACGCTGACGGGCCTGCTACCGGCCATCCGTTCGTCCACTGTGGACGACCCAGGCTTCCGCTCGCGCCACGCCGGTCTTGGCGTGCTGAGCCGTGAGGCTGCGCTGGCCCTGGGCGTCACCGGGCCGACCGGTCGGGCCAGCGGCGTCGACGTGGACCTCCGCCGCGACGGCGAACACCTTGCGTACCAAGACTTCCAGCCCGTGCTGGGCGCTGCCGGCGACGCCCTGACCCGGGTCGAGTGCGTCGTCGGCGAGGTCGAGCTGTCGCTGCGGCTGATCGCCGGGATCCTCGACGACCTGCCGTCCGGGCCGGTGAACCTGCGGCTGCCCAAGGCCGTCAAGGCGCCCGAGGGCTCCGTCTACGTGTGGACCGAGGCCCCGCTGGGCATCTCCGGCGTGCACCTGGCGTCACGGGGCGAGAAGACCCCGTGGCGGCTCAAACTCCGTACGCCGTCGTTCAACAACGTTCAGGCGCTGTCGGCCCTGTTGCCCGGGACCGCGGTGGCCGACCTGCCCGCGGTGCTCGGTTCGTTCGCGGTCGTGGTCGGCGACATCGACAAGTGAGCTAGTCCTCGCTACGGCGACGACGGCGGCCGCGCGACTCTTCCTGGCCCAACGAGGCCAGCAGCTCGCTGACGGACTTGCCGGCGGCGTGCGCACCGGTGTCCACGACCGGCGGCGGCGTCACGGGCGGCGGCGGGGCCGACGGCAC
>DATJJB010000451.1:0-20167 GCA_035492655.1 Kutzneria sp. | reverse complement strand
CGCCGGCACCGTGACGCTGCCGTCCCGAATGCCCGGCTGGCGCGGGTTTCCGGCCCGCGAGGCGTTGCAGCGGCTGTTCGAGGTGCCGGTGGTGATCGACAACGACGCCAACCTGATGGCGCTGGGGCAGGCTCGCCGCGGTGCGCCGGCGGAGACGCTGGTCGTGGTCAAGGCTGGCACCGGCATCGGCTCGGGCTTGATCGTCGAGGGGCGTCTGCATCGCGGTCGCGACGGGGCTGCCGGCGACATCAGCCACGTGCGCATCCCGGCCGGCGGCGACCGGCCGTGCACCTGCGGCAATCACGGCTGCCTGGAAACCGTGGCCAGCGGTGCGGCCCTCGTGGCGCAGCTCGGCGTGCTCAGCACCAGCGATCTGCTTGCGGCCACTGAGGATGTCACCGTGATCACCGCTGTTCGTCGTGCCGGCGGGCTGCTGGGCGAGGTGCTGGCGACGGTGGTCAACTTCGCCAACCCCGACGCCGTGTTGCTGGGCGGCGCTTTGGCCGGCTGTGAAGCCTTTGTCGCCGGAGCACGCGGGGCGTTGTACGAGCGGTGTCTGCCGTTGGCCACGCGTCGGCTCCGTATCGACACCGTGTTCGGCGGGGCCGACGCGGGGTTGCTCGGGGCGGGATCGCTCGCCCTGGAATCCGTTCTGGACGAGGCACTACGAGGGGAGTCGCGCCGGTGACGACGCGGATCGGGATCGCCGGCATCGCCATCGAGTCCAGCACCTTCTCGCCCCATCGGACCACAGTGGACGATTTCCGCATCACCCGTGGGGATGATCTCCTTGCGCGGTATGCGTTTCTCGATTCGGATGTTGAGTGGGTGCCGCTGCTGCACGCCGTGTCGCTGCCCGGCGGGGCCGTCACCGAGGAGACCTACGCCGCGCTGTCCGAGGAGATCTACGCCCGGCTGCGCTCGTGTGGGCCGTTGGACGGGCTGTTCTTCGATATCCACGGTGCGATGAGCGTGGTCGGTCGGGTCGACGTCGAGGCCGATCTGATCGAGGGCATCCGTGCGATCATCGGACCCGATGTCCTGGTGTCGGCGTCGATGGACTTGCACGGCAACGTGTCTCATCGGCTGGCGCGTTCGTTGGACCTGATCACGTGCTACCGCAAGGCCCCGCACACCGACGCCTGGGACACGCGTGAACGGGCCGTGCGGAACCTGGTCGATTGCTTGCGCGACGGCACAAAGCCGTTGAAGGCGTGGGTGCGGGTGCCGGTGTTGCTGCCCGGGGAGAAGACCAGCACCCGTATCGAGCCCGCCCGCAGTGTGTATGCCTTGGTGGACGAAGTCGAGGCCCTGCCCGGGGTTCTCGACGCCGCCATCTGGGTCGGCTACGCCTGGGCCGACGAACCCCGTTGCCAGGCCGCGATCGTCGTCACCGGCGATGACCGTTCGGTGATCGAGGCGCAGGCTGCTCGCTTGGCGCAGGCCTATTGGGACGCCCGGCACGACTTCGCTTTCGTTGCCCCGACGGGAAGTCTGGGCTCGTGCGTCGCGCAGGCGCTGGCCAGCTCCGCGCGGCCGTTCTTCATCAGCGACTCCGGCGACAACCCCACGGCCGGCGGGGCCGGCGACACCTCGTGGAGCCTGCACGAGCTGCTGGGCATGCCGGAAGTCCTTGAGCGCTCCACGATCTACGCCCAGATCGTCGACCCAGCTGCTACTGCTGCCGCCGTGCGGGCCGGTGTCGGGAACCGCGTCGAGGTGTCGGTCGGCGGGCGTATCGACTCCGGGCCCTGCGGTCCCGTGCCGCTGGACGCCGTGGTCGAGGCGATTGATGCCGATGACCCGGTGGCCGGGACGGCCGTGGTGCTCGGGGTCGGTGGGCTCAAGGTGATCGTCACCGAGCGGCGCAAGCCGTACCACCTCGAAGCCGACTTCCTGGCCCTCGGCTTGTCCCCGCGCACCGCCGACCTGGTCATCGTCAAGATCGGCTACCTCGAGCCCGAGCTGTACGAGATGGCCGCCGACTGGCTGCTGGCGCTGACGCCCGGCGGCGTCGACCAGGACCTGCTTCGCCTCGGACACCGAGGCATTCAGCGGCCGATGTTCCCGTTCGACCCCGACATGGCCTCGCCGTCGTTCATCCCCGTGTCCACCTGGTGAGACACGAAATTCCCGGGCCGTGGCCGGCGTTGTGCCCGGTATGACTTTCGCGGGCGAATGGCAGGCATGGCACACCGAACGTGAGCAGGCGCTGGCTGACCCGTACGGGTGGCTGGCGCTGGTCTCCCTGGACTGGCTGGAGGACAGCCCCCGGTCCTATCCCGGGCTGCCCGGGCTGTGGTGGCAGGACGCTTCCTCGGCCTATTTCGACCCTCAGGGCGCTTCCGTCACCTACGAGGACAAGCCCGTCACCGAGGTGCTCCGGCTTTCGCTGATCAACAGCGGGCCCGGCGTCCGCGTCGTCGTCGGCAACCTTGAGGTCGAGGTCGCCCGCCGGTCGGGGTACTTGATCCGGGTCCACGACCCCAAGGCGTCGGTCCTGCGCGACTTCCACGGCGTGCCGTCCTACGACCCCGACCAGTCCTTCGTCTTCTCCGGCGTTTTCGAGCCCTTCGACCAGCCCCGGCCCACCACCGTCGGCGCCGTCGTCGAGGGCCTCAGCCACGTCTACACCGCCCCCGGCATCGTTCGGTTCTCGCGGGACGGCGTCGAGCACACCCTGACCGCCTTCAACGGCAAGGACGGCGGGCTCAACATCCTGTTCACCGACGGCACCAGCGGCGTCACCACCTATGCCGCCAACCGTTCGCTCGCCGTTTCGTCCCCCGGCACCGACGGTTCCGTGTCCTTGGACTTCAACCGCGCCGTCAACCTGCCGTGCGCCTTCACCGACTTCGCCACCTGCCCCCTGCCGCCCGAGGGCAACCGTTTGCCGTTCGCCGTGGAGGCGGGGGAGAAGACCCCTTACGAGCGGGCGTGAGGTAGCTTCCGCACATGTCCCTGATCGATCTGCGTGCCGGCTTCCGCGACGAAGCGCAGCTCCGGTTGACGCAGGGCGTGATCATGGACCGGCTGGCCGACGACCGCGAGCAGGACGAGTGCCGATACCTCATGCGCTTCCTGTGGCAGCTCAGCATGACCTATCCCGAGGTCACAGAGGCGGAGCTCCACGAGCACGTCGGTCCGGCCAAGCTCGCCGCGGTCGAGGCGCTTGTCGAGGCCGTCCGGACCTCGCCGGAGCAGGTCGACGCCTGGAACGCGTGGGCGAGTTCGACCTTTCCGTTCATCACGGACCGCGGTCACGAGGCCCGGCGGGCGGCCGTCAGCGACCCTCCGGCCACAGGCTGGGCAGGTTGACCACGATGCCCTGCTGGCTGCTGCGGGCGATGATCACCACCGCCGGCTCGTCGCCCGGGTTCTCCTCGCGGTGCGGCACGTACGGCGGCACGAACACGTAGTCGCCCGGCCCTGCCTCCAGTCGGACCTCCTGGTCGCCGTCCGCGAAGACGAACACCGGGTGGCCCTCCTTCACGTAGATGGCCGTCTCCGCCTCGCCGTGATGGTGGTCGCCCGAGTTCGTCGCCGGGGCCACGTGGGTCTCGCCCATCCAGACCTTGCTCGAGCCGACCGTCTTGCCGGAGATCGCCTCCAGCCGGGTCATCCCGCTCGTCTGGCTCGTGTCCCCGGTCAGGCTCGCGCCCTTGATGTGCCGCAGCGGCTGGTGCCAGTGGTCCGTCACCCCGCCAGTATCGCCGCCCCCGCCGCGTTGATGCCGCCGAACACGATTGCCGACAACACCAGCATGCCCAGCGGCGCGAGCAGCCGCTGCCTCGCCGTACGGCCCATCCGCGCCACGCCGATCGCCCCTACGAGCACACCGACGGCCACCGCGCCGACGCCGTACGGCGGGTTGACGGTCGCCAGATACGCGCCCTCGCCGACCAGCACCGCGGTCGGCACGGCCAGCCCGGCCAAGCGGCGGGACGGCTGGCCGGCGCGCATCAGGCCCGCCGCGTAACCGCCGACAGCACCGAACACCAGGGCCGCGACCAGCCAGAACACGATGTACGTCACCGACTGGTCGAACCCGCGCAGGATCGAGACCGCGTAGTACCCGACCACCTCCGCCGCGAGCAGGACGAACCCCAGGCCGGCGGCGGTCAGCCCGGTGACGCTCGTCCAGTACACGAGCGCCATCGCCACCAGCACCCACGGCGCACCCGAGTTGGCCAGGGAGTTCACTGCCCCCGGCAGCACCGTCTGCAGCGGCGACGTCGCCCCGCCCACCACGAATCCGGCCACCACGGCCAAGCCGATGCGCATGCCCGGATCATGCCATCCGAGCTTTCGTCACAGACGGCCTCCCGAAGGGGCGGGGGTGCTGCGGTACCCGGGTGACACCGGCGCAAAGTCGCTTTCCGTGGCAAACGGACGTCCCGGACACTCCGGCGGTGATCACCGAACTGGAACGCCGCCTGTGCGCGGCGGCCACCGACGGCCCGACCTCGGACGAGATGGGGGAGGTCGTCTCACGGGCCATCGCCGGCCTGGTCGCGCACGACTCGCTGCACCTGTCCTGGCGCAACCCGGGAACGAACATCGCCGCGTTCGGCTTCTGGCACCGGCACACCCCGGAACTCGACCGCCGGGAGCTGATCGACCGCTACTGCCGGCCCGACGCGGTGGATCCGGTCGAGCAGGAATGCTTGGTGGTGAATGCCCGGGACCGGAGCGAATTACGGCTGTTCCTCCGCGGCTCTCACGGCGCGTGGGGGACGCTCGTGCTGTCCCGGGCGCAAGGAGCCTTCGAGCCGGACGAGGCCGACCGGGCCGTCGGCCTGGTCGGACCCCTGGTGGCGGCGTCGCGGTGCTACGTCCGGTCCGCGCCGCTGTGGTCGTCCGGCCCGGACCTGGCACCCGGCGTGCTCATGGTCGGCCCCGATCACACCGTCCGGGCCGTCACGCCCGAGGGCCGGGCGTGGTTGCGGGAGATCCGCCTGCCGGGGGCGCTGGCCACGCCTGAGTGGGCCGCGACCGCCCTGGCCAGCGAGGTTTCCCTGGCCAGCCGGCGGTTCGCGGTCGACCCGACGGCGTCGAGACCGATGACCTGCCTGCCCGCGGCGTTCGCCGGCCGCTGGGTCAGCGTCCACGCACAGGCCTTCACCGCGGACGGCGCCGGTGATGTCACCGTGATCATCCAGGCCGCCGGGGCGGACCTGCTGCCGGCACTGTCCTCCTGGTACGACCTCACCCGACGCGAGCGTGCTGTCATCGACCACCTCCGTGAAGGCATCTGCACCAAGCAGATCGCCCGACGCCTGGAGTTGTCGGTGCACACCGTGAACGACTACCTCAAGGCCGTCTACCGCAAGACCACGCTGTCCGGCCGTGACGAGATCATGGCCGTGCTGTCCCGATGAGACTCACGGCAGCGGGTGCTGACTCGGTGCCGTACCAGGACCTCACGGCGGGCGCGTCCGGTCAACACCCAATCTTCGGGGGTTCTTCGCCGGCTCGTCCCGGGTGATGCTGGGCGGCGTCCGGGAAAGCCAACCCTCTGGGGGACGAAGTCAATGCTGGGGAAGAAGATTCTCGCCGCGATCGGCGTCGCCGTTGCCGCACTGGCGTTCTCCGCCGTGCCGGCCAACGCCGCCGCCGGCAACGCGGACCTGCTGTGGCACAACGCGACGACCGGTGAAGTGGGCGCGTGGCTGACCGACGGCCACGGCACGGTGGTCGGCACGAACACGCTGTCATACCAGTGCGGTCCCGACTGTGCGAACCAGTGGAAGGTCATCGGCACCGGTGACTTCAACAACGACTACACCTCCGACGTGCTGTGGTACAACGCCACCACCGGCGAGCTGTCCGCGTGGATCCTGGACGGCAAGGGCGGCGTCACCAGGACGCTGAGCCTGGACTGGAAGTGCGGGCCCGCCTGCGCCGCCCAGTGGAAGCCGGTCGCCATCGGCGACTTCAACGCCGACAACAAGTCGGACGTCGTCTGGCACAACGCCGGCACCGGCCAGGTCAGCGTCTGGCTGCTCGACGGCCAGGGCCACGTGACCGGAAACCCCGACCTGTCCTACCAGTGCGGGCCCGACTGCGCCAGCCAGTGGAAGGTCGTCGGCGCCGGCGACTTCAACGGCGACCACCTCGACGACCTGCTGTGGCACAACGCGACCACCGGCGAGGTGTCGGCGTGGCTGGCCAACGGCAAGCAGACGGTGACCGGCACGCTGAAGCTGTCCTACACGTGCGGTCCGGAGTGCGCGAACCAGTGGAAGGTCGTGGGGGTCAACGACTTCAACAACGACTTCAAGACCGATGTGGTGTGGCACAACGCAACCACCGGCGAGGTGAGCACCTGGCTGCTCGACGGCCAGGGCACCGTGACCGGCACCCTGAAGCTGTCCTACCAGTGCGGCCCCGACTGCGCGAACCAGTGGAAGGCCGTCGGCACCGGCAACTTCGGCTGATCCTGACACCAGCCACGGGCGCCCCCGCCGGGGGCGCCCGTGGCGTTTGTCATGACGGCCAGCGCTGCCCGGCCAGGACGGCCAAGTGCAGTGCCACCAAGGTGTCCTCGAGATCGGGCAGCTCGGCGGCGCGGTTGTGGCGGACGCGCACGCTGACCAGCTCGGTGGTGGCGCCGGCGAGGGCGAGGTAGGCGTCGTACGGGACGGTGGGCCAGTCGGGGTGGTGGTTGAGGGCATGCCGGTGCCAGGCGCGGTTGAGCTCGGCGAAGCGGTGCTGGGCGGCGTCCATGCGGTTCACGGCGCCGGCGCCGGCGGCGGGCATGTCCACGTAGAAGACGCGGGCGAAAGCGGGCTCGTCGGCGAGGAAACGCAGGAACGCGCGGCACGAGGCGCGCAGGATGGCCTCGGGGGAGGAATCCGGGGGGAGCGCGCGGGTGGCGCCGATGACGGCGTCGACCAGGAGATTGCCGCCATAGGCGGTGGCGGCGAGGAAGCAGTCCTCCTTGTCGCTGAAATGGGCGTAGAAAGCGGCGCGGGAAACGCGGGCGCCGCGGACGATGTCGGCGACGGTGATGGCGGAGAAACCGACGGCGGCCACGGCGGCCACGGTGGCGGTCAGCAGACGCTGGCGCTGAGCGGCGCGAACCTCGTCGGCGGGCAGGCTGGAGCGGCCCCGGGGCAGACCCGGAGCGTCGTCATGCCGCCTGGCCAGGGAGCCCTCTTGTCCCACCCTCCGCCAACCCCTAAAGTACGGCCGCGTACCTGTGACCGGTGACACAGGCTATCGGACACCGTAGTCCGAAGGAGGCGTCGATGAGCGTCCTGTGGCAACGTCGACTCGACCACTACCCCGACACCCGCAGGCGCTTCTGGTACCTGGGCATCGTGGTGGCGGCGACCGTGGTCCTCTACTACGAGCTGTACGTCCCGGGCGCGGTCGCGACGGAGATCATCGCCCACTACCACATGACCTTCCCCTACTACGTCTACATCTCGGTGGTGGGCAACGCGATCGGCGCCTTCTCCTCGCTGCTGGCGGGACTGGCCGACCGGTGGGGCCGGGCCAACCTGGTGGCCTACGGCCTGGGCGTGACCGGCCTGCTGACGTTGTTCGGCCTGCCCAACGCCCCCGACCAGCTGACCTTCGGCGTGCTGTTCGCGCTGGTCAGCTTCGTCGAAGGGATCATCCTGGTGGCCACGCCGGCCCTGGTGCGGGACTTCTCGCCGCAGCTCGGCCGGGCCTCGGCGATGGGATTCTGGACGCTGGGGCCGGTGGTCGGCAGCCTCGTGCTGTCCGAGGTCTCCAGCAACACCATCTCCGTGCTGCCCGACTGGCGGTCCCAGTTCGTCATCTGCGGCATCGTCGGCCTGGTCGTGTTCGTGATCGCCCTGTTCGGGCTGCGCGAGCTGTCACCCAACCTGCGCGACCAGCTCATGGTCAGCCTGCACGACAAGGCGCTGATCGAAGCGCGCGCGGCCGGCATCGACGTGGCCAAGGCGATCGAGCGGCCGTGGCGGCAGATGATGACCGTGCGGGTGGTCGGCAGCGCCTTCGCCATCTCGGTGTTCCTGATCATCTACTACACCGCGGTCGGCTTCTTCACCATCTACTTCACCACCATCTACGGCTTCAGCCTGGCCCAGGCCAACGGCATCGGCAACTGGTTCTGGGGCATCGACGCGCTCTCGCTGATCGTGGTCGGCGTCCTCTCCGACCGGCTGGCCGTGCGCAAGCCGTTCATGCTGATCGGCGGGCTCGGCGCGATCGTGATGACGATCGTGTTCCTCGGTCTCGGCACCGGCACCGGCTACTACACCTTCGTCTGGGTGATCAGCGTGCTCGCGGTGTTCATGGCCGTGGCCTACGCGCCGTGGATGGCCAGCTTCACCGAGACGGTCGAGCGCATCAACCCGGCGCTCACCGCGACCGGCCTGGCCGTGTGGGGCTGGATCATCCGGGCCGTGGTGGCGTTGTCGGTCTTCGCGCTGCCGTTCGTCGTCACCTCCATGACCCCGCTCGTGCAGTACGGCACCGAGGTCGCCACGCTGGCCGCCAAGTACGCGCCCGAAATCAAGACGCTCGGCGCGGTCGACCCGACGACGTTGGGCACGCTGGGCCGCAACCCCACCGATCCCGAGGCCGGCACCAAGGCCATCGCCGAGATCATGCAGGCCGAGAACGTCGACCAGGCCACTGCCCTGCAACGGCTCCAGGCCGCCGCGGCCGTGCCCAAGTCCGACCTGGCCTTCCTCCAGGAGCACGCCGCCGAGGTGCAGGACGCCGCCGCGGCCACCCCCGGCCAGTGGCGGAACTGGTGGTGGGTGTGTGTCGGCGGCGAGGCGGTGTTCCTGCCGCTGATCTTCGTGATGGTCGGGCGCTGGCGGCCCAAGCAGGCCCGCGCCGACCTCGCCGAGCACCAGGCCCGTGTCGACGAGGAGCTGGAGCAGCTAAGTTCATCTACCGGAGGGACTTTCCGAAGCTGAGAAGAGGCACGCGTGACCGGGTTCTTCACGTCCGTCGACCAGGTGGCGGCGAAGCTGGCCGAAGCCGGCTACCTGGCGTCCGACGCGGTCGCCACCACCGTCTACCTGGCCGACCGGCTCGGCAAACCGCTGCTGGTGGAGGGCCCGGCCGGCGTCGGCAAGACCGAGCTGGCCAAGGCGGTCGCGCAGGTCACCGGCTCGCGGCTGGTGCGGCTGCAGTGCTACGAGGGCGTCGACGAGTCCCGGGCGCTGTACGAGTGGAACCACGCCAAGCAGCTGCTGCGCATCACCGCCGGCCGGGACGAGACATGGGACCAGACCCGCAACGACATCTTCAGCGAGGAGTTCCTGCTCGCCCGGCCGCTGCTCACCGCCATCCGTGGCGACGAGCCGACCGTGCTGCTGATCGACGAGACCGACAAGGCCGACGTCGAGGTGGAGGGGCTGCTGCTGGAGGTGCTCGGCGACTTCCAGGTCACCGTGCCCGAGCTCGGCACCATCACCGCCACCCAGCGGCCGTTCGCGGTGCTGACGTCCAACGCCACCCGTGAGCTGTCCGAGGCGCTGCGGCGGCGATGCCTGTTCCTGCACATCGACTTCCCCGACGAGGACCTGGAGAAGCGGATCGTGCTGGCCCGGGTGCCGGACATCGACGACACCCTGGCCACCTCGCTCGTGCGGGTCATCAATGCCTTGCGGGCCATGGAGTTGCGCAAGTCGCCGTCGGTCGCCGAGACCATCGACTGGGCCCGCACGCTGCTCGAGCTCGGGGCCGAGGGGCTCACCGAGGAGCTGGTGCGCGACAGCCTCGGCGTGATCCTCAAGCACCAGGAGGACATCGTCAAGGCCGGTCAGCGGCTGGAGCTGGACAAGCTGTGAGTGTCGCCGACCGGCTCACCGAGTTCGTGCAGGCGTTGCGGGCCAAGGGAATCCAGGCCGGGCCCGGCGAGACCGTGGACGCCGCGGCCGCGCTGGAGGTGCTCGGCTTCGACGACCGCGAGCGCACCCGGGAGGGGCTCGCCGCGTGCCTCATCCGGCGGGACGGGCAGCGGGCCGTCTTCGACTCCACCTTCGACCTGTTCTTTCCTTTGGGCGTAGGCGTTCCCGAGCAGGCTCGGCACGAGCACCTCACCCTGGACGAGCTCAACGACCGGCTCGTCGCCGCCTTCGCTTCCGACGACGAAGCCGAGTTGCTGCAACTCGCCGGGCTCGCCGTGGACGCCTTCGGGCAGTACGGGCAGGGCGGCTCCGGCACCAGTGGTTGGTCCGCGCACCAGACCCTGGACCGCGTGCAGCCGCAGACCCTGCTCGTTCGGGTGTTGGCCGCCATGCGGGCTCAGACCGGTTTCACCGAGCGGCTCGACCGTGACGAGATTCGACGTCGTATCGAACGCTTCCGTGAACTCGTGCGCGGCGAGGCCCTTCGTCGCGTCGCCGAACTCCGTGGCCGGGAACGACTTTCCCGCAGTGCCGTGCCGCCGACTCCCGACCAGGTCGACTTCCTGCAGGCCGGCCGTTCCCAGGTCGCCGAGATGCGGCGCATGGTGCAGCCCTTGGCCCGCAAGCTCGCTACCCGCCTCGCCGCCCGTCGTCGACGGGCCGCCCGCGGCCAGATCGACCTCCGCCGTACCCTCCGCCGTTCCCTGTCCACCGGCGGCGTGCCCATGACTCCCGTCTACCGCAAGCACCGCCCTGGCCGTCCCGAGATCGTCCTGCTCTGCGACATGTCCGGCTCGGTGGCTTCTTTCGCCAACTTCACCATGCTTCTGGTGCAGGCCCTCCGCGACCAGTTCTCCAAGGTCCGCGTGTTCGCCTTCGTCGACGGCATCGACGAGGTCACCCACCTGGTCACCGCCGGCGTAGCCGACCCCGCCGCCCTCGGCGCTCGGATCCTGTCCGAGGCCTCCGTCATCCGGTGGGACGGCCATTCCGACTACGGCCGCTCCCTCGACGAGTTCTCCGACCGCTACCCCGACGTCATCGGCCCCCGGACCTCCGTCCTCATCCTCGGCGACGCCCGCAACAACCACGGCGACCCCCGCCTCGCCACCCTCGCCCACATCCTCCGCCCCGCCCGCCGCTCCTTCTGGCTCAACCCCGAACGCCGCGACCTCTGGAACACCGGCGACTCCGCCGCCCACGACTACGCCTCCGTCGTCGAGATGCACGAATGCCGCAACGCGAGGCAGTTGGGCGTTCTGGTGTCACGGCTGATCCCGGTCTGACTCAGCGCTTTCCGGACCACTCCAACAGCTCGTCGGCCGGCCAGGTGTTGATGACGCGGTCGGCGCCGATGTCGGCTTCTTCGGCGCGGGCGCAGCCGAGGGGTTGCCAGGTGAGCTGGCCGGGAGCGTGGGCGTCGGTGTCGATGGCGAACAGGCAGCCCAGGTCGGCGGCCAGCCGCAAGAGGCGGCGAGGGGGATCCAGGCGCTCGGGGCGGGAGTTGATCTCGACGGCGACGCCGTTGTCGCGGCAGGCGGCGAAGACGGCTTCGGGGTCGAACTCGGACTCGGGGCGGCCGCGGCCGGTGACGAGGCGGCCGGTGCAGTGGCCGAGGACGGTGACATGGGGGTTGGCGATGGCGGTGAGCAGGCGAGGGGTCATCTCGGCGGCGGGCATGCGGAGCTTGGAGTGGACGCTGGCCACCACGACGTCCAACCGCCCCAACAACTCCTCGGACTGGTCGAGGGAGCCGTCGAGGTTGATGTCGACCTCGATGCCGGTGAGGACGCGGAACGGGGCGAGCTCGGCGTTCAAGGTGGCGACGAGGTCGAGCTGGGCGGCCAAGCGCTCGGCCGAAAGGCCGTTGGCGACGGTGAGCCGGGGGGAATGGTCGGTGAGCGCGACCCAGTCGTGCCCGAGGTCCCGGGCGGCCCGGGCCATGACGTCGGGCGGACTGCCGCCGTCGGACCAGTCGGAATGGGTGTGGCAGTCGCCGCGCAGCAGGGCCCGCAGCGAAGCGCCGGCGGAGAGGTCGGGGCCGGGGGTCCCGGCGGCCTTCTCCAGGTAGGCGATGGGCTCGCCGCGAACGGCGTTCTCGACGACGCCGGCGGTGGCCTTGCCGATGCCGGGCAGCCGGGTCAACGCGCCCATCCGCACCATGTGGGCGAGCTTGTCGGCGGGCACGCCGGCGATGACGGCGGCGGCCTTGCGGAAGGCGCGGACCCGGTAGCTGGGCTCACCGGCGCGTTCGAGCTCGAACGCGACCTGCTCCAACGCCCGTACGGGGTCCACGTCTCCTGCCTACCAGACCTCAGCCCATACCGCTGACGTCGTCGGCCGCGATGGTGACGATGAGCCGGACCTGGTCCTGCCCGCCGTACCACGCGTAGGGCTTGCCGGTGTAGCGCTTGGCGACGAGATCGATGTGGTCGGCGCCGCCGTCGGGGGTGATGTCGATGACGCGGCCCCGCACCCGGAAGTAGCGGAACGGGTTCGACGGGTCGGCGATGTTGAGCGCGACCCGGGGGTCACGCCGCATGTTGCGCACCTTCTGGAACCCCTCGACGGTGTTGACCAGCACGTGCTCGCCGTCGGTGTCCACCCAGGTCTGGGTGAGTTGGGGCGAACCGTCCGGATTGGCCGTGGCGATGAAGCACGGGCTGGGCTTGCGCAGCAGGTCAAGGAGGTCCTCGGGAAGTGCCATGCGGTGATCCTAGCCACCCGATATGGTCAAGAAGCATGATAGTCACTAATCTTGACTACGCGAACCGAGGAGGACCTGATGTCGGTCATCGAACTGACCACCTTCACCGTCAAGCCCGAGAACACGGCGGCGATGCTGGCCGCTCGTCCGGGCATGGTGGACGCGTTCCGCCGCGACCGTCGTGGCTTCGTCGCGGCCAAGCTGATCCGCGTCGCCGAGGACACCTGGCTGGACCAGGTGGAGTGGACGGACGACACGGCCTGGGACGAGTCCAAGGCCAAGGGCGGCGACCAGCCGGAGATCGCGGCCTTCTTCGCCACGATCGCCACCCTGGTCAGCTCGAACCGGGGCGTCCGCTACGACGACGCCGAGGACGGCCGCCGCGCGGTCCGCACGGTCGCCTACGGCCCGCATCCGTCGCAGGTCGGCGAGCTGTACCTGCCGGCGGGCGACGGGAAGGCGCCGGTCGTGGTGCTGATCCACGGCGGCTACTGGACGGCCATGTTCGACCGCCGGCAGGTCACGCCGCTGGCCGACGACCTGGTCAAGGCCGGCTACGCGGTCTGGAACATCGAGTACCGCCGCCTCGGCGAGGACGGTGGCGGCTGGCCCGGCACGTTCGACGACGTCAACGCCGCACTCGACCGGCTCGACGGCCTGGACGACCGCCTCGACCTGACGAAGGTGCAGGTCGTGGGCCATTCCGCCGGCGGCCAGCTGGCCAAGTACCTGGCCAGCCGCACCGACGGCAAGCTTCGCGGCGCCGTCTCGATCGCCGGTGTCCTCGACCTGGTCGAGGCCGACAAGGATCACCTGGGCTCGGTGTTCACCGACCCGAACGCCAAGGAGCCCGCGGGCGCGCCGCCGGCCCAGGCCCCTGAGTTCGCGCCGGTGGTCGTGGCCAACGCGGCCGAGGGCATTCCGTACTGGCTGCTCGGCGGCCATCACGACCAGGTCCCCGACCGCTACGCCGAGGTCACGCGTCCGGCCACGGTGCCGCTGCTGACCGTGCACGGCACGGACGACGACGTGGTCGCGGCCAAGTACGCCGGCGATCCGGTCGAGATCACGGGCGCCAACCATTTCGACGTCATCAACCCCGACCACGAGGGCTGGCGCGTGGTGCGCGACTGGCTCGCCGACCGATTGGCCTGACATGGATCACGAGAAGGTGTTGGACGAGGCGTGGCGCCGGCCCGGCGTCACCGCGATCGACCTGCCGCCGGTGGACGTCAACACGGTGCTGGCCGAGCGCTACGAGCTGGACCGCGAGCTGACGTTCACCCGGACGATGCTGTGGGACATGGAGGCGCGCAAGGCCGCCGCCCCCGACATCTACATCCCCACGGTGGTGCGGGCCGGCAGCGCGAAGAAGTGGCCCAGCCTGCGCCACGAGGAGCTGGAGGACTTCACCCGGGTCTCCGACCAGCGGCTGTGGGCCGACCCGGACCGTTTCGGCACGATCATCGAGCACGTCCGCCTCGATCACGGCCACCAGCGGGCGTTCTTCGTCGGCGACACGACCTTCGAGGACCGGACCGCGAGCACCGACCAGCCGATCTTCCACGTGGAGCACTCGGTCGCCGGGGCCGAGGACCGGCCGCTGAACCTGTGGCGGATCGTGCTGCTCACCGAGCAGGTCGACCAGCGCCTGCTGGACGTCTTCACCGAGCTGGGGGAGGACCCGTACCTGCGGGTGTTCATCGAGGTGTACCTGCAAAAGGACTTGGGCGTGTCGTTTCGCCGCAAGTAGCTTGGCGGAGTGGACACCCTGGCCCGTGCGCTGACGGGACGGCTGCTGCGGCCCGAGGACGCCGAGTACGGGCGGGCCAAGCTCGCCTTCCTGACCCAGTTCGACGACCGCCGGCCGGCGGCGATCGCGCTGTGCGAGACCGAGGCGGACGTCCAGAGATGCGTGGAATTCGCGGCCACGCAAGGGATGCCGGTGGCCGCCCGGAGCGGCGGCCACAGCTACGCCGGCTATTCCACACCGGACGGCGGCCTGATCATCGACGTGTCCGCACTCGACCAGGTCGAGGTGCGGGACGACGGCACGGCAGTGGTCGGCGCCGGCGCCCGGCTGGCCGGCGTCTACGCGGGAATCGGCCGCGCCGGGCGCATGCTGTCGGCCGGCACCTGCCCGTCCGTCGGCATCGCCGGCCTGACGCTGGGCGGCGGCATCGGCGTGCTCGGCCGCAAGCTCGGCCTGACCTGCGACCAGCTGATCGCGGCCCGGATCGTCACGGCCGACAGCGTGCTCCGCACCGTCTCCGCATCGGAAGAGCCCGACCTGTTCTGGGCGCTGCGGGGCACCGGCGCCGGCAACTTCGGTGTCGTCACGGAGTTCACGTTCCGTACGACACCGGCCGAGCCGCTGACGCTGTGGTCGCTGGACTACACCGCCGATCGCCGGCCGCAGATCCTGCACGCCTGGCAGGAATGGCAGCACGAGCTGCCGGACGAGATGTGGTCGATGTGCCGCGTCAGCACGGCGCTGGACGTCTCCCAGGTCGGCGGCTGCCTGGTCGGCGCCGACACCGGCCTGATCGACGACCTCGCCCGGCGCATCGGCGGCGAACCCCAACGCCGGCAACAGGAACTCGACTTCCCGGCCGCGATGGACCACTACGCCGATGGGCTGAGCTCCCGGGCGGCGTTCGTGGCCACGTCACGCATGCTCACCGGCCCGATGGACGCGCAGGCCATGGTCGACCTGGTCACGGCCGGACCCGAGCTGACCTGCCTCGTCGACAGCTTCGGCGGCGCGATCGCCCGCGGCGACGGCGCGTTCCCGCATCGGGATGCCATCGCCAGTATTCAGATCACCAACCAGATCCGCACCACCTCCTCCGACGCCCGCCGAGAACTCGCGCCCATCCGGCGCCAGCTCGGCGAGTGGTTCGGTACCAACGGTTTCCTCAACTACATCGACCCGGAGATGCCCGACTGGCGGCAAGCGTACTACGGCGCGAGCGCGCCTCGGTTGACCGAAATCGCCGGCACTTTCGATCCCGATCGGGTCTTCTCGTTCCCCCAAGGCATCTAGGCTCCATGGTGTGGAACTGAACGAGGCTGTGCTCGCGCTGGCCAGATCCATTCACGCCAACGGCCCCGAAGGCTGGCGGACCGCGACGGTCTCGATGCGGTGCACCGAGCACGGCCGGAGCGGCCAGTCCGGCTACGACAACCGCGGCTGGCTCAGCGTCGACTCCGCGGCGGAGAACGACCTCACCGCCGCGCTGCTCAAGGGTGCGAGCAGCGCCATTTACGAGCTCGTGGTGCGCTCGACCGGCGAGGTTCGCTTCGCCTACACGACCGCTTCCGGCGTCGGCACCAGTGGCGCGACCGTGGTGCGGGACAAGGACTTTCGCCTTCCCGGTCATCCGCTGCCGGGCAGCATCCCGCAGCCCGAGCACGTCCGGATCGGCGACGCGCCAACGGATCCGGCGGTCCTGGCTCGTATCCCGAAGCTCGGCGACGGCCGCGGCGAGGAGGACATCCTCGCCGCGGAACGGGAACTCGGCTTCCGGCTGCCCGAGGTGCTCCGGGCGTTGCACCGCAACGGCCATACCGAGATCGACCGATTCATGCTGGCCACACTGGAGGAGCTCGTCGAGTGGCGTGGCGAGGACGGCCCCCAGTTCGGCGGCTGGGACGACGACGAACCGCTCGATCTCGACCCGGTGCCGGACGTCTGGCCGCACGGGCACGTGAAACGCCTGTGCCGCAACGACTGGTGGCTGCCGTTCGGGTACGGTGACAACTGGGACTACCTTGCCGTCGACTTCGACCCGGCCGAGAACGGCCGCCCCGGCCAGGTCATCTGGTTCAACGACAACACTGAGATGAGCGCGCTGGTGGCCGACTCGGTGGAGAGCATGTTGCCGCCGTGGACGTGGTCCGACGACGTGGTGCGGGTCAGCGACCTCGTGCTCAGCCACGAGCCGACCCCCGATCCGCACATTCAGAAGGTGAACGCGAATCAGGGCGGCGACATCGACCTGGCGTCGTTCGCCGTGCTGCCGAACCTGCGCGACCTGCGCGTCAACCAGGCCGGCCGGGTCCAAGCAACCGCGCTGCCCGGCCTGGAGGCGCTGCGGATCGACGCCCGTGAGTTCGACCTCGCCCCGCTGACCGGCCATCCGACGCTGTGGAGCCTGCGGCTGCACGGCCTCCAGCACCCGGTCGACGCCCGCGTCATCGCCACCATGACGAGCTTGATCCGGCTCGATCTGGCCGGCGTCGAGGTGACGAACATCGAGGCCCTCCAGGAACTGCCGAACCTCAAGGTCGTCACGCTCAACGGCGAGCAGTGGGGCGGTGTCGACCTCCCCGACCTCGCAGTCGCTGTCCTTGGCCGCGCCGAACTGGCCCAGCGGCTGGCCTGGCTGGACCGGTACGACCCGCTCGACCGAAACCGCGAACTGCACGTGTTCGAGGCCCCTAACCTGGAGGTGTGAGCACCGAGCTGACCCTGCTGTCGGGGGTGTGCTGCCGGGGGCAGGAGATCACCGGGCCACGGCTGCGCGACCTGCTGGCGCTGCTGGCCGGCAGCCCGCGCGCCGGCTGCGGCGTCGCGGCGCTGGTCGACGGCTTGTGGCCGGACGCGCAGCCGGACAACCCGGCGAAGGCCGTGCAGGTCCTGGTCTCCCGCCTCCGCGCGCAGCTCGGTGCGGACCTGATCGCCACCACCGCCACCGGCTACCGCCTGACCCTGGCCGAAGACGAGATCGACGCCGCGTTCGTCCTGCACCAGGCCGCGAAAGCCCGGTCGGCGGACGCGGCCACGGCACTGGCCGCGGCCGAGCAGGGCCTGGCCTGCTGGGACGGCGAGCCCGAGGACACGGCCGCCGGCGATCCGTTGTCCCGGCTCCGGGCCGAGCGGGCGTCGACTTACCGTGACCTGCAACGGATCCGCGGCCTCGCGCTGTCCCGACTGGGCCGGCACCAGGAAGCCGTCAAGGCCTTGGACCCGGACGGCGACGAGGAGACGCTGCAAGCGTTGCTGAGCTCCGAAGCGGCTACCGCCGGCTCGTCGGCAGCCTTGGCCCGCTACGACACGTACCGCCGCCGCATCCGCGACGAGCTCGGTGCCGATCCCGGCCCGGAACTCCAAGCCCTGCATCGAGAACTGCTTCAGGCTCAGGCGCCGATCCGCCGGCACGGCGTCGCCCACGAGCCCAACGAGCTACTCGGCCGGGGCGACGACATCGCGGCCGTGCGGGCGCTGCTGCGCACGTCCCGGGTTGTGTCCATCGTCGGTCCCGGCGGCCTCGGCAAGACCCGGCTGGCCCACGCCGTCAGCCGGGATGCCACGCAACGACTGGTGCATTTCGTGTCGCTAGCCGCAACGAACTCCGACAGTGATGTCACGGCCGAGGTCGCGTCGAGCATCGGCGACGCCCGGCCGGCCCGGGTCGGCAACGAGGTCACCGGCATCGTCGCCGCGCTCGGCCCGGCCCTGCTGGTGCTGGACAACTGCGAGCACGTCGTCGACGGTGTCGCCGAGCTGGTGCGGGCGCTCGTGGCTATGAGCCGTGAGCTGCGGATCCTCACCACGAGTCGAGCGCCGCTGGGCCTGTCCTCCGAAGCCGTCCATCTGCTGCCGGAGCTGACGTTGGCCGACAGCGTCGAATTGTTCCGGCAGCGCGCCCGGGCGGCGCGGCCGAACGTCGACCTGACTGACGTCACGGAGGTCTGCCGGCACCTCGACGGCCTGCCGCTGGCCGTCGAGCTCGCCGCGGCGAAGGTCCGGGCGCTGTCCGTACGGGAGATCGCGGGCCGCCTCGACGACCGGTTCTCCTTGCTGCGCGGCAATTCCCGGGACGCGCCGGCACGGCACCGCACGCTGGCCGCGGTCGTCGACTGGAGCTGGAACCTGCTCGACGGCAAGGGCCAGGACGCGCTGGCCGACCTGTCGGTCTTCCCCAATGGCTTCACCGCGCACGCCGCCGGTCACCTCGTCGAGCACGACCTGGCTGACCTGGTCGAGCAGTCGCTGCTCAAAGTCGTGGACACGCCGTGGGGCAGCCGGTTTCTGATGTTGGAGACCGTCCGCGACTTCGCCGCCGCCCGCCGGTCCGACCCGGACCGCGCGATCACGGGCTTTCTCCGGTGGGCCACCGAATTCGGTCTGGCGCACCACGAGAAGGTGTTCGGCGAGCGCCCGACCGCGACCGTCGAACTGATCCGCGGCGAGCAGGACAACCTGAGCCTGGCGCTGCGCCACGCCATCGACCGCGGCGACGCCCGCAGCATGGTCGCCATCGCGATCGTGCTGGCCAGCCTGTGGGTGGTCGAGAACCGCTACGTGCGGTTGGTGCGGCTCCAGGAGGACACGGCCTGGCTGCTCTCGCACTACGAGCCCGACGAGGCGACGCTGGACGCCACCCGCACGCTGGCCACCATCGGCGTCTCGACCACGTTCGCCGTGCAGGGACCGAAGGCCGTGCGGGCCCTCGCGGTGCTGCGTCGGCTGCCGCCGGCCCCGCCGACCACGCTGTTCCGGGCGATCGCCACGCTGGTCGTCACGCCGGAGGAGCAGTACGAGGCCCTGGGCGAGGCCGAGGAACCGATGCTGGCCGTGATGGCCAACGTCTTCATGAGCTACCTGCACGAGATCGTGTGCGACATGGAACGGGCCCTGCTGGCCGGCCGGCGGGCCCTCGAAGTACTCGACCGTGGGCCCCGCACCTGGCTGCGGATCATGGTCCACGCCCGCTACTCCGAGCTGTGTCTCCAGGTCGGCCGGCCTGAGGATGCACTCGCCCAGGTGCACGCCATCCTGGCGCTGGTCGGCCCCGAGCCGGGCTGGCCGACCGACGCCGGCATTCGCTGGGGCGCGGTGATCGCGTGCCTCCAGCTCGGCGATCCCGACGAGGCCGAGCGCTGGCTCGACGAGGTCGTGCCGGACTACGGCGAGCAGAACGTGCTGTCGCCCGACCTCGGCCTGCGGGCGTCGATCCAGCTGTCCCGCGGTGACATCGACGGCGGCCTGGCGTTGTGGCGGGAGTCGCTGACCCGGCTGCGCGACGAGGAGCTGGTACGGCAGGAGCTGCCCGGCTTCGAGGTGTGGGCGATGGAGAACGAGGCCGGTGCGGTCATCGCCCACGCCCTGCACGGGCGGCTGGCCGACGTCGAGTCGATCACCCGGGGGCAGAACGAGCGGCTGGCGGCGATGCTGGTGGGCTTCCCGATGCCGTCCGCGCTGTCCATCGGCGGGTATCCGGTGCTCGGCGCGCTGCTGCTTGCCGTCGCCGCGACCGACGTCGAACGCACGCCGGCGCGGTCGGCCCGGCTGGTCGCGATCGCCGAGAAATGGCGCTACACCAAGACGTTCGTCGGCATCGACCGGATGCGGCAGGTGGCCACCGACGCCGACCGGGCCGGCTACGAGCAGGCTGTGGCCGACTGCGCCGGGCTGACCAACGACGAGCTGCGCCGGGTCGCCCTCGACCTGCTTTCCGGTTAGATGGGGTGCATGACCGAGTACGGGTACTGGCAGGACGTGCCGACCAGGTGGAAGGACAACGACCACTACGGGCACGTGAACAACGCGGTGCACTACTCGGTGATGGACACCGTGATCAACACCTGG
>DATJJB010000450.1:0-27430 GCA_035492655.1 Kutzneria sp. | reverse complement strand
CGTCTCCTCGCGCTCGGTCCGCGGCGCGCGGCCGGCGGAGGTGAACCGAGGCGCGGGCAGGGCCTTGCGGTCGATCTTGCCGTTTGGCGTAAGCGGGAACTCCGCCAGCTCCACGAAGATCGCCGGCACCATGTACTCGGGAAGGCTGCGAGCGACGTGCTCACGCAGACCTTCAGCGCTGCCAACGACGTAGCCGATGAGGCGCTCGTCGCGGACCACTACGACGGCCCGCTCCACGGCCGGGTGCGACTCGGCGGCGGCCTGGATCTCGCCGAGCTCGATGCGGAACCCGCGCAGCTTGACCTGCTCGTCCACGCGGCCGAGGTACTCCAGCTCACCGTCCGCGTTCCAGCGGGCCAAGTCGCCCGTGCGGTACATGCGGGTTCCGGCATTGCCGTGCGGATCCGCGACGAAACGCTGAGCGGTCAGCTCCGGCCGGCCGAAGTAGCCGCGCGCCACCCCGTCGCCGGCGATGTACAGCTCGCCGATCTCACCGGCCGGCAGCTCGGCCAAGGCGTCGCTGAGCACCCGGACTTGCTGGTTGCGCAGCGGCTTTCCGATGGTCACGGCGGCATCCGTGACGGCCGACGCCGTGGACCAGATGGTGGTCTCGGTCGGCCCGTAGAGGTTGACAACAGACGTTGTCAACGCCGCCATCTTCGCCGCCAGCACGCCGGGCAGCGCCTCGCCGCCGACCAGCATCCGCAGGCCGCGCAGCCGCTCCGGGTGGCTCGACACCAGCGCCTGCCACAACGACGGCGTCGCCTGCATGATCGTCACGCCTTCGGCGGCGATCAGGGACGTCAGCGCCGCCGGGTCGCGGACCTCGGCCTCGGTGGCGATCACGACCCTGCCGCCGTGCCGCAGCGGAAGGTACATCTCCAGGCCGGCGATGTCGAAGGCGATGGTGGTGACGGCCAGCAGCGTGTCGGCCGGCGTCATCGGCGCGTGGTCGGCGACGCCGTCGAGGAAGTTGGCCAGGTTGGCGTGCGTGACCGCGACGCCCTTCGGTCGGCCGGTCGACCCGGACGTGTAGATGACGTAAGCGATGTCGGCCGCCAGCTGAACGTCCTCAGAGGACAGGTCCGCCGCCTCGGCCAGCTCGCCACCGACCAGCTTCGTGACCGCCCGCGCGTCGTTGAGGACGTACTCGATGCGATCGGCCGGATAGGTCGGATCCACCGGCAGATAGGCGGCGCCCGTCTTCTGCACGGCTAACAGCGCCACCAGCAGCTCCACCGACCGCCGTTGCGCCACTGCCACGACCCGGCCCGGACCCGCGCCACGGGCGATCAGCAGCCGGGCCAACCGGTTGGCCGCCGCGTTCAGCTCCGCGTAGCTGAGCCGCTCGGGACCGCAGACCACGGCGGTCGCGTCCGGCGTGCCGGCCGCCCGCGCTGCCACCAGCCGCGAGACCAGGTCTTCCATGCCGATCGACTCCTCAGGTGTGGTAACGAGTTCACGTACGGTTGCGGTAGCGCAGCACGGCCAGCGGGGCGAACACGGCCATCAGGCCGACGCTCCACGCGATCGCGCCCAGCGCGGAGCCGGCGACGGGCCCGCCGACCAGCAGGCCCCGGCAGGCGTCGGTGACCAGGGTGGTCGGGTTGACCGCGACGAACGCCTGGAGCCAGCCGGGCATGGTGTCCGGCGGCGCGAAGATGGAGCTGCCGAACTGGAGCGGGATCATCCACAGGAAGCCGACCGTGGACACCACCTGGGCGTTCTTCACGCTCAGCCCGACAAAGGCCGACACCCAGCACAGCGCGGTGCCGTACAGCAGAAGCAGGGCGAACGCGCCGAGCACGGCGACGGGGTTGGTGTGCACGCGGAAGCCGACGACAAAAGCGAAGGCCAGCATCACCAGTTGCCCCAACAACAATCGGCACACGTCGGAGCCGATGCGGCCGGCCAGCACCGCGGCACGGGAGATGGGCAGGGACCGGAAGCGGTCCATCACGCCCTGGCCGAAGTCGGTGTTGAGGCCGATCCCGGTGACCGTGGAGGCGAACGACGCGGTCTGCACCATGATCCCGGGCAGCAGGTACTCCCGGTAGTCCAGGTGGTCGCCGCCGATCGCGCCGCCGAGCACGTACAGGAACACCAGGGTGAACACGATGGGCATCACCGTGGCGTCGAGCAACTGCTCGGGATCGTTGCGGATGTGCACCAGGTTGCGCCGGCAGATGGCCAGCGAGTGCCGCAGGGTGGACGCCGTCATGCCGACCTCTTCGTGAACGTCAGGAAGACCTCGTCCAGACTGGGCAGCCTGGTCTCGATCTCGGCGATGGTCAGGCCGAGCCCGCCGATCACGCCCAGCGCGGCGGTGAGCCACTGCTCGTCGGCCATGGGCAGGGACAGTCGGCCGGCCGGCTCGTCCGTGACCGCCGCGCCCAAACCGGCGTCGGCCAAGGCTTTCGCCGCGTCCGTGACCTCGTCGGGCCGCTCCATCCGCACGTGCAGCACACGGCCGCCGACCCGGGCCCGCAGCTGGTCGGGAGTGCCGCCGGTGACCACACGACCGTGGTCGATCACCACCACGCGGTCGGCCAGTGCCTCGGCCTCCTCCATGTACTGCGTGGTCAGCAGCACGGTCGAGCCACCGGCCACAAAGGACCGGACCTCGTCCCACAAGTCGTTGCGGCTCCGAGGATCCAGGCCGGTCGTGGGCTCGTCCAGGAACAGCACCTGGGGATTGCCGACCAGGCTCGCGGCCAGGTCCAGCCGCCGGCGCATGCCGCCGGAGTAGCCGCGCGCCGGCCGGGACGCGGCCGCGGTCAGGGCGAAACGCTCCAGCAGCTCGTCCGCGCGGGCCTTCGCCTTGCGCGCGGACAGATCCAGCAGCCGGCCGATCAGGTACAGGTTCTCGCGGCCGGAGATGTTCTCGTCCACCGAGGCGTACTGGCCGGTCAGACCGATCAGCCTGCGCACCTCGTTGGCCTGCGCCACCACGTCGTAGCCGCCGACGAAGGCCCGGCCGGCGTCCGGCCGCACCAGCGTGGCCAGCGTGCGGACCGTGGTGGTCTTGCCGGCGCCGTTGGGGCCGAGCAGGCCCAGCACGGTGCCGGCTTCGACTTCCAGGTCGACGCCGTCCAGCGCCCGGGTGTCGCCGAAGCGCTTGGCCAGGCCCTCGACGCGGATGGCAGCTGTCATAACACCGGACGCTAGAGAATCGCCTTATCGGCCAGATATCGACGCGCGATGTCCGTCCACAGGGGAGTCACGGACGAAATGCCGGCGATAACGGAACAAAGCCGGTGCTGCCTACCGTCGCGGGCGTATCCGAGTGGAGGTAGGACAGCTATGACGGTGGTCACCGAAACCACAGCGGGTTCCGCGCCGGTCACGTTGGCCACGGCCGACGCCGAGGCCGTCGAGCAGCTTGCCCGTGCGTTGAGCGCGGTCGACAACGACCTGGTGGACGTCCCGGAATGGGTGGACGACGCGCGGCGGGCCTGGGACGAGGCCCCGGTCGGCCTGCGTCGGCCGCTGCGCCGGTTCCGCCGCGACTCCGGGCCGCAGGGCTCGATGCTGCTGCGCAACCTGCCGGTGGATGAACACGGTCTGCCCGACACCCCGACGGTGAACGGCTCCGTGCAGCGCACCGTGGCGGTGCCGGCCGCGGTGCTGATGATGATCGCGACCGGGCTCGGCGACCCGGCCGCCTTCCTGCCGGAGAAGACCGGCGCCCTGGTGCAGGACGTGGTTCCGGTGCCGGGCAAGGAGGAGTTCCAGGGCAACGCCGGCTCGGTGCTGCTGGAATGGCACACCGAGAACGCGTTCCACCCCAACCGTCCGGACTACGTGATGCTGCTGTGCCTGCGGCAGGACCACGAGGGCATCGCCGGCCTGCGCACCTCGTGCGCCCGCACGGTGCTGCCGATGCTGACCGACCAGGCGCGGGAAGCCTTGTTCAGCCGTGAGTTCGTCACGCAGGCGCCGCCGTCGTTCGGTCTGGGCAGCGACGGGGCCGTGGAGCACGCGGTCCTGTTCGGGGCCGAGGAGGACCCGAACCTCCAGGTCGACCTGGCCGCCACCACGCCGCAGACGCCGCGCGCCGCCGCGGCGTTGGAAGAGCTGCGGGACCGGTTCAACGACGCGTCGCAGACGCTGCGGCTGCGCCCCGGTGACCTGGCCATCGTGGACAACCGCGTGACCGTGCACGGCCGCACCGGGTTCACGCCCCGCTACGACGGCAAGGACCGCTGGCTCCAGCGGACCTTCGTGATGAACGACCTGCGCCGCAGCCGTTTCCAACGGCCCGGCGACGGTTACGTGCTGGTCTGAGCCTTGGTGAGGGGTCGGCGTGACCGCCGCTCGTGCAGCGCGATCACGGCGAGGGCGAACAGGCCGACCCCCACCCCGGTCAACCCGGCGAACTCCTGTTCGACCAGGTCGAAAACCTCGGTGAACAGGACCGTGACCAGTGCGGCGTAACGACTCCAGCGCAGCACGGCGCCGCGGTCGTCGGACCACTGCAGGATCAGCGCCACGATGGCCAGCACGCCGGCGGTGGCGGCGCTGATCAGCTGGCCGACGCCGGCGATCAACTCGGCCCCGCGCGGATCGGCCAGCAGCACCAGCAGTGAGCCGACGATGCCGGCCGTGGCCTGGCCGATCAGCAGGATGTTGGTCAGCCACACCAGAACCCAGCTCTGCGGCAGCAGACCGGCCAGCCGGTGCCGGAACGTGTCGAAGACGTGCGGCGCGGATCGCCCGGGCGGGCACAGATCGACCACAGTGGACAGCGCGGACGTCATGCCGGCGTCCGCGCCACCCTTGGCCGCCCGCATCAGCAGCCGATTGGCCACCGAGCGCCGTGACTTCGTCAGCCCGGCCACCACACCCTCGGCCGCGATGGCCGCCGCGTTGGCCAACTGCTCGGCCGGGCCGCGCGGGCGGCGGTCGTGCACGAGCCGGCCGGCCAGCACGATCACCACGAAGACCACGTACATGATCGCCACGGCCGGCCGGTAGAAGTAGTTGTTGTCGGCCGTGACGAACTTGCCCACCTCGTCGATGAACAGTCCGAAGCCGACGCCGCCCAGCACCGCGGCCAGCGGCTTGGTGACCGGCCCGAGGTAGGACAGCACCAGCAGCTGCGACAGGAGCAGCAGCAGCCCGCCCCACAGCATGTGCGCGATGTGCAGGCCGCCGCTGCCGATCTTCGGATAGCCGGTGGCGCCGAGGAACGAGCGCGTGATCAGGATGGTCGCGACCGCGCAGACCACGAATGCTTCCAGGTGCTGCCAAGCATTGCGGTCACGCACCAGCGCCGGTCCAACAGCCATTGGCCGAACCTACACCAGCAGCGGGCTGCCGTAGTGCTGCTGCACCCACTCGGGCTGGTACACCGAGTCCAGGTAGCGTTCGCCCAGGTCAGGGGCGATGGCCACGGCCGTGGTGGCCCCGTTGTCGGCCAGCCAGCGTTCGGCCCCGCTGACCACGGTGCCGGTGGAGCCGCCGAACACGAAGCCGGCGGCGGCCAGCCGGTGGCACATCTTCACCGTGTCCTCCTCGCGCACGTGCACCACGTCGTCCACATAGGACTCATCGAGCAGCTGCGGGCGGACGCTGGTGCCAAGACCGGGAATGAGCCGCGGCGAGGCCGGCGCGCCGAACGTGACGGAGCCGACGGCGTCGACCGCCACGATCCGCACCGACGGCCGGTGCTCACGGAAGTAGCGCGCGCAGCCCATCAGCGTGCCGGTGGTGCCGGCCCCGACGAACAGCACGTCCAGCTCGGGGAACGCCTTGGCGATCTGCGGCGCGGTGCTGCCGTGGTGGGCCAGCCAGTTGCCGCTGTTGGCGTACTGGTTGAGCCACACGTACCGGGCGTCGCGCTGGCACATCCGTTGCACGTAGCCGATCCGGGCGCCGAGGAAGCCGCCGTCCGGATCGGGCTCGGTGATCACGTGCACCCGCGCCCCGAACGACTCGATCAGCCGGCGGGACGCGGTGTTGCAGCGGGCGTCGGTCACGCACAGGAAGCCGTAGCCGCGGCTGGCCGCGATCATCGCCAGCGCGATGCCGAGATTGCCCGACGAGGACTCGATCAGCACCGAGCCCGGCGTCAGGCGGCCGTCCCGCTCGGCCGCGTCCACCATGGCCACGGCCGCCTTGAGCTTGACCGAGCCGGCGAAGTTGAACGCCTCGCACTTGAGGTGGACCGCCAGTCCCACCGCCCGCCGCAGGTCGACGTAGAGGTCGTCGACATGGAACTCGTCCGGGCCGGAGATCACCTGCATGGCCAACCGCCTTCGTCAGGACCTGCCGTATCGGGAGAGCTCATGGAAGAAGTCCGGCACGGTCGCCAGCTCGCCGGCCGCGGCCAGCTCGTCGAGCACGTGCTTGCCGACGGCCAGGTCCAGCACGCCGAGACCGAAGGGGGAGAACACCAGCGGCTTGTCGGTCGGCAGTTCGAGCCCGTTGAGCACGTCGAACAGCGTGCCGTCCAGGAAGTCCCGGTTGCCGGTCCGTTGCTCGGCCAGGTGCGGCGAGGTGTCGGCCTTGAGGCAGTGGTCGACGTCGTCCACGATGTTGGTCGAGGCCAGGATGATCTCCGGCGACAGGTCGCGCAGCGAAACGTGCAGCACCAACGGGTTGTGCGCGAACCAGTCCACATCGGACACGTGCGGCTGGCCGGCCACCGTCGCGAACACCACGACATCGCTGTTACGGATGAGGTCTTCGGCGGTTTCCCGGATGGTGATCTGAGCGCCGGTGCCGCTGCGCTCCAAATAGCCCTGGAAGCCCTCGGCGTGCTCGGCGGACAGGTCGTGCACGCCGATCTCGTCGAAGTCCCAGCCGGTGCCGGCGAGATAGGTGTGGATGTAGCGGGCGATCAGACCGACGCCGAAGAAGCCGATGCGTCGTGGGCGGTTTCGCCCACGGGTCAACACATCCGCGGCCAGCGCGGCCGACGCGGCAGTGCGCGCGGCGCTGATGATCGAGGCTTCCATGCAGGCCAGCGGATAGCCGGTGTCATGGTCGTTGAGGATCAGCACGGCCGAGGCGCGCGGCACGCCCCGCTGCACGTTCTCCGGGAAGCTGGAGATCCACTTCAGGCCGTCGACGCCCACCTCGCCGCCGATCGAGGCGGGCAGCGCGATGATGCGCGAGGTGGGGCGGTCCGGGAAGCGCAGGAAGTAGGACGGCGGGTTGACGGTGTCGCCGCCGCCGTGCACCCGGTAGGCCGCCTCCACGATCTCGACGACGCGCTTCTCGTTGCCGGACAACACCTGGTGCACCTGCCGACCGGGGATGACGGCGAACGGGGGCACCTGCGGGTCGGTCATGAACGGCTCCATCCGATGTCGGTGCGCCGCACGGGATCCCCCATCGCGACGACGATCTCGCGGTCGCCCTCGTAGGGCTGCCGGCTGTGCGCGGTGCGGAGGTTGTCCACCAGCATCAGGTCGCCGCGCTGCCACGGGATGCTGGCGGTGTGCCGCTGGTAGACCTCGTTGATCACGTCGACGACGTCGGCCGGGATGGGCTCGCCGTCGCCGAAGCGGGTGGTGAACGGCAGGCCGTCCGGGCCGAGCACCATGGCCAGGTACTCGCGGACGTCCGGGTCCATGGTCAGCTCGTTGAGGAACGCGATCTGGTTGAACCACAGTCGCTGCCCGGTCAGCGGGTGGTGCGCGACGGCGGTGCGGACCTGCTTGGTGCGCAGGCCGGCTTCGGTCCACTCGAACTCGGTGTCGTTGGCCCGGCAGTACGCTTCCACTTCGGACCGGTCATCGGTGCCGAAGGCCTGCTGCCACGGCACGCCGATGGTCTCGCCGTAGTTGCGGATCAGCTGCCAGCCGTCCTGCTCGAACCGGTGCACGATGTCCGGCGGCAGGTCGGCCAGCACCGCCGCGGCGTCGGCGACGGCGGTCTCGCCGCCGCTGGTCGGGGCCTGGAGGCAGGCGAAGACCATGGTGTGGGGGAGCTCCTGGGCGTAGCTGAGCTCGTGGTGCATGCACATCGGCTGGTTGGCCGGCCACGCCGAGGAGGAGTACACCTGTGGCGCGTAAGCGGTCCGTGGCGCGAACGACTCCCGCTCGGTGATCAGCTCGGTGGTGATCAGCCTGGCCAGCCGGCCGGCCTGCGCCGCGTCGGCGACATCAAGGCCGCGCACCAGCACCGTGCCGTGGCCGTTGAGCGCGGCGCGCAGCACGTCCAGATTGTCGGCGACCCAGCCTTCGGCGTCGCTGTCGGCATACGCCCGCAGCACCGGCGGTCTGCCTTCGAGCAGCGGCGCGTACGCCTCCACCAGGGAAGACATCGTCAGATTCCTTTCAGCCGGCCTGTTCGACGAGCGCGGCGAGCTTGCTCAGGGTCGGGGCGGCCGTGATGTCGGTCAGCGACACCGCCGGCTTCAGCTTGATCGCCAGCCGGACCGCGCTCAGCGACGTGCCGCCCAGCTCGAAGAAGTCGGCGTCGGCGCCGATCCGCTCCACCGGAAGGCCGAGCACGTCGGCCCAGGCCGCGGCCAGTTTCCGTTCGGCGTCCGTGGCCGGCGCGACGTAGTCCTGCCCGGACAGGTCGTTGGCGGCGGCCTTGAGCGCCTTCTTGTCGATCTTGCCGTTGGCGGTCAGCGGCAGCTTGTCCATCCGGTGCGCCGCGGCCGGGACCATGTAGTCGGCCAGCGTGACGGCGGCGTGCTTGAGCAGCTGCTCGCCGGTGAGATCCGTGGACGCGGAGAAGAACGCCACCAGCTGTGGGCCGTCGGCCACGACCACGGCCGCGTCCTTCACACCGGGCGCGCCGAGCAGACGGTTCTCCACCTCGCCGATCTCGATGCGGAAGCCGCGGATCTTCACCTGGGCGTCGCGGCGGCCGAGGAACTCCAGCCGGCCGTCCGGCAGCCAGCGGCCGAAGTCGCCGGACCGGTACATCCGCTGGCCGGGCCGCAGCGGGTCGTCCATGAAGGCGGCGGCCGTGCGCTCGGGGTCGTTGATGTAGCCGCGGCCGACGCAGATCCCGGAGAAGGCGATCTCGCCGACCGAGCCCAGTGGCACCGGGCGCAGGCGCTCATCCAGCACGTAGACCGTGGTGTTAGCGATAACTTTGCCCAGTGGCACGGAATCCGTGGTCGGCGTGGACGTCATGACCTCGTGGTTGGTGTCGTCCGAGGTCTCGGTCAGGCCGTAGGCGTTCACCAGCGTCCCGTGTGGACGGTGCGTGAACCAGCGCTGCACCAGTTCCTTCTTGATGGCCTCGCCGGTGACCGAGACGCAGCGCAGCGCCGGCAGGTCACGCGGGCGGACCTCAAGCTCGGAGAGCACGACCTCCAGGAACGACGGGACCAGTTGCAGGACCTCGACCTCGGCCGACTCGACGGTGTCGAGGAACCGGTTGATGTCGAGGATGTCCTGCTGCGGCACGATGACCGTGCGGCCGCCGACCAGCAATGCCGACACCAGCTGCCACAACGAGATGTCGAAGCACTGCGGCGCGGTCTGGGCCACCACGGCACCTTCGCCGATGCCGAGATCGTCGATCTTGGCGTACAGGTGGTTGATCATGCCGCCGTGCTCGCACATGGCGCCCTTGGGCTGGCCCGTGGAGCCGGACGTGAAGTAGATGTACGCCAGTTGGTTCTGCTGTACGGCGACACCCGGGTTGGTCGTCGGGCCGTCCGTGATGGCGTTGAGCGTGTCCGCGGTGAGCTGCACCTTCGCCTCGCTGCGGGTCAGCATGGCGTCGATGCGCTCGGCCGGGAAGTGCGGCTCGATCGGCAGGTAGACCGCGCCGGCCTTGAACACGCCGAGCACCGCGGCCATCCAGTCCAGGTTGCGCTCCGAGATCACCGCCACCACGTCCTCGGCCTGGATGTGCTGGCCGAGCAGGAAATGCGCGATGCGGTTGGCCCGCTCGTTGAGCTCGCGGTACGTCCAGCGCTCGCCGAGGCACTGCGCCGCCACGGCGTCGGGGTGCCGCTCGGCCCGCTCCTCGAACAGCTCGTGCATCCGGCGGTCGGGCAGATCACGCTGGCGGCCGGCCATTCCGTGCACCTGAAGGTGCAGTTCCTCGTCGCTCAGCAGGGTTTCCGCGTCGTGATCGGCATCGGGGTCGGCGATCAGCAGCCGCAATGCCTTGGCGTGATATCCGGCGGTGCGCTCATCCATGGCCGGGCGGACCTGGCCCTCGACGGCCTTGGTCGCCTCGACGAGGTCACGCCATGTTCCGTCGCGGACCACGACAGCACCGTGACCGTAGTGGACGGCGCCCTCGCCGGTGAGCACGCTGTGCACCTTCGCGTGCGCCGCGAGCAGCAGGATCTCCTCGGTCACGCCGAGCAGTCCCGCCGCCTCGGCGAGACCGTGGGCGCTGTCCATACGACCCCCTACGAACGGTTCGGTTTGCTACCGAGCCGCCACGCTAGCCAGAGGCCTTATTGGCGCATTATTGCGTCAACTACCGAGAGAGCGTCGAGCAGTTGTGCCGCCTCGGGCGGGGTGTGCCGATCGGCCAGCCAGACCGCGATCTCCCGGTGCAGCGGCGGGTCCAGTTCCCGGGTGACGATGTCGGCCCGCCGATGGGCGGCGAGCGCGAGTCCGGGCAGGACCGCGATGCCCTGGCCGGCCGCCACCATCGCCTGCATCAGCACGTAGTCATCGGTGACCTGGTGGTGCAGCGCCGGCTGGATCCCTTGCCGGGCGCAGTGTCTGCGGAACCTGTCCTGACACAGTGGACAGCCGGCGATGACGGTGTCCAGCTCGGCCAGCGGAATGGCTTCTCGGTCCGCGAGCGGATGTGTGACAGGCAATGCGGCGAGGAGCGGGTCACGGCCGAGGACCGTGACGTTACGGCCTTGGGGCGCCTCGTCATGGAAGGTCACGGCGACGTCGACCATGCCGTCTGCCAACGCCGCCAACGCTTCCGGCGGCTCCGCTTGCCGGACGTCGACGCGGAGATGACCGAGGGACGTCACGGCGTCGACCACCAACGTCGCACAGGCCGTCGGGAAGGCCGCCACGCGAAGCCGCGGCGCGTGACCTTGCGCCAGGTCTGGCAGGCAGTTCTCGGCAGCCGTCAGCGAGGCCGCGATCTCCGCCGCGTAGCGGGCCAGCGTCTGTCCCGGTTCCGTCAGGCGGACTCCGCGTCCGTGCCGCTCGACCAGCTCGCAGCCGGCCGTCCGCTCCAGGCGTTTGATGTGCTGGCTGATCGCCGGGTGCGTCCAGCCGAGCTCCCGCGCCGCCGCCGACATCGAGCCCGTGCGGTCGATCAGGTGCAGCACCACCAGGCTGCGGGGATCCAGCATGTAACGAATTCTGCCAGGTGCTGTCACGAGATCGCACTTTTACTTACGGATGGAGGACCCGATCCTGGAGGTCATGGAACTGATCGGCATCATCGGCGGCCTGAGCTGGGAGTCCACCGCCCAGTATCTGCGGCTGCTCAACCAGGGCGTTCGGGAGCGGCTCGGCGGTCTGCACTCGGCGCGGCTCCGGGTGGCGACCGTCGATTTCGCGCCCATCGAGGCGATGATGGCCGCGGGGGACTGGACGTCCATCGCCGCCGTGCTGGCCGGTGAAGCCCGCGCGCTGGAGGCCGCCGGCGCATCGTTCGTACTGCTGGCCACGAACACCATGCACAAGGTCTACGACTCGGTCGCCGCCGCGGTGGCCATCCCCGTGCTACACCTGTGCGACGTCACCGCCTCCGCCGCGCTCGCCGCCGGCGTCACCCGCGTCGGGCTGCTCGGCACCAGGTACACCATGGAGCAGGACTTCTACCGCGATCGCCTGGCCCGCAACGGTGTTAACGCTATCATTCCGTCTGGGTCGGACCGGGACGCCGTGCAGCACATCATCTTCGACGAGCTCTGCGTCGGTCAGGTGACGGCGGCTTCCCGCGAACGGTTGCTGGACATCTGCCGCTCGTTGTCCGCCGACGGCATCGTGTTGGGCTGCACCGAATTGGAGTTGAGCATTCGGCCGGCCGACCTGGACGTTCCGGTGTTCCCGACGACTGCCCTGCACTGCGCCGCCGCCCTAGACCTCGCTTTGGACGCTGAACTCCTCCCGTAGCTCGCGGCGCAGCAGCTTGCCGGTGGCGGTGCGGGGGAAGTCGCTGCGGAACTCGATTCGCTTGGGGCGCTTGAAGGACGCGAGCCCGGCGGCGCAGTGGTCGAGCAACTGCCGGGCAAGGCCGTCGGACGCGATCGCGCCGCTGCCGGGCTGCACGACGGCCAGCACGCTCTGCCCCCACTCGGCGTCGGGCACGCCGATCACCGCGGCGTCGGCGACGGCGGGATGGGTGAGCAGGTGCTGCTCGACCTCGGCCGGATAGACGTTGACGCCGCCGGTGAGGATGAGATCGGTGCGGCGGTCGAGCAGGTACAGGTAGCCCTCGGCGTCGAATCGCCCCAGGTCGCCGACGGTGTGCAGGCCGCCGACGCGGTTGGCCGCGGTCTTGGCGGGGTCGTTGTGGTACTCGAAAGGATCACCGGGAGTGTCGTAGTAGATGGTGCCGGCTTCGCCTTGCGGCACCTCGACGCCGTTGTCGTCCAGCAGCTTGACGGTGATGTGGGGCAACGGCCGCCCGACCGTGCCGGGATGGCTGAGCCATTGCTCGGGGGAGACGATGCTGACGATGCCCTCGGTGGCGCCGAGGTACTCCCAGACGCGGGGCCCGACCCACTCCAGCATCTGCTGCTTGACCTCGACGGGGCACGGCGCGCCGGCGTGGATCAAGGTCCGGAGGCTGGACAGGTCGTAGCGGCCGCGCACCTCGGCCGGCAACCGCAGCATGCGGACGAAGTGAATGGGCACGACGTGGCTGTCGGTGACCCGGTGCTGCTCGATGGCCCGCAGCACGGCCTCGGCGTCGAACTTGCGGTGCCAGACGATGGTGTGCCCGAGGTGCAGCGCCGACATGGAGAAGAAGTGCGGCGCGGCATGGTAGAGCGGCGAGCACACGAGGTGCACGCCGTCGTCGGGCCGCATGCCGAACGGGGCCATGCCGTCGGCCATGGCCTGGGCGATGATGCCAGGCTCGCGGCCGGTCAGTTCCCGCTGCACACCCTTGGGGCGGCCGGTGGTGCCGGAGGTGTACATCATCACCCGACCCTCCAGCAGATCCGAGGGGTCCTCGGTATCGCCGGTCAGGTCCTCGTAGGCCGACCAGCCGGGAACGGGGCCGTCGACGGAGAGCTTGTGCGGAACGGCCACCTCGAGCTCGGCGGCCAGGTCGGCGTGCGCGACCATGACCTTCGCCCCGGAGTCGGCGACGATGAACGCGACCTCGGACGGCGTGAGGTGCGTGTTGATCGGGACCAGGTACAGCCCGAGCTGCCCGGTGGCCAGCACCAGCTCGAAGTAGGCGCCGGAGTTGTGCACCATCGCCGCGACGACGTCGCCGGGAGTCAGGCCGAGCGCCCGCAGCGCGTGGCTGACCGTGTTCACCCTGGCCCGCAGCTCGCCGAAGGTCGTGACCCGGCCGTCCGGGGCGATCAACGCCGGCCGGGTCGGATCCGCCACGGCCACCCCGTAGAACCCGTTCGCCATCCCCAGATCCCTTCGCGCGGGAGCGTCGCCTCCAACCGTACGGCTGCTGTGGTGTGCGGCGTGTGTTCCGGTGCCCGGTCGACGACTTTCGATGCCCTCGCGACCGGCCCGCCACGGGCGACTTGTGCTGTTCGGCCGATCCCGGTGTCCTGCCACTGCCAGTGGTACGAAACGGCGAACCGAGGTCCGGGTAGCCGTCTGCCGCCGAGGCACGCTCACGTCGTGATCGAAACACTGAGCACACCATCCCGCGCCCGCCTGCCGGCCTGCTGCCGGAGATCAGCGCCAGCTGGCCGCGCCGCCACGTGCTGATGGTGGCGCTAACAGTCGTCCTCGTCACCACCGCGCTCACCGCGCTGTCCACCTTCGAGGCGCTGCGCCTGCTGGCCGGCTGGGGCACCGATACGGCCGACCGAGGCCCGGCGCGGCTGACCACGCCCGATCGGCGGGGCGTGCCCGGCGCGCCGCGGTCGTGAATGCTGTGCGGCATGGCGAGACTCATCTACTCCATGAACCAGTCACTCGACGGCCACACCGCCGACGCCACCGGCTCGTTCGGTTGGGGCGGGCCGGATGAGACGGTGCACGCCTTCTTCAACGAGCTGACCGCCCCGATCGGCACCTTCCTCTACGGCCGGCGCATGTACGAGACCATGGTGTTCTGGGAGACCGCCGGCAGCCTCCCCGACGAGCCGCCGGTGTTCCACGAGTTCGCCGAGCTGTGGCAGGCGGCGGACAAGATCGTCTACTCGCGGACGGTGACGTCGCCGTCGAGCGCACGCACCGAGATCCGACCCGAGTTCGACGCTGACGAGATCCGCCGGCTCAAGGCCTCCGCCAGCCGCGACCTCGCCGTTGCCGGCCCGGGGCTGGCGGCCGAGGCCATCCGCGCCGGCCTGGTCGACGAGTACCAGCTCGTCATCTCGCCCGCGCTGACCGGCGGCGGCACTCGCTTCTTCCCCGACGGGGTCGCCGCCGACCTGGAACTCCGGGACGTGCAGCGCATCACCGCCGATGTCGTCTTCCTCCGGTACGTCACGAAGAGCTGACTGTTAGCGTGCACACGTGGCTGACGTGAACTGGGCAGGCAATCTCGCCTACGCGGCGGACCGGATCCTGCGCCCGCGCACGGTGGACGAGGTGCGCGAGATGGTGGCGGCCGCGCCGAGGATCAAGGCGCTGGGCACTCGGCACTGCTTCAACGACATCGCCGACTTCGACGGCGGCGTGCAGATCGACATCGGCGACGTGGACGTCCCGGTGGAGATCGACGCCGAGGCGGCGACGGCGACGGTCAGTGGCGCGATGCGCTACGGCGAGCTGGCCCCGCTCCTGCACGACCGGGGTTTCGCGCTGCCGAATCTCGCGTCGCTGCCGCACTGCACGATCGCCGGCAGCGTCGCGACCGGCACCCACGGCTCCGGCCGCCGCAACCAGGGCCTGGCCGCGGCGGTGTCCGCCCTGGAGTTGGTCACCGCCGACGGCGAGCTACGACGCCTGGCCAAGGGGGACAAGGACTTCGCCGGTGCGGTGGTGAACATCGGGGCCCTCGGCGTGGTCACGCGCATGACGCTCGACCTCGTGCCGGCCTTCGAGGTGCGTCAGAACGTGTTCGACGCGCTGCCCTGGTCGGCGCTGTTCGATCATTTCGACGAGCTCGAGGACGCCGCCTACAGCGTCAGCATGTTCACCAACTGGGCCAACGACGTCGTCGACCTTGCCTGGCTGAAAAGCACCACCGACCAGCGTGCGGAGCTGTTCGGCGCGCGACCGGCCGACGGGCCGAGGCATCCGGCGCACGCGGCCGGGCTGCCGGCCGACAACTGCACCGAGCAGCTGGGCGTCCCCGGTCCGTGGCACGAACGGTTGCCGCACTTCAAACTCGGTTTCACGCCGAGCGCCGGCAACGAGCTCCAGTCCGAGTACTTCGTGCCCTACCGCCACGCCACGGCCGCGTTCGAGGCGCTGCGCGGGCTCGGCGACCGCATCGCCCCGCTGGTGCTGTGTTCCGAGATCCGCGCCATCGCCGCCGACGACCAGTGGCTCAGCCCGGCCCAGGGCGGCGACCGGGTGGCGCTGCATTTCACCTGGCACCCGCGGCAGGCCGAGGTCGAGGCCCTGCTGCCGGTGATCGAGGAGCGGCTGGCGCCGTTCGGTGTCCGGGCGCACTGGGGCAAGCTGTTCCACCACCGCCCTTCGGACGGGTCCTGGCCGATGCTCGCCGCCTTCCGTGAGCTCAGGGACCGCCTCGATCCCGACGGCGTGTTCCGCAGCCCGTACGTCGTGCGGCAACTCGATTGAACCGTTATATCCGGGGCCATTGACCGAGCCGCTGTTATCGCTAACACTGTCCACCACCTCTCCATCTCTTCACCCCGACGGGAGCTGACCGCAGTGGCACGCACGACCGATGACGGTCGCCGGACCGGCGGCGGTCAAGGCATGCGCCAGGCGAGCCTGGCCGACGTCGCCGGGATCGCGGGCGTGTCGCACATGACGGTGTCCCGGGTGATCAACGGCACCGGCCCGGTCCGGCCCGACACCCGGGCGCGGGTGCAGGCCGCGATCCAGGAGCTGGACTACCGCCCCAACTCGGCCGCGCGGACCCTGGCCACCGGCAAGTCCGACACGCTCGGCGTGGTCGCGCTCGACTCCACCCTGTTCGGACCGGCCAGCACGCTGTACGGCATCGAGCACGCGGCCCGCGAGGCCGGCTACGCCATCACCATCTCCAGCGTCAGCCGGCCGCAGCTCCAGTCCATTTCGGACGCCGTGGAGAACCTGCGCCGGCAGGCGGTCGAAGGCATTCTGGTGATCGCCCCGCACGTGTCCGCCGGCCACGCGCTGGAGGTCATCCCACGGGACGTCGCGCTGGTCGCCGTCGGCGCTGCCGAGTCCGCGCCGGTCCCGGTCGTCAGTGTGGATCAGCACGACGGCGCTCGCCGGGCCACCGAGCACCTGCTGGCCTTGGGGCACGAGACCGTGTGGCACGTCGCCGGCCCGTCGGACTGGCTGGAGGCGCGGGCCCGGGAACGGGGCTGGCTGGAAACGCTGGAGTCCTACGACCTCCAGCTGCCGCCGGTCCTGCGTGGCGACTGGAGCCCCCGCTCCGGCTACGAGGCGGGGCAGCAGTTGGTGGCGATGGGCGGCGTCACCGCGGTGTTCGTCGCCAACGACCAGATGGCGTTGGGCGTGCTGCGGGCCTTCGCGGAGGCCGGCGTGTCCGTGCCACGAGACGTGCATGTGGTCGGTTTCGACGACGTGCCCGAGGCGGCCTACTTCAGTCCGCCACTGACCACGATTCGGCAGGACTTCATCCAGGTCGGCCGGCAGGCGTTCGAGCTGCTGCTGGCCCGGCTGCGCGAGGAGCACGGCGGGACGCGTCAGCTGATCACCCCGGAGCTGATCGTGCGGGAGAGCACCGGCCCGCGATGACCCGCCGCTGATCCGCAGCACTGCGGCTCAGGCATGGTGTTAGCGCTAACAGAACGGATCGACGGTGATCGAGGAGTTGTTGATGTGCACAGCTCGCCCGCGGAGGGGGTTGCGGCCATGGTGTTAGCGCTAACAGACAAGCTGGTGGTCGGCGTCGACTTCGGGACGTTGTCCGGCCGGGCCGTGGTGGTGCGGGTCGAGGACGGGGCCGAACTCGGCAGCGCGGTGTTCGAGTACCCCCATGCGGTTGTCGAGAAGGAACTGCCGGCGACCGGGCACCCGCTGCCGCCGGACTGGGCGTTGCAGGTGCCGAGCGACTACGTGGACGTGCTGAAGAACGCGGTGCCGGCGGCGCTGAAGGCGGCCGGCGCCAGCGCGCAGGACGTGATCGGCATCGGCACGGACTTCACCGCCTGCACGATGATCCCGGTGACCGCCGACGGCACGCCCCTGTGCGAGCTGCCGGAGTTCCGCGCCGAGCCCCATGCCTACGTGAAGCTGTGGAAGCACCACGCGGCGCAGGCGCAGGCCGACCGGATCACCGAGCTGGCCCGAGTCCGCGGCGAGCAGTGGCTGCCGAGGTACGGCGGCCTGATCTCCTCGGAGTGGGAGTTCGCCAAGGGGCTGCAGATCCTCGAGGAAGCGCCCGCGGTGTACGTCTCGATGTGGCGTTTCGTCGAAGCGGCGGACTGGATCGTCTGGCAGCTCACCGGCAACTACGTCCGCAACGCCTGCACGGCCGGCTACAAGGGAATCCACCAGGACGGCGCCTACCCGAGCCAGGACTACCTGCGCGAGCTCAACCCCGGCTTCGAGAACTTCGTGCTCGACAAGCTGGCGCATCCGTTGGGGCAGCTGGGCGACGCGGCCGGCCGACTGAGCGAGCAGGCCGCCGAGTGGACCGGTCTGCCGGCCGGCATCGCGGTCTCCGTCGGCAATGTCGACGCGCACGTGACCGCGCCCGCCGCGCAGGCCGTGGAGCCCGGTCAGATGGTCGCCATCATGGGCACCTCGACCTGCCACGTGATGAACGGCGCCGAACTCCGCGAGGTGCCGGGCATGTGCGGCGTCGTGGACGGCGGGATCGTGCCGGGCCTCTGGGGTTACGAGGCCGGGCAGAGCGGTGTCGGCGACATCTTCGGCTGGTTCGTGGAGCACGGCGTGCCGGCCGAGTACCACGCCACGGCCCGCGATCGCGGCATCTCGGTGCACGAGCTGCTGTCCGAACTGGCCGCCCAGCAGAAACCCGCCGAGCACGGGCTGTTGGTCCTGGACTGGCACAGCGGGAACCGGTCGGTGCTGGTCGACCACGAGCTGTCCGGACTGATCGTCGGGCAGACCCTGGCCACCAGGGCCGAGGACACCTATCGGGCGCTGCTGGAGGCCACCGCCTTCGGCACCCGGATGATCATCGACACCTTCATCGACGCCGGCGTGCCGGTGACGGAGTTCGTGGTGGCCGGCGGCCTGATCCGCAACCCGCTGCTGATGCAGATCTACGCCGACGTCATCGACATGCCGCTGTCGGTGATCGGCTCGGAGAACGGCCCGGCGCTCGGGTCGGCGATCCACGCCGCGGTGGCCGCCGGCGCCTATTCGGACATCCGCGCCGCCGCCAAGGCGATGGGCTCCGTGCAGCGCGAGGTCTACCGGCCCGTCCCGGAGAACGTGGCGGCGTACGAGGAGATGTTCACCGACTACCTGACCCTGCACGACTACTTCGGCCGTGGGGTCAACGAGGTCATGCGCCGGCTGAAGAGCCGCCGGCGTCGGGCGAAGGGGGCGCTATGACGGTGGGGGCCGATGTCCAAGACACCGTCCGGCAGTTGCGGCGGACGGTGGCGGACCTGCACGGGGAGCTGACCCGCAACGGGCTGGTGATCTGGACCGCGGGCAACGTCTCGGCGCGGGTGCCGGGGCGGGACCTGATGGTGATCAAGCCGTCCGGCGTGTCCTACGACGACCTGGGCGAACACAACATGGTCGTCACGGATCTGTACGGCGAGCTGGTCGAGGGCGAGCTCGCGCCGTCCTCGGACACCGCGGCGCACGCCTATGTGTACCGCCACATGCCGGAGATCGGCGGCGTGGTGCACACGCACTCGACCTACGCAACGGCTTGGGCGGCACGGGGTGAGCCGATTCCCTGCGTGCTCACGATGATCGCGGACGAGTTCGGCGGCGAGATCCCGATCGGGCCGTTCGCGCTCATCGGCGACGACTCGATCGGGCAGGGCATCGTGGAAACCCTGCGCACCAGCCGATCACCGGCGGTGTTGATGCGCAATCACGGGCCGTTCACGGTCGGCAAGGACGCCAGGGCCGCGGTGAAGGCGGCGGTGATGGTGGAGGACGTGGCCAGGACCGTCCACATCGCACACCAGCTCGGCGAGCTGCCGGCATTGCGGCGTGAGGACGTCGACCGGTTGCACGAGCGCTACCAGAACGTCTACGGGCAGCGACAGGAGAAGACCCAGCCATGAGTGCCAGCAAGCCGAAGCTGTGGTTCCTGACCGGCAGCCAGCATCTCTACGGCGAGGACACGCTGCGCCAGGTGGCGAGCCAGTCGGAGCAGGTGCAGCAGCTGCTGACGGCGTCGGGCCGGATCCCGGCGGAGATCGTCGGCCAGCCGGTGCTGACCGACGCGGCCGCGATCCGCCAGGTGATGGTGGCGGCCAACAGCGATCCCGACTGTGTCGGCGTGATCGCCTGGATGCACACGTTCTCGCCGGCCAAGATGTGGATCACCGGCCTGGACGCGTTGCGGAAACCGTTGCTGCACCTGCACACCCAGCTGCACCGGGAGCTGCCGTGGGCGACGATCGACATGGACTTCATGAACCTCAACCAGGCCGCGCACGGCGACCGGGAGTTCGGGTTCGTGCAGACCAGGATCGGCGCGGTCCGCAAGACGGTCGCCGGACACGCGACCGACGAGCGGTTGCAGCAGCGGATCGAGGACTGGACGCGGGCGGCGATCGGGGTGGCGCACCTGCGATCCCTGCGGCTGGCCCGGTTCGGCGACAACATGCGCGACGTCGCCGTGACCGAGGGCGACAAGGTCGAGGCGGAACTGCGCTTCGGCGTCTCGGTCAACACCTATGGCGTCAACGACCTTGTCGAGTACGTCGACGCGGCGCCGGACAACGCCGTCGACGAGGTGGTGGCCGAGTACATCGCCGCCTATCACGTGCGGGCCGGGCAGGACGAGCTGCGGTACGCCGCCCGCATCGAGGTCGGCCTGCGGCAGTTCCTGACCGAGGGCGGTTTCGGCGCGTTCACCACGAACTTCGAGGATCTCGGCGGGCTGCGGCAGTTGCCGGGGATCGCCGTGCAGCGGCTGATGGCCGACGGCTTCGGGTTCGGCGGCGAGGGCGACTGGAAGACGTCGACGCTGTTGGCCGCGGTCAAGGCGATGGGCCGCGGCACCGGCCGCGGCTCGTCGTTCATGGAGGACTACACCTATCATTTCGGACCGGGCGAGCCGAAGATCCTCGGCGCGCACATGTTGGAGGTCTGCCCGAGCATCGCCGCCGAGCGGCCGTCCTGCGAGGTCCACCCGCTGGGCATCGGCGGCCGTGAGGACCCGGTGCGGCTGGTGTTCGACGCGGCGTCCGGGCCGGGCGTGGTGATCGGTCTGGTCGACCTCGGCGACCGTTTCCGGTTCGTGGCCAACGAGATCGACGTCGTGCCGCCGGACGAGCCGCTGCCGAACCTGCCGGTCGCGCGGGCGGTCTGGCGGCCGAGGCCGACGCTGGCCGAGTCGGCCGAGGCGTGGCTGATGGCCGGCGGCCCGCACCACACGGTGCTGACCCAGGCCGTCGACACCAACGCGCTGCGCGACTTCGCGGCCATGCTCACCACCGAACTGCTCGTGATCGACGAGCACACCGTCGGCGCCGACTTCGGCGACCGAATCCGCTGGAACCAGGCCTACTACCGGCTCGCACAGGGATTCTGAGGAGTAACGATGAAGTTGTTCCGCTGGGCAACGGCGCTCGGTGTCGTCCTGACGCTGACCGCCTGCGGCTCGACCGTGAAGACCGTCGACCAGGCGCCGGCGGCCGGGTCCAATGCCGGGGCCCTCGTCGGCGTCACCATGCCGACCAAGTCGTCCGAGCGCTGGATCCACGACGGCGACAACATCAAGGGCGCGCTGGAGAAGCTCGGCTACAAGGTCGACCTGCAGTACGCCGAGAACGACATCCCGACCCAGGCCAACCAGATCGAGAACCAGATCACCAAGGGCGCCAAGGCGTTGATCGTGGCCTCCATCGACGGCACGGCGCTGACCACGCAGCTCCAGGACGCCGCCGACCGGCACATCCCGGTGATCTCCTACGACCGTCTGATCCGCAACACGGCCAATGTGGACTACTACGCCACCTTCGACAACTTCAAGGTCGGCGTGGAGCAGGCGACCTCGCTGCTGACCGGTCTGAAGCGCAAGGACCCCGACCTCAAGGGCCCGCTCAACATCGAGCTGTTCGCCGGCTCGCCGGACGACAACAACGCCACCTTCTTCTTCAACGGCGCGATGTCCGTGCTCAAGCCGTACGTGGACAAGGGCTCGCTGGTGGTCAAGAGCGGCCAGACCGACTTCGCCACCTGCGCCATCCTGCGGTGGGACCCGGCGACCGCGCAGAAGCGCATGGAGGACCTGCTCACCAAGACCTACAGCGCCTCGACCAAGGTCGACGGCGTGCTCTCGCCGTACGACGGGCTGTCCATCGGCATCCTGTCCGCGCTCAAGAGCAACGGCTACGGCACCGCCGGCCAGCCCTACCCGGTGGTGACCGGCCAGGACGCCGAGGTGGCGTCGGTGAAGTCGATCATCGCGGGGGAGCAGTACTCCACCGTGTTCAAGGACACCCGCCAGCTGGCCAAGACCGCGGTCGACATGGCGCAGGCGCTGCTGACCGGGGCCAAGCCGCAGGTCAACAACACCAAGGACTACGACAACGGCAAGAAGGTCGTGCCGTCCTTCCTGCTCCAGCCGGTGATCGTGACCAAGGACAACTACCAGGCCACGCTGGTCGACTCCGGCTACTACACCGCCGGCCAGCTGAAGTAGCGGCCATGCTGACGATGACCGGTATCGGCAAGTCGTTCCCGGGCGTGCGGGCGCTGGCCGAGGTGAGTCTGTCCGTGCGCCGCGGCGAGATCCACGCCATCTGCGGCGAGAACGGCGCCGGCAAGTCCACGCTGATGAAGGTGCTCTCCGGCGTCTACCCGCACGGCACGTACGACGGGGAGTTCTCCTTCGACGGCGACGTCTGCCGGTTCGGCGGCATCCGGGACAGCGAGCGCGCCGGCATCGTGATCATCCACCAGGAGCTGGCGCTGTGCCCGCAGCTGTCCATCGCGGAGAACATCTTCCTCGGCAACGAGCAGGCCACCGGCGGGCTGATCGACTGGAACCGGACCAACCACCGGGCCGCCGAGCTGCTTGACCGCGTCGGGCTCCGGGAGCCGGCGGTCACGCCGGTCGGCGAGCTCGGCGTGGGCAAGCAGCAGCTGGTGGAGATCGCCAAGGCACTGTCCAAAGAGGTCAAACTCTTGATTTTGGACGAGCCGACCGCGGCGCTGGGCGCGGACGACTCCGCGCACCTGCTCGACCTGCTCCGGGGTCTGCGCGCGGACGGCGTGACCAGCGTGATCGTCTCGCACAAGCTCAACGAGGTCATGGCGGTCGCCGACTCGATCACCATCCTGCGCGACGGCCGGACGATCGAGACCATGGACGCCGGCGACGTCACCGAGGACCGGATCATCGCCGGCATGGTCGGCCGCGACCTGGAACACCGCTTTCCCCCGCACGAACCGAAAATCGGCAAGGTGGCGTTGCGCATCGAGGACTGGACGGTGCGCAACCCCACCCGGCCCGACCACCTCGTGGTCGACCGGGCCAACCTGGTGCTGCGGCGCGGCGAGATCGTCGGGCTGGCCGGCCTGATGGGCGCCGGCCGCACCGAGTTGGCGATGAGCGTGTTCGGCCGCTCCTACGGCCGGGACATCTCCGGCCGGCTGGTCAAGGACGGCCGGCCGATCGAGGCCCGCACGGTGCGGGAGGCCGTCGCGCACGGCATCGCCTACGTCACCGAGGACCGCAAGCGCTACGGCCTCAACCTGATCGAGGACGTCAAGCGCAACATCTCCGCGGCGGGCCTGTCCCGGCTGGCCCGCCGCGGCTGGGTGAACGAGAACGAGGAGTACCGCGTCGCCGGCCGGTTCCGGCAGAGCATGAACATCAAGGTGCCGACCGTGAGCACCGCGGTGGGCACGCTGTCCGGCGGCAACCAGCAGAAGGTCGTGCTGTCCAAGTGGATCTTCACCGATCCGGACGTGCTGATACTCGACGAGCCGACCCGCGGCATCGACGTCGGCGCCAAGTACGAGATCTACTCGATCATCAACCGGCTGGCCGACGAGGGCAAGGCCGTGCTGGTCATCTCCTCGGAGCTGCCCGAGCTGCTCGGCCTGTGCGACCGGATCTACACGCTGGCCGCCGGCCGGATCACCGGTGAGCTGAGCCGGGAGCAGGCCACCCAGGAACGGTTGATGCAGCACATGACCAGGAACCAGGAGCACTACCCATGAGCAGCACCGTCGAGGCGGAGCGGATCTCCGGCAAGATCGACCGAGCGCCGCGCCGGTGGTCGTTCAACCCGCGGCAGAGCGGCATCTACGTGGCGTTCGCGCTGATCGTCGTGCTGTTCTCGGTGCTGACCGGCGGCACGATGCTGCAACCGGAGAACATCTCCAACATCATCGTGCAGAACTCGTACGTGCTGATCCTGGCCATCGGCATGATCCTGATCATCATCGCCGGGCACATCGACCTGTCCGCGGGGTCGGTGGTAGCGGTAACCGGTGCGGTGTCGGCCGTGCTGATGGTCAACATGCACGTGCCGTGGCTGCTGGCGCTGCTGATCACGCTGGTGGTCGGCGGGATCATCGGCGCCTGGCAGGGGTACTGGATCGCCTACTTCGGCATCCCGGCGTTCATCGTGACGCTGGCCGGCATGCTGGTGTTCCGCGCGCTCACGCTGACCGTGTTGGGAAACCAGGGGATCGGCCCGTTCCCGGACCCGATCCGCACGCTGTCCAACGGTTTCACCGACGGCTACCTCGGCAACGTCGGCCTCGGCCCGCTGGGCGGCGCGGACGTGGTGAGCCTGCTGGTGGGCGTGCTGGTGGTGGCCGGCATCGGCTTCTCCCAGTGGCGCACCCGGCGGGGCCGCGTGCAGTACCTCCAGGCGGTCGACCCGTTCCCGGTGTTCCTGCTCAAGATCGTCGGGGCCGGCGTGGTGGTGCTGGCGGTCGTGGTGCAGCTGGCCCGGTTCAAGAACATCCCGTGGGTGCTGGTGCTGCTGGCCGCGCTGGTGCTGGGGTACTCGCTGCTCACCACGCGCGCCGTGTTCGGCCGCCGGATCTACGCCATCGGCGGCAACCTGCAGGCGGCGACGCTGTCCGGCGTCAAGGTCAAGTCGGTGGTGTTCTGGATCTTCGTCAACATGGGCGTGCTGTCGGCGCTGGCCGGGGTGATCTTCGCCGGCCGGCTCAACCAGGCCGGCCCGACCGCGGGCACCTCGTTCGAGCTGGACGCCATCGCGGCGGCGTTCATCGGCGGCGCGGCCGTGCAGGGCGGCGTTGGCAAGGTGATCGGCGCGATCACCGGCGGCCTGATCATGGCCGTGATCAACAACGGCATGTCCCTCATCGGCGCCCCCAGCGAGCAGGTCATGCTGGTCAAGGGCCTGGTGCTGCTCGCGGCGGTCGCCTACGACATCTGGACCAAGCGCCGCGCCACTCGTTCATGACCGTGAAAATGTTGAATCTTGACGGACTGTGGTCGGTTCCTTAGTTTTCATGCTGGTTTCGGTGCAGAGTGGCACTCCCAGGAGGCAGGACATGCGCTTACCCAGAACACTGCTGGCGCTGCTCGGCAGTGTCGCGTTGGCGCTGACCGGGGTGGTGCCCGCGACGGCCGCGCCCGCCGCCGCGCCACCGAGGGCGAGCCACACGATCAGCTACGACGGCTACTCGTTCCTGATCGACGGCAAGCGGACCTACCTGTGGTCGGGGGAGTTCCACTACTACCGGTTGCCCAGCCCGGACCTGTGGCTGGACATCTTCCAGAAGATGAAGGCGGCCGGCTTCAACGCCACCTCGCTGTACTTCGACTGGGGCTACCAGTCCTCGGCCCAGGGCGTCTACGACTACAGCGGCGTCCGGGACATCGACAAGGTCCTGGACATGGCCGAGCGGGCCGGGCTGTACGTGATCGCGCGGCCCGGCCCGTACATCAACGCCGAGGTGGACGGCGGCGGCTTCCCGACCTGGCTGTCCACCACGCCGGGACACACCCGCTCGGCCGACCCGACCTACCTGGCCTACTCCGACGAGTGGCAGTCGCAGATCGACGGCATCCTCAAGCGGCACCAGCTCACCGACGGCGGCGGCAGCGTGATCGCCTACCAGGTGGAGAACGAGTACTACAACGGCAGCGACGCCGGCCGCACCTACATGAAGCACCTCGAGGACAAGGCCAAGGCCGACGGCATCAAGGTGCCGTTGACGGGCAACAACAACGGCACCTTCAACTCGGGCGCGGCGGCGCTGGACGTGGACGGCCCCGACTCCTACCCGCAGGGCTTCGACTGCTCGAACCCGACGGCCTGGAACGGCGTCCCCGACATCAGCTACGACCACCCGGCGGGCAAGCCGTTGTACACGCCGGAATTCCAGGGCGGCGCGTTCGACCCGTGGGGCGGCCCGGGCTACGCCAAGTGCGGACAGCTGATCAACGACCAGTTCGCGAACGTGTTCTACAAGCAGAACATCGCCGCCGGGGCGACCGCGCAGAGCTTCTACATGCTCTACGGCGGCACCTCGTGGGGCTGGAGCGCGATCCCGCAGAACTACACCTCCTACGACTACGGCGCGGCGATCACCGAGAGCCGCCAGCTGGACCCGAAGTACTACGAGGACAAGCTGATCGGCGAGTTCACGCAGTCGGTGGCGCCGCTGACCAAGACCGACGGCCTCGGCTCGGCCCCGCTCACCTCCGGCGCGCTGACCGACACCGCCCGCATCAACCCCGACACGCACACCCAGTTCCACACCTTGCGGCACAGCAACTCCACGTCGACGGCGACCGACACCACGCACGTCGCACTCGACCTGGCCGCGCACTCCGGCTACACGTACGACGATCCGGCCGTGGCCTACACCGGCTCCTGGAGCCATGTCGGGCCGGAGCAGAACTACACCGGCGGCGACTACCAGCACACGGAGTCGTTCTCCAACACGGCCGGTGATAGCGTGAACATTCCTTTCACCGGCGGCGGAATCCGCTGGATCACGTCCAAGGACGGCAACCACGGCATCGCCGACGTGTACCTGGACGGCACCAAGGTCAGCACCGTCGATCTGTACTCGGCGACCAAGCAGAACCAGCTGACCGGCTACGAGGTCCGGGGGCTGGCCGACGGCCCGCACACGCTGAAGATCGTCGTCACCGGCCAGAAGAACCCCGCTGCCACGGGCGCCTTCGTCGTGGTCGACGCGGTCGACCTGTTGTCGGCGGCGACCAACGACTACTACCCGTCGGTGCCGCAGCAGCCGGACACCGGCATCACGCTGAACGGCCGCCAGTCGAAGATCCTGGTCGCCGGCTACGACCTCGGTCAGTCGCGGATGCAGTACTCGACGTCCGAGCTCATGACCAACGCCACCATCGGCAACCGTGACATCGCCGTCCTGTACGGGGATGCCGGCGGGCCGGGCGAGACCGTGCTGCGCTACGCCAAGCAGCCGACCGTGACCGTGCTGGGCGGCGACGCCACCAGCACCTGGGACGCCGCTCGCGGTGATCTCCGGCTGAACTACGTCCACAAGGGACTCACACGGGTGCTGGTCAGCGAGCCGGGCGCGCGGCCTCTGCTGCTCCTGCTGGGAGACAAGGCGACCGCGGAGACGTTCTGGCGTCAGGACACCGCCGCCGGGCCGGTGCTGGTCCGTGGCACGCACCTCCTGCGCACCGCCAAGGCTTCCGGTCGCACGCTGGCCCTGACCGGCGACACCGACACCGACGGCTCGGTCGAGGTGTTCAGCAGCGCTGACAAGATCACGTGGAACGGGCGCGACGTCAGGACCCAGACCGCCAGCAGCGGCAGCCGGACCGGCACGCTGCCGGTGGCCAAGCCGGTCACGCTGCCGGCGCTGACCGACTGGAAGCACCAGCAGGAATCGCCGGAGAGCCAGCCCGGCTTCGACGACTCCCGCTGGCCGGTGGCCGACAAGATGACCTCCAACAGCAGCACGGTCGCCGGCTCGCTGCCGGTGCTGTTCGCCGACGACTACGGTTTCCACACCGGAAACACCTGGTACCGCGGCAAGTTCGTGGGCGACGGCACGCAGACCGGCATCACCCTGTCGTCGCAGAGCGGCGGCTCGGCCGGCGCGACCTCGGTGTGGCTCAACGG